>JBCNPI010000187.1:0-11958 GCA_039593415.1 Rhizobium sp. | reverse complement strand
GATGACATTGTCTGCAAGGCCGCCGTGCTGCAGCAGACCGGTCAGAACGTGGTGCCAGGCGCCATAGAGGCGGGGGAGGCCGATCAGCATCAGCGGCAGGATGGAGCCCATGGCGATGGCGCTCGCAATAGTGACGATATAGATGGCAAGCCAGATGCGGGCGATGCGAATGGCCTTCGGCTGCTCCATTTCGGGAATGAAGGTCTTTTCCGCAGCACTGACAACGCCGCAGGCATTGCGCAGCATATCGGCCATCGCATGCCAGGCATCGAGGATGCCGAAGAAATTGAGAACCAGGCGGAAGAGGTCCGGCGGCCGCATGACGGCGATCTCCGGGTCGCGGCCGACGATGACGGTATCGGTGTGGTGGCGCGCATGGCTCCAGCGCCAGGTCACCGGATTGCGCATGATCATGAAGCAGGCGATCTGATAGACCGCGTCGTTCATCCAGCGCGTCTTGAAGGCTGTGCCATGGCCGCATTCATGCCAGCGGCTGTCCGAGGCAGAGCCATAGAGTACACCATAGGCCAGAAAGAAGGGGCTGCAGATCCACGAACCCCAGAAGTAGACCCCGAATGCGGCGAAGATCACCATGCTGCCGAGCCAGATGATGGTGTCGCGGATTGCCGGTGCGTCCGAGCGCTGCATCAGCGCCTTCACGTCCTTGCGTGGAACATCCGTATGATACCATTCGGCAGCCGCAAGTCCGGTTTCCACCGCCAGCCTGCCGCTTGCACCGAGCAGATCGTAGTCACGCTTGATTATCGTCGTCATTCCTGCCTCCCACGATGCGTAACGGCACACCGCCCTCGATGCCGGAAACGATAGATCGACTTTTCGCTTGCCTCAATGCGTGAATGATGGAATCTATCAAAACCTATCAAGAACCGATGTCACCAATGATGGCATACCTCAGGAGTAGTCATGCGTCGACCTACCATAGCGGATCTTGCCAAGGCATCCGGCGTCAGTGTCGCGACGATCGATCGTGTGTTGAATGGGCGCCATCGCGTGCGGGAGGAAACGGCACGGCGCGTCTATGAGGCCGCGCAGGAAATCGGCTATCACGCTGTCGGTCTCCTGCGTCAGCGCGTCCTTGAAGATCTGCCGCAATATCGTTTGGGCTTCGTCTTGCAAAAGCCCGTTCAAGCCTTTTATCAGGCGTTCGCCAGGGAGATTGCCGCGGCGGCGCAAGCGGTCGCGACAGCGCGGATCAACGCCCATATCGACTTCGTCGCAGCCTCGACCCCGACGGCGATCGTCGAGAAGCTGAAGATGGTCGCTGCCCGCAGCCAGGCGGTCGCACTCGTGGCGCCGGATTATCCGGCGGTCACGGCCGCGATCGAGGAATTGAAGGAGAAAGGCATTCCGGTCTTTTCCCTGCTGTCCGATTTTTCCACCACGGCGCGTCAAGGCTATATCGGCGTCGACAATCGCAAGGTCGGGCGCACCGCTGCCTGGATCATCGCGCGTTCAGCGCGTCGCCCGGGCAAAGTAGCTTGCTTTGTCGGCAGCCATCGCTTCCTGGGGCATGAATTGCGCGAAATCGGTTTTCGATCCTTTTTCCGCGAGAATGCCCCTGATTTCGAAGTGCTGGATACGCTCATCAATCTCGATACGCCCGAAATCACCCATGAGGCGACGCTCGATCTTTTGCAAAAGCATCCCGACCTCATTGGCTTCTACGTCTGCGGCGGCGGCATGGAGGGAGCGATTTCCGCCATTCGCGAGGAGCGGCTGTCGGGCAAGCTGATTGCCGTCGTCAATGAATTGACGCCGGAATCGAGAGCGGCGCTTGCCGATGATGTCGTCGCCATGGCGATCGGCACGCCGCTGCCAGCGCTTTGCAAGGAACTGATGAGCCTGATGATCAAGTCCGTCGAGAGCGATGAAGCTGCCGTTCCCGGACAAAGCTTCCTGCCGTTTGAAATCTTCCTTTCGGAAAACATCTGACAGCGGTGATGTGATTCCATCATTATCCCAAGAATTCTATCAGAAATGATGGCTGAGGCCGGTGGAAGAAGGGCAGGAATATCGCTAGTCCTTCGCAAAGCAGGCGCGGCGGATATGGAATGTCTCCGCGGCCGAATGCCTTGAGGAGGAGTGCCCATCATGAGTTCCATTCGTTTCGCGCTCAATCATATGTGCGCGCCGTCCCTGACGCTGGAATCGTTCTTTGCCGCCGCAAGAGAGCTCGGTATCGACAGCGTCGAGATCCGCAACGATCTCGCCGGCAACGCGATACTGGACGGCACTCCGGCGAAAGCCGTTAGGGAATTGGCCGAGCGCCAGGGACTTACGATCGTCTCCATCAATGCGCTGCAGCGTTTCAATGAGTGGAACGACGAGCGTGCCCGGGAGGCGGCGGAGCTGATCGATTATGCCCGTGAGTGCGGCGCGAAAGCCCTTGTGCTCGTTCCGGTCAATGACGGCAGCGGCCGCGAGCCGGAGGTGCGACGCGCCAATCTCCGCAAAGCGCTGTCGGCCCTGAAGCCGGTGCTGGAAGCTGCCGGCATTATCGGCCTTGTCGAGCCGCTCGGCTTCGAGATTTGCTCGCTGCGCCTGAAGAGCGAAGCGGCAGCGGCGATCAAGGAACTCGGTGCGAGATCCACCTTCCTCCTCGTGCACGATACCTTCCACCATCACCTCGCAGGCGAGTCCGCAACTTTCCCCGAGCTGACGGGTCTCGTACATATTTCAGGCGTCAGCGATCCCGATGTTTCGGTTGCCGACATGCGTGATCCGCATCGCGTTCTGGTTGATGCCAGCGACCGTCTCGACAATGTCGGCCAGCTGCGTGCCCTGCTTTCTGCCGGCTATGCCGGTCCCGCTTCGTTCGAACCCTTTGCCCCGGCGGTGCACGCACTGAAGGAACCTGTGGCCGCGATCAAGGAGAGCATGGCCTATATGACGGACAAGCTTTGATAACCTGAGTTGTCTCCGGGCAACTGGTGCCGTCGCTCAGTCGTGCGAATAGGTTTCGGCACGATGCTGGTCATGCCGCGAGGGGGTGAGCTGCAGGTTGCCGAAGCGGACGCCGCGCTGCTTGTCACCCCCGGTCGGCAAAGAGCTATTGCCGGCCGCGGAACCGGCGCTGATAGGTGGGATCATAGAGCGAGCTTTCGCGAAAATCGCTGGCGCCAAGTGATGGGCCGACGAAGATCAGGGCAGTGCGCTCGATCGGTTCGGCCGCCACCTTTTGCTCGATCGTGGCGAGCGTGCCCCGAATGATCCGCTCGTCGGGCCAGGATGCCTTGACGACAATCGCAACCGGGCAATCGGCGCCGTAAAATGGCGTCAGCTCCTCGACGACCTGTTGAAGCGCGTGGATTGCCAAATGGATGGCGAGTGTTGCGCCGGTCGCGCCGAATTTTTCCAGCGTCTCGTTGGTCGGCATCGGTGAGGCGCGGCCTGATACCCGCGTCAGAACCAGGCTCTGAGCCACGGCCGGGATGGTCAATTCTCGTCCGAGTGCCGAGGCGGCGGCCGCAAACGCGGGAACGCCTGGGGTCAGCGTATAGCCGATTCCGCGTTGCTCGAGACGGCGGATCTGCTCGGCGACCGCGCTCCAGACGGATAGATCGCCGGAATGAAGGCGCGCAACGTCTTCTCCTGCTGCCGCGGCTTTGAGATATTCCGCCTCGATTTCATCCAGCGACATCGGCGCCGTGTCGATGATGCGTGCGCCGGGCGGGCAGTATTGCAAAAGCTCCGGCGAAACGATCGAGCCGGCATAGAGGCAGACTGGGCATTTGCCGATCAGATCCCGGCCGCGCACTGTGATCAGGTCGGCGGCTCCCGGGCCTGCGCCAATGAAATGCACTGTCATCGCTTTACCTCATTCTGAATTATGGCTTGGTCCACGACCATTGCGTCACGGGCATCGCCGGTCGCCAGCCGGTCATACGGCCGACAGGGGCGGCGCGCGCAATGTCGATGCGGATCAGAAAGCCACCTCGGCGTGCCTGTTCGGCAAGCAGAAGGCTTTCCATCTCGGTCGTCACGGCATTGGCGACCAGCCTGCCGCCGCTTTTCAAGTGGCCGATCGCGGCGTCTAGCACACCGGCGTCACTGCCGCCGCCGCCGATAAAGATCGCATCCGGCGTGGGCAATCCTGCAAGGGCGTTCGGTGCCTCTCCCTCGATGATGGTCAGGCCCGGCACGCCGAAATTCGCGGCGTTGCGACGAATCCGTGCCGCGCGCTCAGCCGATGCCTCGATGGCAATTGCGCGTAGCGAAGGATCGGCCAGCATCCATTCGATGCCGATCGAGCCGGAGCCGGCTCCGATATCCCAGAGCAGCTCGCCGTGACGCGGGGCGAGCGCCGATAGCGTGATTGCACGAATCTCCCGTTTGGTGATCTGGCCGTCATGTTCGAAAAGCTCATCAGGGAGACCGGCACTCAGCGACAGGATTCGCGCACCTGTTTCGGCCGTGACCTCGACGCCGCATATATTCAGATCATCGATGCCGGATAGGGCAAAGTCAGCTGCAGTTTGCCGCGAGACCTTCTCGTGTGGGCCGCCGAGCGCCTCCATGACCGTAAGCTCAGACTGACCAAAGCCTGAGTTCCGCAGCAGAGCAGCCAATTCGGCAGGACCCGTACCGTCTGATGTCAGCGCCAGGATCTTGCGGCCGGGATGCAGATGCGGCCGGATGAGATCGATGGGCCGGCCATGGAGCGACAGGACCGTGGTGTTCTGCAAAGGCCAGCCCAAGCGAGATGCTGCAAGGCTGAAGGAGGATGGGGCCGGAATGACGGTCATTTCACCGGTCGGAACGCGCCGCGAAAGCGTCGCCCCGACGCCGTAGAAGAAGGGATCGCCGGAGGCGAGAACCACTGTCGGCTTGCCGCGCCGGGCAAGCACCGCTTCGATGGAGCCTTCGAATGGCGAACGCCATCGATGTGTTTCGCCCGTGATCACAGGGCTCATCAACTCGATATGGCGGGCACCGCCAAAGATGGCCGGTGCCTCGGCGATCAGCCGTTTGGCTTCGTCGCCGAGCCCGGCTGGACCATCTTCACCGATGCCGATAAGAGTGAGCCAGCGTTGAATTGAAGGTGTCTCAGCCATGGGCAAGGCCCGTATTCTGATCTTGGGCGGTACGACGGAAGCCCGCGCCTTGGCGGCGGTCCTCGGCTCCCGAGCCGACCTGGACATTGTCCTGTCGCTTGCCGGCAGAACAGCCGATCCGGCGCCGCAGCCCGTTCCGGTGCGCAGCGGCGGTTTCGGAGGTGCGGAGGGGCTTGCCCGCTATTTGCAGGAAGAGGCAATTGGTCTCTTGATCGACGCGACCCATCCTTTTGCGGCCCGCATCTCTGCAAATGCTGCCGAAGCGGCGGCTCAATGCGATGTGACGGCTTTTGCGTTGCGCCGTCCGGCCTGGGTGCCGGTCGAAGGTGATGACTGGCTTTCCGTGCATAGCGTTTCGCACGCTATCGCTGCACTCGGCGCCGAGTCCTTGCGGGTCTTCCTGGCGACCGGCCGGCAGGAGGCGCATCAGGCGAACGCGGCGCCGCAACACCATTACTGGGTCCGCAGCGTCGATCCCGTCGAGCCGCCGCTGATGGTGCCTCATGTCAGCTATATCCGCAGTCGAGGCCCTTTCCGATTGGCCGACGAGCTCGACATGCTGCAAAAACATCAGATCGAGGTCGTCGTCACCAAGAACAGCGGGGGTGAGGCGACCTATGCAAAGATCGAGGCCGCGAGGCTGCTTGGCATCAAGGTGATCATGGTCGAGCGCGCTGAGCCGGCCGGTCTGCCGGTGGTCGAAACGGTGGAGGCTGCACTCGGTCGGATCGATCATTTCGCCTCTTCCCTGATGAAGCGTGGCGTATAGACCAGATCCGGGCGTCCTTCGCGGGCAATGACGCGGGTTTCGGATGAGCCGATGATGATGCAGGTCGCCATATCCGCTTGCGACGCTTCGGCATCGGCGAGCCGAGCTACCGTCATGCGCTCGTCAGGACGGCCGGCGGCCCGACCGAAGATGACAGGTGTTTCACCGGGCAGTGCGGCGCGCAGGATTTCGAAGGCTTTGCCGAGCTGCCAGGGCCGCGCCTTGCTGATCGGATTGTAGAGCGCGATCACGAAGCCGGCCTCGGCAACTGCACGAAGCCGATTTTCGATGAGGGGCCAGGGTTTCAGATTGTCCGATAGCGAGATGGCGCAAAAGTCGTGCCCGAGAGGGGCACCGATGCGGGCTGCGACCGCAAGCATGGCGGTAATGCCGGGCACGACGACGAGATCTACCGCACGCCATTCCGCAGGACCATGATCGATCGCCTCGCAGACGGCTGCCGCCATGGCGAAGACACCCGGATCGCCGCCGGAGACGACGCAGACATCAACGCCGGCTGAGGCTCGCTGCAGTGCTACCTTGGCGCGATCCAGTTCCTCGCGATTGTCGGATGCCTGGCGGATCTGGTCGCTGCGCAGCGTCAAGCGGTCGAGATAGGGACCGTAACCGTAGAATTCATGCGCATCCGCGACAGCAGTGAGCGCCTCCGGCGTCGTCTGCGCGGGGTTGCCGGGTCCGGTGCCGATGACATAAAGACGCCCGCTCATGGCCTGCTGTCCCAACCAGGGACGAGAACCAGCGAAAAATAAGGTGCTTCGGCATCGTCGCGGCTTGCGAGCGGCGTCATGGCGCCGTTCGCCATCGTGCCGCGCTCGACATAAATGGCCTCATTCAGCCGGCCGGCGGCATTGAGCGCGCGACGGATTTTCGGCAGGTTGCGTCCGACTTTCATGATGACGGCGGCCTGCGTGTCGCCGAGGCGGCGGGTAAGCTCGGCTTCCGCCATCGTTCCCGGCAGAACGGAGAGCACGTCGTCTCCCTGTACCATCGGCAAGCCGGCCAGAGACCAGCAGCCGGACATGGCCGTCACGCCCGGGATGACTTCGGTCGGGAAGCGATCGGCAAGGCGCACATGCAGGTGCATGTAGGAACCGTAAAAGAGCGGATCGCCCTCGCTGAGCACGGCAACCGTCTTTCCTTCTCGCAGATGTGCCGCCACCATCTCCGCCGAGGCGTCGTAGAAGGCGGTGATCTGACTGAGATATTCCGGCGCATCCTTGTCGATCTCGGTCGTGACCGGATAGTAGAGAGGCAGGAGCGCGACATCAGCTTTCAACAGGTCGCCGACGATGGCGCGTCCGTTGCCGCCTTTGCCCTGCTTGGCGAAGTAGGCGACGACATCGGCACGTTCCAGAGCCTTGACGGCCTTGACCGTCAGCAGTTCGGGATCGCCGGGGCCGGTGCCGACGCCAATCAGGCTTCCGTTCGAAGGCGCGCTCATAGGCCCGGCCTCGCGAGAGCGTTGAGGGCCGCCGCCGTCATCGCACTGCCACCGAGACGCCCGCGTACGACGGCAAAGGGAACGCCGTAGGAGTTCTCGGCAAGCGCGTCCTTCGATTCTGCCGCGCCGACGAAGCCGACAGGCATGCCGATGATGGCCGCCGGCTTCGGGGCGCCATCCCGCAGCATTTCCAGAAGGTGGAAGAGGGCGGTCGGTGCATTGCCGATGGCAACGACGGAACCGGCCAGCCTATCGGTCCAAAGATGCATGGCCGCAGCCGAGCGGGTGTTGCCGATGGCTCTGGCGATCTCCGCCGTGCGCGGGTCCTGCAGGGTGCAGATCACCTCGTTTGCCGCCGGCAGGCGGGCGCGGGTGACGCCACGGGCGACCATTTCCGCATCGCAGAAGATCGGGGCGCCTTTAGACAGCGCCTTGCGGGCCGAGGCGACGAAATCGGGAGAGAACAAAAAATGCTCCGCCGCCTCCACCAATCCGCAGGCATGGATCATGCGGACTGCGACATCGGCCTCGGCTTCGGGAAAACGCTTCAGATCGGCTTCGCTGCGGATGATCGCGAAGGAGCGTTCATAGATCGCATCTCCCTCGCGGATATAGTCATAGTCAGGCATTTCTATCCCTGTCGTAAAGCCGTCGCGATTGCGTCCCGGCCAAGCCGTTTAAGACATTGCTGCGCCGATTCGCCAGCAGCTTTGTTGTTTCGTACCAGTTCCGCGAGCGCCATCAGCGCCGATTTCAGGTCTTCCTTGTGGATGTAAGCCACTGGCTCGGCTGATGATGACCCATTTACGACAATAGCATAGCCTGTTGCAGCACCGACGATGGTCAGCATTGCGGGAGACGGATGGGCGCACCCCTTTATGCAGCCGGACAAGTGGACCTTGAGCGAACCATCAAGCAAATCGGGGCCGACGTCGATGAGATGTGCGGCGGCCTTTCTGGCGGCATAGTGGGCGGATGCGCATGCGCCCGCGCCGGAGCAGGGAATGATGTAGTGGGCCGGATCGTCGGCGCGCGTCTGAAAGCCGCAGTCAGCTGCCACAGCCAGAAGATCTCCGGCCCGACCGCGTGGAAGACCAAGCACTAGCAGGCTGTGCTCCGGTCCCGTCCGGATCTCACGCGCGCCTGCGGTCTCTGCCAAGCCAAGAAAGCGCAGGAGATCGCGCGCGTGGATCTGGCCGAAGGCAGGGCGCAGTCCGAGGGCGGAATGTTCCTTCCCCAGCGCAATGATGCCGACAGGAGAGGCCGATGATGTCGTTTCACTTTGTACCAGGTTCGGCAGAGCGGGGAACTGTGTTCGCAGTGCGGCAGCGTCCAGGTCGCGCCCACGGGCGCGCGGTCCGATTGCAGCCAAGGCTTTGAGCAATGTGATGACACCGGCTATTGCCTGCTCGCCGGGCAAGACGGCAAGCGGTACGGCTGTCGCGTCCGTTCCGGCGATCGAGAGCTTCCACAACTGGAGGCCATTGCCGGAAATAACGGCTTTCAGCCGGATATCGGCCGAGAGTTCGTCGAGGACGAGCCGGCCGCCGCCATCGATAATAATGGCAAGCTTGGCAGCCAGGAGCGGCTTGGGATCAAGTGATCCGATCGCGCTGCGCAGACGCCCGGCAAGCGCTCGCGCGTCAGCGGTTTCCGATGGATCGAGGCCGCTGAAAGGCGGGACTTCGATTGCGACGCCGCGTTCCGGCACGATGCCGGCGCGATCGATGTCGGCTGCCAGTCCGGCCATGCTGTGCGGCGTCATGCCGCGCAGCTGAAAATTGCCGCGTGCGGTGATCTCGATCAGGCCGTTGCCGTGCTTTTCAGCGGCTTCGGCCAGTGCGCGCAATTGCGGCACGCTCAAGCCCGGCGTCGATGGTCGCAGGCGCACAAGCAGACCGTCGCCCGTCTGCATCGGCACGCTCAAGGAAGGGCAGGCGTCGCGAACCGTGGCGGGCAGGGGTTGTCCAACGCCGTCGCGGGCGGCCTCGTCTTGCGATAATCGCGTTCGTCCATTTATCGTCTGTGTATCGGCCGCAACCATGAGACTGCCCTTCATAAAGGACATTTCCTTGCACAATCCGGGTCAGTGGGCAAACGGATTTGGCTCCGCGCCGCTCATTCGCGATCGTCGAAATCATGCCCCTTGCGCACAAGATAGATATCCATGATCCAGCCATGCCTGGCGCGGGCCTCTGCTCGCGCCGCAAGAATGCGCTCGGAAACGTCAGTCAGCCTGCCCGCGATGGTGATCTCGTCCTTGGTACCGAGATAAGCGCCCCAATATATATAGGCATCGGGGTCGTCGATCCTGCTGAAGGCCTGCTCGCCATCGAGCATGACGACAGCCGTTTCGGCAATGCCGGGAAAGCTTTCCGTCAGCCGCCGGCCAGTGGTGATCTGCACCGGCTTGCCGACGAGATTGAGGGGGATGCGGTGGCTTGCCGTCAGCGCCTGAATGCTGGTGATGCCGGGAATGATGCTGTAGCCAAGCGCGACATTGCCGCGAGCGACGATGCGCTCGATGATGCGCAAGGTGCTGTCGTACAGGCCAGGGTCGCCCCAGACGAGGAAGGCGGCACTTTGGTCTGCCGCCAAATGCTCCAGAAACAGCCGTTCATACGTCGCGGAAATCGCCTCGTGCCAGTCGTCGACGCTCTGAACGTAGCTGCGCTCTGCCGTCTGGCGCGAGGGCACGTCATAATCCACGAAGCGCGTGGCCTCGTTGGTAACATAGCGCTGGCAGATTTCCCGCCTGATGTCGGCAAGCTCGCTCTTGGCAGCTCCCTTGCTGGGGATCAGGATGACGTCGGTAGCATTCAGCGTATTGATCGCCTGAACGGTCACATGTTCGGGATTTCCCGTGCCGATACCGACGATGTGTATATGCCGCATATGCCTGCCCTCGCTCTTAGAGCAATTCCAGGAAAAGTGCACAGCGGTTTTCCGTCCGGAATTGCGAGGAAACATAGAGATAGAGCGGTTCTTCCGTAAAACGCTGAGCCGCTCTGGCGCTGTTTGCCGGAAGCGCCGGATCATTTCAAGAGGAAGCGTTCAAGAGAGGCGTTCAGGCCGGCTGCCGTTCGAAGCTCCAGCGGCTGGCCATATAGCTGCGCGGCGAGGTACCAAGCATGCGCCGGAACATGGTGGTAAACGCCGCCACGCTCTCATAGCCCGCTTCAAGCGCGACGTTGGTGACCGGCTGACCGCCGGCAAGCTGCGGCAGAGAGGCAAAGACGCTGGCTTGCTGGCGCCAGGTCGTGAAGCTGATGCCGGTTTCCTTGCGGAACTGCCGAGTGAACGTCCGCCGGCTCATGGCAAGCCTTTCGGCCCAATCGTCCAGTCTGGCGTTTGGCGAAGGGCTGGCGAGATATTCGCGGCAGAGTGTCGCGAGCTTCCGGTCTGACGGGAAGGGGAGGCCGAGCGGCCGTTCCGGCAGCGTCGCAATCTCTTCGACGAGCAGAGACAGGACCAGCTTGGCCTTTCGATGACTGACCGGCGCTTCCCGCAACCGAATGGCCTCCAGGAGCAGGCTGCGGGCGAGATCCGTTACCTCGACGACCCGTGGGGCTTCATCTTTCGGCGATTGACTGCGCGGGGTTACATAAACGGATTTCATGCTGACATCGCTCAGGATCTCGATCGAGTGCTCCAGCCCGACGGGGATGAAGAGAGCATGACCCGGCGGCACCATCCAGCGCCCGCGTGCCGTCATGATCAGCGCGACGCCCGAGAAGATGCAGAGCAGCTGCGTGCGGCGGTGATGATGCCACGGAACGGTGTAGCCCTGCGGCGGCTCGGCGCTATGGACAAGGACATCGGCAGGCGATTCCTCCATCCAGCGCATGTTTTGCACATGGTCATCGTCGAGGGTTGCCAGCAACTGTTTGGACAGCTTTTCCATTTTGGCCCAATCGAGAAACTAGTGGACCAAAACACGAAAGAAGGTCACACGCAAGCCGTGTAAAAGGCTGCTCAAACAATATTGTCGGCGGGAGTGGCCGGCGCTGGAAGGAATCTCCATGGTTGCGGCGTTTTCGGGTGGGCAAGCCCGATTTGAGAAGACGACGATCTCGATCGTCGTGGCGGTCAGTACCTGCCATCTGCTGAACGACATTATGCAATCGCTGCTGACGTCGCTCTATCCGATGTTCAGAGAAAACTATGCGCTCGATTTCGTGCAGATCGGGCTACTGACGATGATGTTCCAGATCACCGCTTCGCTGCTGCAGCCGGTGGTCGGTATCGTCACCGATAAATGGCCGATGCCCTATTCGCTGCCGGTCGGCATGGTCAGCACGTTCCTGGGCCTGCTGCTGCTCGGTTATGCCGGCAGTTTCGGTATGCTGCTGCTTGCTGCCAGCTTGATCGGTTTCGGCTCCGCCGTCTTCCATCCCGAAGCGTCGCGCGTTGCCCGTCTGGCTTCCGGCGGACGCCATGGCCTGGCGCAATCGCTGTTTCAGCTCGGCGGCAATGCCGGTTCGGCCATCGGGCCGCTGATTGCCGCGTTCTTCGTCCTGCAGCATGGCCAGAAGAGCGTGGCCTGGCTTTCGGTGCTGGCCGTGATCGGCTTCATCGTTCTCAGCTGGGTCGGCAACTGGTTCGTCAATCATCGTCGCCAGCAGGCGGCACGTCCCGCGGCCAGCCGCACC
>JBCNPI010000186.1:0-12013 GCA_039593415.1 Rhizobium sp. | reverse complement strand
CCAAGACGTCAGGCCGACCGATGCGGTGAGGATGATTTCGCGATTGGCGAAATTGATCGGCACCATGATCGCCTTGCTGATCGCATCGGCGAAGTCCGCGACCTTGGCCGGATCGCGCTCTGAAACCAGGATTAGGCCGAACTGGTCGCCTGAAAGGCGAGCAAGCGTATCCTGCGGCTTCATCAGCCGGCGAAGACGCCGCGTCAGCGCAATCAGGATATTATCGCCCGCGGCAAAGCCGAGCGTGTCGTTGACGAGCTTGTAGCGGTCGATGTCGATCACCATGACCGTCGGCCGCAATTGATTTCCATCGGATGCCAGCGTTAGAACGGCCTGCAGGCGGTCGAGGAAGACCTGGCGGTTCGGCAATCCGGTGAGATTGTCGTGCACGGCGTCGTGCAGCAGCCGTTCGATCGAATTCTTCTGCTCAGTGATGTCGACGATGGTGCCGACGCAGCGAATGATCTCGCCATTCGACCCAAGGACCGGCCGGGCGCGGATCGACAGCCAATGGAAATGCCCGTCCTCGGCGCGAATGCGGAATTCGTGATTCAGCCGGCCGCGCCGGTGTTCCAGAAGCACATCGAGCGTGGCGCGGAAACGGTCACGATCATCGGGATGCAGGCGCGGCAGCCAGTTGCGCGCGGCACCGTGCATGGTGCCTGGCGAAAGGCCGAGCTTCATCGAGATGTCGGGCGTCGTGACGACACGGTCGCGTGCTACGTCCCAGTCCCAGACGGTATCGCCGGAGCCGGTGAGAGCCAGGGATTGCCGCTCCAGATCCGAGAAAAGGCCCTGCTGGAAAGCCCCGCCGGCAAAAGCGTGCTGCATGACGGTGAAGCCGATCAGCAGGACAATGAGGACAAGGCCGCCGCCGAGGGCCGGCTGGATGATGTCGTTGTCGAGCTTGCCCATGACCGTCATCCAGGCTCCGAACAGCCAGACGAGGATTAGCGCCCAGGCGGGCACGAGCAGGATAGCGCGGTCATAGCGGCTGAAGCCGAGATAGATGATGAGCAGCAGGCCCGCAGTTGCCGTCAGTGCCAGCGACAGCCGCGCGATACCGGCCGCAATCGACGGGTCGTAGATCGCCACGCCGAAGAGCAGCGCGAGGCCGAGAACCCAGGCGAGCGTCACATAGCCGAGATGGGCATGCCAGCGATTGAGATTGAGGTAGGTGAAGAGAAAGATCACCAGGCTCGACGCGAGCGCCACCTCAGCGCAGGCGCGCCATATTCGCTGGTCGCTTGAGGTTATGCTGATGAGCTTGCCGAGAAAGCCGAAATCGACGCAGATATAGCCGAGCACCGCCCAGGCAAGCGCTGCCGTCGCCGGCAGCATCGACGTGCCCTTGACCACGAAAAGGATGGTCAGGAAGACTGCCAGCAGGCCGGCGATGCCGAGCACGATGCCGCGATAAAGCGTGAAGGCGTTGACCGTATCCTTGTAGGCGTTCGGTTCCCAAAGATAGAGCTGCGGCAGGTTCGGCGACGAAAGTTCGGCGACGAAAGTGACGACTGCGCCGGGGTTCAGCGTGATGCGGAAGACGTCTGCCTCGTCGCTCGGCTGGCGGTCGAGCGCGAAACCTTCGCTCGGCGTGATTGCGACGATGCGCTGCGAGCCCAGATCCGGCCAGAAGACCTTCGAGTTCACCAGGCGGAAATGCGGGGCGACGATGACGCGCTCCAGCTGCTCTTCGGAAACATTGGCAAGAGCGAAAACCGCCCAGTCGCCCTGATGGTTCGGTGAGGAAGAGCGAACCTCGATGCGGCGGCGGATGCCGTCGGCGCCGGCGGCGGTCGAGACCTGGAAGGCTTCGCCCTGATTGGTATAGATTTCCGTCGTCGCCGTCAGGTCGAGCGCGGTGTCGTCGCGCGAAATCTTCACGGGTTCGGCTGCATTGGCCATTCCGGCGACCAGCAGCATCGTGATGGCAGCAAGCGTTGCAATCAGTGCGGATAGCCGCCTGGCCATCGGCCAGGTCTGCAGGAGTCCGGCGATCATCGCTGGTCGGAATTTCGGTTCGGGTTGGTATCGGATGCCAACCTTGAAAACATCACATGGTCGCGCCACTGACCGTTGATTTTAAGATAACCGCGCAAATGACCTTCCCGCTGGAAACCGGCTTTTTCCAAAAGCCGCATGCTACGCTCGTTATCCGGAATACAGGCTGCTTCAATTCGGTGCAACTCAAGTCCGGAAAAGATATAGGGTATAACCAACTGAAGTGCGGCGAACATATGGCCCTGACCGGAGTAGCGCTCGCCCATCCAATATCCGATCATGCAGCTCTGCGCGGCACCGCGGCGAATATAGCCGATCGTAATACCGCCAACCAGCGTCATGTTTTCCCTGAGGAAAATGAAGAGTGGTATGGCCTGGCCGGAGCTGTATTCCTGCTTGCCGCGAATGACGCGTGCCCGATAGGCACCCTCGGTCAGCTCGTCGTGCCGCCAGGTCGGTTCCCATGGTTCCAGAAACCGGCGGCTTTCCGCGCGAAGCCTGTGCCATTGGTTGAAATCGGAGTAGCGCGGCAGTCGCAGCAAATACGTGTCGTTTTCGAGTTCAACCGCGTCCGAATGACGTGAGAGAAACCGAAACACAGATTTTTGCATGCCGCCAAGCACTCCCCCGAAAATTGAACCCATTGGCCCGCGGCGTGCCCTTAGCCGCTTGCGCTTCTGGAAGCGGGGGCCGGCGACGACAGCGAGGTGACGATGTCCTCCATCGGTGCGAGCTGCTCCAGCGGCCCAATCGCCGAAAGCGTCGGTACTGTATCGAAGAAAAGCCGGCCGGCAAGATCCGTCAGACGGTCGACCGTGATTCCTTCCAGGCGCTCCAGCATCTCCTGGTTCGGGATAGGGCGGCCATAAAGCATCATCTGCCGGGCAACCTGGCCGGCACGGGCGGCCGGGCTTTCCTGGCCCATCAACAGCTGCGCGCGGATCTGGGCGCGGGCGCGCTCGATTTCCTGCTGCTGGATGTCATGGGACGACTTGTGCAGTTCGTCGACGATGACGGGCAGCAGCTCCGGCAGGTTCTCGCCGCCGGTCGCGGCATGGATGCCGAAAATGCCGGTGTCGGAGAAGCCCCAGTGGAAGGCATAGACCGAATAACAGAGGCCGCGGAACTCGCGCACTTCCTGGAACAGACGCGAGGACATGCCGCCGCCGAGGATGTTGGCGAGGATCTGCGAACAGTAGAAATCGCGGGTGTGATAGGCGCGGCCTTCGAAGCCGAGCAGGATCTGCGCATCCATCAGATCGCGCGTTTCGCGGACGTTGCCGCCGATATAACGCGCCGGCTCGATAACGGGCGGAGCGGACGGTTGCGACGGCAGGCTGGCGAAGCGTTCCTCGACCTGGCGCACGAAACTTTCGTGGTCGACCGCACCGGCAGCCACGACGAACATGCGGTCGGTCGTGTAGTTGCGGCCGAGATAGTGGCGGATCTGCTCCGGCGAGAAGGAGACGACGGTTTCCGGCGTGCCGAGAATGGCGCGCCCGAGCGTCTGGCCGCGATAGGCGACCTCGGAAAACTTGTCGAAGACGACATCGTCGGGCGTGTCGTTCGCGGCGTTGATTTCCTGCAATATGACCTGCTTTTCGCGTGCCAGCTCCTCTTCGTCGAAGGCGGACTCGGTCAGGATATCGGCAAGGATATCGACGGCGAGCGGCACATGGTCCTTCAGCACGCGGGCATAATAGGAGGTGGTCTCGGTCGAGGTGGCGGCATTGACTTCGCCCCCGACATTCTCGATTTCCTCGGCGATCTGCCGGGCCGAACGTCGCGCCGTGCCCTTGAACGCCATGTGCTCGAGCAGATGCGCGATACCGTGTTCCGCTTCGGTTTCGTTACGCGAACCCGACTTGATCCAAACGCCGAGTGCCACGCTTTCGAGGTGTGGCATCGATTGGGTCGCTACTGTCAGCCCGGACGCGAGCCGGGTGCACTCCACTGTCATCGCTTGTCTTTCCGCGTCTGTTATTCGCCGGCCCGGGCATGCTTGCCGATAAAGCTTTCAACGGCTTTAAGTTCCGGATCGAGAATGTCGAAACGCTCCTCCCTGGTCATCAGACCAGCAAGCCACGTCGGAAGCGCCGGGTCAATACCGGATGCGGATTTTACTGCGGCGGGGAATTTTGCCGGATGCGCGGTGGCAAGCGTCACCATTGGGCTTGTCGGTCGCTCATTCTTCCCGGCGACGAAGACACCGATCGCCGTGTGCGGGTCGAGCAGATATCCCGTATCGGCAAGGGTTTTGCGGATGGTTTCCGCCACCTGCTTCTCGCTTGCGCTGCCGGCGCGGAAGTCCTTCCGGATGAATTTCACGGCCTCTTCGCTGATCGAAAATCCGTTCGACTGCTTCAGGCTCTCCATGGCGGCGCGCACCTTGGAGGCATCGCGGCCATTGGCTTCGAACAGCAGCCGCTCGAAGTTGGAGGAGATCTGGATATCCATCGACGGTGAAGTGGTGGCTTTGACCGAGCGCATTTCATAGCGGCCGGTTTTCAGCGTGCGCGCAAGGATATCGTTCTCGTTGGTGGCGATGACCAAGCGCTCGATCGGCAGGCCCATGCGCTTGGCCACATAGCCGGCGAAAATATCGCCGAAATTGCCCGTCGGCACGGTAAAGGAAATTTTCCGGTCTGGGCCGCCAAGGGCGACCGCGGTGGTGAAGTAGTAGACCACCTGCGCCATGATTCGCGCCCAGTTGATCGAATTGACGCCGGAAAGCTTGACCTTGTCGCGGAAGGCTGCGTCGTTGAACATGGCTTTGACGAGGTTCTGGCAGTCGTCGAAATTGCCTTTGATTGCCAGCGCGTGCACGTTGGCGGTCGTCGACGTGGTCATCTGTCGCTGCTGTACCGGAGAGACTTTCTCATGCGGGAAGAGGATAAAGATGTCGGTGCGCTCGCGGCCGGCAAAGGCATCGATTGCGGCACCGCCGGTGTCGCCCGATGTCGCGCCGACGATGGTCGCCCGCTGGCCGCGCTTTTCCAGCGCATAGTCCATCAGCCGTGCGAGCAGCTGCATGGCGACATCCTTGAAGGCGAGCGTCGTGCCGTGGAAAAGCTCCATGACGAAGCTGTTCGGCCCGGTCTGGACGAGCGGTGTCACCGCCGGATGCCGGAAGGTTGCGTAGGCATCATCGATCATGCTGCGGAACACGTCCGCCGGAATCTCCCCATTGGTGAAGGGCGAAAGGACGGCGAAGGCGACGTCCTGATAGCTCTTGCCACGGAAGGCACGGATTTCCTTCTTCGTCAGGACAGGCCATTCACGGGGGACATAAAGCCCGCCATCACGGGCAAGGCCAGCCAGAAGAGCATCGCAGAAGCCAAGGGCAGGGGCTTCCCCCCGTGTTGAAATATAGTCCACGGTCTAGAATTCCTTTGGTCGCAAAATTGCCTGAGTGATCGATTGATAGGGTAGAGGAGCGAAGCGACGACGGCCCGTCTTTTTGCGTCGGATCAGCCGCGTGATTTTCGCGTTTGCGCAAGGCGCGTGGGATCGGCGCCGGGTGGAGGCTGTTCGTGGCAATCTGTCGATCTCGAAAAGTGAGCCAAAACGGTGTCTACCCAATCGATTTTTCGCTGCGTCGCTGGTATAGACCATCGCCAAGTGTCATAAAAGGCCCGTTTGACAGGCTGCAGGCCGATAATGTGAATTATATGGAGAGGGTGGAATAATAGTGTTTGGCAAGGTTTCTCGTCGTCTTTTCTCCGCTTCCCTTCTGGCATTGTTGACGGGTTGCAGCACTCTCGGCATCGGCGGCAGCAGTGACAAACAGCCGGCAACGGATGTTACGGTCGCACCGCAGGCCGGAGCTGCCGGCGCGGCCCCGGCCGCCGCCCAGACCTACGTCGCCGGCAAGTGCCCGCAGGCGGTCATCCGCGACGAAGACTCGGTTTATCGCACCTACGCCAAGGGCGCCAAGGACGACGCTAACCAGTTGATATATCAAGCATCGCTCGCGCAAGCGACCCGCCAGTGCACGAGCGACGGTACAAGCCTCGGCATTCATGTCGTCGCGCAGGGACGCCTGGTTGCCGGCCCGATGGGCAGCTCTGGGAAGATAAATTTGCCGATCCACATTGCCGTCATGGATAACGATAAAGCCCTTTTCAGCAAGACCATCAACTATGTCGCCGAAATCCCGCCGGGGGAAACCACGGCCCAATTCCTCTTCGACTATAGCGACATCCAAGTCGCCGGAGGTTCGGGCGGCTTTGCCATTGTACAGATCGGTTTCGATCAAGGGCCGCAGAAGCCTGTGAAGGGTGCAAAGCCCGTGCGCAAGAAGCGCCATTGAGGTATTTGATTGCGGCCTCGCGCAGCGGCGCAGGACGCTCCATCAGTAGAAAGAAAGGTAGCGGCGGGAGAGCATTTCAGGAAAAGCGCGTAGCGGTTTTCCGTCCGGAATGCGTTGGGAAATAAGAAGATAGAGCGTTTTCGCGATTCGAAGAAAAGCGGAAATGCTCTGGATCTCGAGCACCGTTGTTTTTTGTGATTTGCGGTTGGCCTCGCCTCAGAGCACGCCGTCCCATTCAGCCAGTGCCATCACCAAACCCGGCAGGTCGGCCATGCGGCTGATGACAGTTTCGGCGCCGGCATCGGTCAGCCGGTCGGCATGGGAGGGATAGGTGTGCGATGCGCCGGTGAAGCCGATGACGCGCATGCCGGCGGAGCGCGCGGCCTGCACGCCGTGGACGGAATCTTCGACGACGATCGTGTTGGCAGGGCTGACATTCATCTGCCTGGCGCCGTGCAGGAAAATATCTGGCTTGGGCTTCACGCGGTCGGCGCCGAGATCCTTGGCGGAATAGACATGCGGTGCGAACAGCTTGAGGTAGCCGACCTTCGTCAACATCATCTCGAGGCGGGCGGAGCTGGAATTCGAGCAGATGCAGCGCGGCATCGGCAGCCGCGACAGCGCCAGTGGCACGCCTGAGATAGCCTGGACATCGTTGGCCAGCTTCAGATCGAGCAGCTTTTCCGATTTGTCGAGCAGCGAAGCGGAAAGCGGAATGCTCGCCTCGCGCTCGACTTCGAACAGGATGTTGCGCCAGGTCATGCCGGCGAAGCGCTCACCCATTTCCTCGGTGCTGATCGGGTAGCCTGCATCGGTCAGCAGTTTTGATTCGACCTGCGCCGCGATGATTTCCGAATCGACCAGAACGCCGTCGCAGTCGAAGATGATGAGGTCGAAGCCGTTGCTCATGAAATTGCTGCCTTTGATGTGGCTGGGTTCGGCACGGTCCAGGAAAACATTGGTGTTTCGGGACATGCTCTGAAAAATGACCGACGGGCTTTACACGATATGTTCGCGAAGCTCAACCAATAGGTGGGCATGGCTGCGCTGCAGTCAGCGAAAGGGTCGAAATGCGCAAAAGAGTCGAAATGCGCAAAAGAGATGACGACGATCTCTTGTCGCTCGACGTCGGCCCTCGACATCAGATGGGTCCGCCTTTAAGGATCGGCCATGGCCAAGGAGCGCGACGACACTATTGCCAGCCGTATCAGCCGGGTGCTTGCCGACCGCATCATCCGGGGCGAGATCGCGCCCGATGCCCGTCTGCGGCAGGACCACATCGCCGAGGAGTTCGGCACCAGCCATGTGCCCGTGCGCGAGGCGTTCCGACGGCTGGAGGCGCAAGGGCTGGCGATCAGTCTGCCGCGTCGTGGCGTTCGCGTCGCTTCTTTCGATCTAAAGCAGGTCCGTGAGGTTGCGGAAATGCGGGCGGCCCTCGAGGGTCTCGCGTTGAAGTACGCAGCCCCACATCTGACCCCGGCCATTCTCGACGAGGCCGAACAGGCTGCGCGCGATGGCGATGCGGCTGGCGACGTTCATGCCTGGGAGGAGGCCAATCGCCGCTTCCACCGCCTGATTCTGGCTCCCTGCGGCATGGCGCGTTTGCTCGCTGCGATCGACGACCTGCATGCTGCAAGCGCCCGCTTTCTCTTCTCCGCCTGGCAATCGGGCTGGGAAAAGCGCACCGATCACGATCACCGCGCAATTCTGGCGGCGTTGCGTCAGGGGCGGGTCGACGAGGCTGCCGCGATCCTGCAGAAACATGTGCAATGGATCGGCCGCGCGCCTGTGCGAACGCCTTTCGGATCGACACGCGAAGCCTTCGCAATCGTCGGCTGAAATTTATAGATAATTCCAGGATGTATAGCTGATTTCATCTGGTTGCGTTGCTCAGCGAAAGTCTCAGCCGCTCTGGAGTCGGTGCATCATTGCCAGTGCCCTGCCGCAGTTCGCCGCGCTCTCCATGATTTTATTAGCATTATTTTTCAATGACATTTCTTGTTGAATCGAAATTTTGAGCGTCTGCCACTTGCCTGGCTTTGTAATCTCTCTCATAAAATAGATGAGATAAAGAATTATCTATAATTTGAAAGGAGAGCCTATGTCCCTGTTGCAGCATCATGATGAAGTCGCTTTCGATCCGCTTCGCCTAGGGCAGCGTTCGCTTGTCGCCAAGGCCGCGTTCATTCTCGCCGGCACCCTGATCCTGGCACTGGCATCGCAAATCACCGTTCCGATGGTGCCGGTGCCGATCACCATGCAGACATTTGCAATCACCATGATCGGTGCGCTCTATGGCTGGCGTCTTGGGGCGGTCACGGTTCTCGCCTGGCTCGGCGAAGCCGCGATCGGCTTTCCCGTGCTCGCCGGCGGGGCAGGCGGCATTGCGCCTTTCATGGGGCCGACAGCCGGTTATCTGGCATCCTTCCCGATCATCGCAGCACTTGTCGGCTGGCTTGCCGAGCGCGGCTGGAGCGGCAATCGCGTCGTGCGCAGCTTCCTCGCCCATCTCTCGGCCAACATTCTCTGCCTTGCGATCGGCGGCGCATGGCTTGCCGCGCTGATCGGTGCGGAAAAAGGCTGGCTACTTGGCGTCGCACCCTTCATCCTCGGCGCAGTGCTAAAATCGGCGCTTGCAGCCGCGGTGCTGAAGACTATCCAGGTCTATGGCGGCAAGGCGCGTCTGAATTGACCGTCAGGCTTCGCGCCCACCATCTGCTCTGCATGCTGACTTTCGTCGGTGAAGGCTATACCTCGGCCTTCACCGACAATTATCACCGCATCGCCGAGCGGCTGTCGGAAGGGGAGGAGATCAAACTGATTTCCGGCCCTGACGATATCTGTGCTCCGCTTTTCAACGAGGAGGAGCCGCACTGCTTCAAGGCCTCGGTCATCGAGCGGGATGCGGCCGCTCTTGCCGATATATCGGCATTGCTGGGCGAAGAGATTGGCATTGGAGCAATGCTGGTGCCGGACGCCAGGCTGCTCGCAAAGCTGCGCCGGAATTTCGCCAGCGGTGAAATCCGTCACGCCTGCCTCGGCTGCGAATGGAGCGATCTCTGCAGCCGCATTGCTGACGGTAATTTTAGCGGTGTCCTGATCAAGGCAACCTAAGGCTTGCCATCCAGTTCTGGCTGCAGGGCGCCTTCATACAGTTCGAGCGGAAAAAGCGCCAGAAAACGGCGCTCTCCTTCGGGCGTGAAGAAGACCGAGCGGCTGTTTTCGGTTCGCCGCGCCCAACCCTTGTCGAAGAAGTTCGAAAGCAGCGCCTTGCCGAGGCTGCCGGCCAGATGCGCCCGCCGCTCGCTCCAATCCAGGCAGGATCGGCAAAGCGGCCGGCGGCTGGAGCGCAGCCCAGAAACGTCGATGCCAATCGACCCAAGATGCTTCTCCCCCTCGGCCGTCAGGCTCAAACCTTCTCCCATAACGGAGATCGAACCGGCCTCTATCAGGCTGTCGAGCATGCGTACGCCATAATCGCCGGCGAGATGGTCGTAGCAGATGCGCGCCTTGCGCAGCGCCGGTTCCTTCGGGCCGGGACGATGACGCAGATGGCCGCGGCTCGCGGCAAAACCCATGATGCCCTCAAGCAGCTTGCCGACGCGATCGTCTGATAGCGTGAAATAGCGATGGCGGCCCTGCTTGCGCTGCGCCAGCAGGCCGCCCGCTTCGAGCTTTGCAAGGTGGGCGCTTGCGGTCTGCAGCGTCACGCCGGCTGCCGCTGCCAACTCCGTTGCCGTCAATGCACGGCCGCCCATCAGCGCCGTCAAAATGTTCGCTCGCGCGGGATCGCCGATCAGCGAGCCGATCTGCGCTATGTCTGGACCTTCTTTCATACTTCGATCGTAACCGAACCATCTCCGTGCTGCAATGTGCGAAAACCTCCCCATCAGCAAAGGAGAAAGCCAATGATCACCTGTTTCATCCGCTATCAGATCGACCCATTCAAGCTGGAAGCCTTCGCGGAATACGGCAAGGCCTGGGGTCAGATCATCCCGCGCAACGGCGCCGATCTGATCGGCTATTTCGCGCCACATGAAGGTTCGCTGACAACAGCCTACGGCGTCTACAGCATCGACAACCTGGCTGCCTACGAGACCTATCGCAAGAGCCTCGCCGCCGATCCGCTGGCGCGGGCGAATCTCGATTTTGCCCGCCGCGAGCGTTTCATCTTGCAGGAGGATCGCATCTTCCTGAAAAATATCTCCCTGCCGCACGCTGCGAGGATATCGCCATGATTGCAGTCATTTTCGAAGTTATTCCTCATCCCGCCGAACGTCAGCACTATCTCGACATTGCCGCCAGGTTGCGTTCCGAACTCGAGGCGATCGACGGCTTCGTCTCCATCGAGCGCTTCGAGAGCCTCAGCCAGCCGGGCAAGATCCTGTCGCTGTCCTTCTGGCGCGACGAGGCCGCCGTGCGCGAATGGCGAAACCGCGAGGCGCATCGCGCCGCCCAGAAAGCGGGACGTAAGACAGTCTTTGCCGACTATCGTTTGCGCGTCGCGCAGGTGCTTCGCGATTACGGGATGACGGAACGGGCCGAAGCGCCTAACGACAGCCACGCTGTGCACGACATGTGAGATAACCCGGCCGAGTGCCGCCAATCAGCAGGCCCGCATTCCAGCGTCTTTGTCGGGAAATTGGAAAATATGACGCCGCTTTAGCCTTTGGTAACCAAGTTAGGTAACCATAACACTCAGTTAAGAGCACCGAGTAAGTGTAACAGCGAGTATCACATGGCGTCAGTTTTCCCGCTTGCCGACCTCAGGACTTCAGCCGTTCCGGGGTCCTGGATCGACACGATCATCAAGGGCGATTGCGTGGCCGCTCTTGAGGCACTGCCCAATCAATCCGTCGACGTCATCTTCGCCGACCCGCCGTACAATCTTCAGCTTGGCGGCACGCTGCATCGTCCGGATCAGTCGCTCGTCGACGCCGTCGATGACGAATGGGACCAGTTTGCATCCTTCGAGGCCTATGACGCCTTCACCCGCGCCTGGCTGCTCGCCTGCCGCCGCGTGTTGAAGCCGACGGGCACGATCTGGGTCATCGGCTCCTATCACAACATCTTCCGCGTCGGCGCGACCCTGCAGGACCTGAATTTCTGGATCTTGAATGACATCGTCTGGCGCAAGACCAACCCGATGCCGAATTTCAAGGGCCGCCGCTTCCAGAACGCGCATGAGACGATGATCTGGGCGAGCCCGAACGCCAAGGCCAAGGGCTATACCTTCAACTATGACGCCATGAAGGCGGCCAACGACGACGTGCAGATGCGTTCCGACTGGCTGTTCCCCATCTGCAGCGGCAACGAGCGGCTGAAGGGCGACGACGGTAAGAAGGTGCATCCGACGCAGAAGCCGGAAGCGCTGCTTGCCCGCGTCATCATGGCCTCATCGAAGCCGGGCGACATCATTCTCGATCCTTTCTTCGGATCGGGCACGACCGGTGCCGTTGCCAAGCGTCTCGGCCGCCACTTCGTCGGCATCGAGCGCGAGCAGGATTATATCGACGCGGCCAGCGCGCGCATCGCGGCCGTCGAGCCGCTCGGCAAAGCGGAACTGACCGTGATGACCGGCAAGAAGGCCGAGGTACGCGTGGCATTCAATGTCCTGATCGAAAGCGGCCTCATCAAGCCGGGCCAGGTGCTGACGGATGCCAAGCGCCGCTATAGCGCCATCGTCCGCGCCGACGG
>JBCNPI010000185.1:0-12048 GCA_039593415.1 Rhizobium sp. | reverse complement strand
CACGATTGGTCGGCTGACGCCAAATCTTTTGAGACATTCCTCAGCCTCGCATGGATTCACACCGTAAGATGTATCCCAAATTCTTGGCCATGTCGTCCAGGCAATGTGTAAGCCGGACATCGCTTACTCTTCTTGGTCGAGGTCAAGCACTGGACTGATCAACGCCCCGGTTCGGGGCATCTGAAGAAATTGATCAAGGTAACTCTGTCGAAAGACGTCGAAGGGAGTTTCCTGTTCTCCAGCTCCGGCTTCACCAGAACCGTTTATAGCGGCATCACGGAAATTTCGGTACCGGTGCGGCTTGGTGCCGGCGAGAAGATCGTTGCGCTCTGTCGCACCTACTATCGCCTCAAGAACCAGCTCTGGCGTGAGGACGTAAACCTCCATCAGGAGCTCTTATCCGGAACCTGGGCAATCGGTGATGGGACCCGTGGCAATAATCGATAGCTCAACATTGAACCACGGTGCTCTGGGACCGCAGTTCCGGCGCAGCGCCCGACGGGCCTGGATAAAGTCAAGCAGACGGTGCTCTCGCCACCTCCTTCAGTTCTGACCAAGTCGAAACAGCGCGCCAACAATCGGCATGTGTATCCAGAGTTCCGAGCAGCGTCGTCCGGTGATTGATTCCACCGCGCCTGCATAGGCAGCAAGCTGCGGCGCGTGACCAACGGCTCGTTCTTCCCAAAGCTCGAAACGACCGGGAAAGCTCTTGTGGTCGATAATAGCGAAATCACCTCCGGTTTCGACCAACATATCAATACGACCCTTGAGAAGCTGATCGGCTATGGGGGCCGTGACGGGCACTTCAGCAATGCTGCTGGCCGCCGGCCATCGGCCGCGGCGCCAGGTGGCTAGTCTGTCACTAGCGATAAGCGCATCGTCCCCTTTAAAGCCAATGACGTCCCAACGCGTCAGGATAGACAATGCGTCGGCCAGCCGCTTGTCTCGGTCGCGGTCTGGATCATCATAGCCGATGATGGAATGGAGCGCTTCGCCCAGCGCTGCGATGTCGGCGATCCCGTCAATCGGGAGCCTTCCGCCAAGGTCAACCCTTTCGACGACTTTCCAGCTTCCACCTTCCGCCTCGCTTGGTTTCAGAAACAGAGGTGGACGAACCTTTGGTTCGGCAGTTCGCGTTCGAGTGTAGATGGGTGTCCTGTCACGCTCCGTGGCCACCCCGCTCGTCGCCAGAGCCCTTGCATCGACGGTGAAATTCTGGTTCCCAACCCCGAGCTGGTTATCGTCGCTCTGGGGAGCAACGACATGCGCAGCTGACTCCGGCGCATTGAGCAGGCTCAGCCAATTGAGAGGACCTTTCGCTGGAGCAGCAAAGATCAGATAGTCGCGGGCTCGCGTAGCGCCAACATAGAGAAGCCTGATGTCTTCATCGACAGCGCGTTGCAATGCACGCCGCCCCGTCTCGGAGTTCGCGACCTCTACGTCGATCGTGCTGCCTTTTCCGCTTTGACCATAAGGCCACGGCCAGAAGCGAATCCACCGGTCCGCCAGAGGGTTGCGCCAATCGAGGTCACCGGTCGTCTCGGCGACGGGCTCGAACAGCCGGGCTTTCGATTCCCAGGAAAGTCCGGTCAAGATCGTCATTGGCCATTCAAGGCCCTTCGATCCGTGGTAGGTCATGACCTGGATCGCATCACTGGCAAGACTTGGGGGTCGCTTCGGCTCCGCGCCATCAAGCGCAAGCAGAAATCCCTGCAGGGTCGCAGGCGAGCCGGACGCAGCGCACTCTTCCTCATAGGCGCGTGAGAAGCCGCGCAAGGCCTCGAGGTCGTCGAGGCGCATCGCAGTATCGCCCCAGCTCTCGATATGGCTCAGCACCGCTGGCAAGGCGAGAACGGCGTCGACTAGTTCGGCCGGCGTGAAATTGAGCAGTTGAGCCGCGAGCCTATCGAGCGCATCCGATATCGGCACGGTTGCTCGGAGCGCCGCATCGGCATCATCAGAGGTAGCAGCCTGGAGCCAAGCATCGGAGCCGGCATCATCGGCGAAGAAGCGGGCGAGCTCCGCGAGGGCAAGGCGATCCGTCGCGTCAGCCACGCGCCGACAAGCGGCGAGCACGAATTCGACGTGGGGTGTACGCGCAAGTCCCGATCGTTCAACTGCCACCGGAAGTCCAGCACGGCTAAGGGCGACGGCAAAACGTCCGACATCGGTATTGGAACGGCAGAGAATGGCGATGTCGCCTGGCGTGATGGCCCTGTGATTGCGTTTGTCGTCTTCGACAAGCCAGTCGTCTGCCTCTGCCAGACATTGCCGGATTCCCTCCGCGAGGGCCTGTGCTTGCTCATCAACTTTGCCAATCAGCCACCACCATCCAGCCGAAGGCTTGTCAAAGCCAGCGTCGGATCGCGCCGCATCCGAAAACGCATGTTGCGCCGCCGGCAGTCCCATTCGTTCGAATACCGGCGTAAACATCGCATTGAAGAGATCGACCAGGCTTTTGCGGCTTCGCCACGATTTGGAAAGGATCGGATTGTCTTCGGAGTTTCCGCCGGCGCCAAGAAACGCAGCCTGGGTCAGCTCGGTGTCAGCGCCGCGAAAGCCGTAGATGGCCTGCTTCGGATCGCCGACCCAAGTGCTCTCATCGACCAGCTCCCCAAGAAGTGTGAATACCGCAAGCTGCAGAGGGCTCGAGTCCTGGAACTCATCGACGAAGACACGGGTGACGCGTTCCTTGAGCCTTGCGGCTAAGTGAGGTGTCTTGAGGATCTCCAGCGCGAGAGCTTCCTGATCCGAAAAATCCAATAGCCCCCGCTCTGCCTTCCAATCCTGGTAAGCGGTCAACGCCTCGGCGGCGCAATTGAAGGTCTCGGTGGTGAACTGCACGCATTCGGACCGGAGCCGCGGATGCTCGCTGTGCCGCCCCGCCGCGGCGATAAGACGGGTCAATGCCTGATTATAAGGTTGCCCGTCTTTGGTGGGCGCGCATTTCACCTTGGTCAAACGCGCCCAAGTCGACCAACTGAGCGTTTCGCCGCGTAAAATGCGCTCATGCGCCGCTCTGATCGTCTCGACCGAATCCGCGCCCGTGCTGCTCACGATGGCCGGACGCATTTCGAAGGCATCCTTCAACGCATTGGCCAGTGCTGCGTCGAGGTCCGCGCCGTCTGCCGCCGGAGATGGAAAGCATGCCAGAAAGGTCTCAATTGATCGCTGCGCCGACGCGGCTAACTGGTCAGCCTCAATTCCGTTGGCCCGCGCGAGGGTCGCGATACTGCGCACCGTCCGGCGCCAGTCAGGCGGTTCTCCCGTCCCCGGCGCACGAGGATCATTGTAGCCGAAGTGGTCGGCGAGCTCGTTCAGGATCTCGGCACGTGCGGCGATTGCAGCGTCCGCGGCCACGCTGAAAGCCAGCGACATGTTGGATTCACCGATGACATTGGTCGACGGCGAGCGCCCCAGGTCGATAGCGAATTCGCTGACGATTTGGCTGCAGACGGCGTTGACCGTGCCGAAGCGCGCACCGAGCAACTGGGCAGCTGCGTCCGCCTTGCCTTGCTCAAATAGTTTGGCGCGGGCGCGTTCGACAAGTTCATCTGCCGCCTTGATCGTGAAAGTCGTCGCAAGGATTTGTTCGGGCGCACGCACCAGAACCTCGTCGGCGATGTCATTGACGATCCTCGTCGTTTTTCCGGCGCCAGCGGCGGCGGTAATGGTCGTCAGTCGCGACATCAAATAAGCTCCTCGTAGACGCGACAGAGGCCGCGCAAATTGCAGAACCGGCAGGGCTCTTTCGTTGCTTCAATGGCAAGTCCAGCGGGTCGCAGATCACCCGTATCGGGGAAACCGGCTGCAATCAGTGTCCCACTCGTCGCGAGATCGTGCCAGAGACCCCAATCGTTTGTCACATGATCAAGCGTGGTGAGGTCATCGATATCGGCATCGATCGGGCTGTCGGCCAGGATGGAGCCCGGACCGGCAACGAGGCGTCGCTGGCGCAGCAGGAAATAGCCGCCGGGAGCACCATTTCCATCTCCGGCCGAGAGCCCGCGATAGACCGCCAGCTGAATGGCGCGCCCCGACGCGACTTCCTCCCGATATCGCCGTTCGGAGCGTGTCCATTTAAGGTCGAGAACTGCGATCCGGTCGCTGCGTCGAACCAGGAGGTCGAGCCTGCCCTGAAGCAGGAGCCGCCCTTGGATACCTTCCCGATCGAGCTCCGAGCCAACGATCTCCAGACCTTGAGCATGGAGCAGGTGAACAAGCGCCTCCAAGGCCCGTGGTACCATTTCGCGAGCGGCCGCGAGTTCTCCGGCATGTTCGGGCTGGAGGAGCGGAGCTGCGATCTCCGGAAGCAGGCTTTCGAAATACCTGATTGCCTCCTGCCTGATATTAGCTTCGGCCGGTGGAGCGCCCGGGAGGAGCAGCCGACGGGCAATCTCGTGGGCGAGATTTCCGAAGAGCTGATCGGTGCCTGGGATCTCTGCAAAGCGGCCCGGCCGAAGATTCAGAATATCCTGTGCGAACCAGCTCAATTGACAGTTCAACATCCGGGTCAACGAAGTCGCGCTCTCGCGACGGGTGTCGGCAAGGCGTGTCGTTCCCGGCGGTATCGTCCAGACCGGAACCCCGGCCGGCGGCTGCACTTGCCGTTCAACAAGCTGTCGGGGAAGCATCCTGCCCGCGAGCATGGCATCGGGTTCACACAGCAGCCGTTCCGCCTTGAAGGTGATCGCTGCCCCGCTTTCTTTCAGCAGGGGTCGCAAACGGTGCGCCATGGGATGAAGGGTTGTCTGCGCGTCGCGCGCAAGCGCTGGGCGCACTAGAATGAGGTTTCCGTGGCAACGCCGGATGACGCCGCTATGGGCGGCCTCGATCCGACGCGCAATCGCTGGTGACGGGTCGATCTCCACTCCATTGGCAACGAGCATTTCACGCTCAGCATTGTCCCATGGTAAGAGGGTGATCTTCTCGCCAGGACCGACAAAGTTCCACCAGATGACGCGCTGGGCCGAGGACCATAATGCTCCCGGCGTCTTGACGGCACGGATAGCGCCCGCTTCCGCAAAATGGTCCGGATTGGGAACGCCCTCCGACAAGACCTGCAAGACAACCCGCTCGAGAAGGAGGGCGGGAATGACCGTAAGCTCCAGGCGGCTCAGGGCGTCAGACACAGCGGCTGCAGCATTCGAAACTGCCATCAGCAAGCGGTCGCCCTCGCCACCGTCCGAACGCATCGCCCACGCGGCCACTCTCCCGCAGATCGCCATCGCCTCCGACAGTGGCATCCCCTCGCCTTTCGCAAAGCGCCCGACCTCCGTCCATGCGCGCCATTCCGCAAGCGTTGTGTCGGTCTTCCGGCGCGCTGTATCCGCGTCGGATCGCGTATTGATTTCGAGCAGGCGATCCTCGATTTGAACCCATGCTTCGCGCCAGACGCGGCCACCGACACCCGGCTCTTCGCTGAGCGCGCGTGCGAGCCGACGCGCGGCCCAGGCCGCAACGGGTGGCCTGGGAAGTAGAAAGAGGTTTAAAAGCGCGCGGGGATCGAACGGCTGCCACGCGGCGGCGAAAGCCAGAGGAAGAACCTGCAGTGCTCCACGCCATGGGGATGACGCGGAGAGTCCGAGGGCTGGAATGCCCCTCCCCCGTAAGGCATGGTCCAGGATCGCGGTATCGCCGTCGGAAGCGAGAACCACTGTTCCGCGGAGGTCCTCCGACGGCAAGGCTGCTAACCAGTCCGCTACCGTTTCAGCCGCCATGAGTTCCGTATCCGCTTCCACCATCGTGAAAGTGCCGTCGCCGGCTAGGGGCTGGACGGGCTCTCCTGATAGAACCCTCTGCACTATGCGCAGGTCAGAGCCCTCTGCCGCCAGTTCGAGCTGCTCGTGTTGGAAGATCGTGACCCCGACGGATTCGAGAGCGTCAACGATGCGTGCCCACAATGGCGGCAAAAGATCCCGCCGGTCTGCCAAACCGAGTTGACGAATTCTCAGGCCAGGTCTTGTCTTGAGGACGTCGAGCAAAGCAATGGCGCGGTCTTCCAAGCCCGCCTGCAATGTTGGCTCGACTGCCTCTGCGGCAGCGAGATCATCGAGGCGATTGCTACCGATCGCGGTACCGTGCCAGCCACTGCCCACAAGCGTATCGCGCCATTCGAGGATAGTGCTGGCTGTAGACCAGGGATCTCTTGTAAATGACGAGGCCCAGAAACGATTGCCACCGCAAGCACGAAGCTTTGCGAGATAAGTCGAAATGCGCACCGCCTTCGAAACGCTCGGTGCAAGCATTCCTAGCTGGGTTTCAAGCGTCTGGACCAGTCCGAGGGGACCGACAATGTCTTTATCCAAACTTCCGGATGCGTCGTGCGCGTCGGGATAAACTCGACCATCTGCTGCCAAGCCGAAGATGAGATGCATGTCTTACCCCTGGTTGCCCCTACCCCAGATTGCACTATGCCGGCTCTCGATGCGAGTCATTATCATTGGAGCCAACGGTGGACCGATTGAGTATCCCGCGTGAGAACTTTCCGCCTCCCCGTCACCGCAAGCCACTAGATGTCAGAAGGACGCAGGTGTTTGTTCGCCTGCGTCCGCCGCCTGTCAGTTGAAGAACTTTCGGAAGATGGACTTGAGCCAGCCAAATAGACCTCCGGCTTTTGGTCCCATCGTTTCTGCAATAGGGGAATGCTGAGGCGCGGGCGGTCGCTTAAGAAGCCGATCCTTCTCTCGGCCGGCCTCGATTGCAGCCCGTGACACCTTGTCGGCCCAAACTATCATCCCTTGATCGATGACGTAGTGCGAAGCACAGGCAAAGTCGTGATTGCCGATCGATGGCCAGAGCGATGCGTTGTCGCCGTGCATAGTTAACTTGTATTCGGTCGCGACCAGAGGCGTCGATACTTCCTCACCGCACCCGCACGCGCAATTGTGGAGTGCGACGCGACACTCCCGCGAAACATACAAAACCCCGTCGTCGAGAGTTTCAGGTATCTCCGCTGTGAAGACAGTTCTCAGCCTTTTAATCCGCGTCATATCGCAGCCCTGTTCGAGATATTGTTCCCCTCGATCATGTAGACCGAATTCATCTCATTACGCTCATCACGAAAATAGTCCGCCCACCGCTGCCAGCGCATGATGGCCATGATTGCGTTTAGCGAGTTGATGGCCGCGATCTGGATATCCGTTCGGTAGACATCGTCATCTTCTACGTCATCGCCGAAGGGAAGCAGCCTCTCGATCTCGCTCCAGTCGGTGCCTGGGCGGATGAACGTCGCCCTCGCGCATCCGTCCAGCTTGCCATCCTCCAGGCCAACGCCGATCCCGGTGTCGATAAACGGGATCGCCAACCGCACCAGTCCCTCAGCGATTTCGCGGCGCGACGAGCCCTTATCGACGCAGACAAAGACGAAGTCGAAGCCCGAGAGCTCGTCAACATTGTCACATGTAACGCGGACCGGGTGGGAAACGATGCCCTTGTGAATACGCGCGTAAACCTGCGTGTAGTAGTTCACCTTGAAAGGGAACTCCTTGAGCAATTCCCTTTCAGGCGAGCCAGGCGACCGGAACAAATTGTGATTAAGAAGCTGATCTCCGTCATACAGGTGGATCTCCGTGACCCATGTCTTGGCAAGAAGGTCGAGCAGGTAGGACCCGGTCCCGCCAAGGCCTATGATGGCGACCCGTCCCATAAGCTTTCGGTTTACCGCGCCTATACGGTATCGGGCCGAGGCAGAGTCAGGGATTGCGAATGGACTGTCGTCATTTGAGATCAACCCGCGGGCATGCGTCCTAGCGTTAGCCGTTCGGTCCAAAGATCTCGCGGCACCGCCGATCAATCCCTCGTAAGCCACTACCTTGTCGTAGATAGTCTCGTAGCGATGAGTGATCTCCGGCTTCGACGACAAATAATAGCTAACATCAATATCACCGAAGCGCTGCTGAACGGCACCGTTGACGATATTGTTCATCGGCTTTCCATCGCGATGACATGGCATCCCACCTGCGAAATACATGGTGTGATCGCCCTGCGGCGTCGAGGTCAACCCAGTGGACGCTTCAAGCGAAAGGGCACAGGTGAGGACGCCGCGGGCCAAGGAGCCATCGACCGTCACATAAGGAATGCTACGGACAATCAAATGACCGTTGCTCACCTCAAGCTCGAAGCCTTCGTCTTCGAGTTGCTTCAGAAACGGGTCACGACTTATCAGATCGACGGACATTGAACACCATCCCATTCTTGACCATGATAGATTCACCCTCAACGAGATCACCCTCTGCACCGCCGACCCCATGAAGGTAGGTCGTGGTGTAGTTGAAGTTTTCGAAGTCGGGATTCGGGTAAGCAATCGCGGCGATTTCGCGATAGCTATGGCGACGCTTCTCAACGGTCCGCGGCCGCCCGTTGACTTTAATTGTCACGGTTTTGGGTTCGCGGCTACGGACGCGCTCGACGCCCTTACCGCTCAAATCGATTTTGCCATCGACCGGGATGATTGTGTCACCATCACTATCGAGGACCAGTTCGCGGTCCTCATCAATGTCCGCGTAACGATAGAGATCGGCGGCAGCGATTGCTCCCTCGCCCCACTCCCAACCGCGTTCGTCAACAGTGAAGTTGTAAACCCGATCGCTTTCGAAAGTCCGGAATACCGCAGTTTCACCCGGGGCGAACTTCACCTCATCCTCAAGGCCAATCGAGCGCCCGGATTTCTCAACGATCTGTATAAGGACAAACTCGCTCGCAGGCACTTTGCCCGCAGTCTCCCGAATCTGACTGCCGTCCATGACCTTATCGCCGATGCTATAAATCGCGCCATCGACAGTGAACTCGAATTTCTTGTTGTCTTTTACCATAACTGCGCTCCGTTCTCCGGCGACTCTTGATCGTGATTCGTTAGTGGACTACACTGCGATTCTAGTCCCGATATGGACTAATCTATATCGGGACTCATCTGAAATACAAGTCCATATTCGGACTTTTTGGGAGATTCATGCGTGGCTAATATCGAACCCGTCGCCGCAGCGGCCGAAGGGCGATCATCGATTCCGGCAGTCATGGAGGCATTTCAAGGACTTGCGGAGTTGTGGGAGCTTTCAACCGAAGACCAACTTCTCCTGCTGGGATCGCCTGGCCGATCGACCTTCTTTAAGTGGAAGAAAGAAGGAGGCTCAATTCCAAGAGACACCGTCGAGCGAGTCTCTCACCTACTCGCGATCCATAAGGCCCTTGAGATTCTACTTCCGGACAGCAGAGCTGCTGACACTTGGATCCGAAGACCTAACCAGTTTTTCCGCGGGCAGAGCGCTCTCGACGTTATGCGCGGCGGCCAAGTGATGGATATATTCCGTGTCAGACAATATGTGGACGCGCAGCGTGGCGGCTAACTCTCTCACTGTGATCGACGTCAAGCAAACGTTCTTTACTCTCATTCCGTCGCGATTTCCGACGATTGATGTTTTTGCGCGAGTAGCGAATGGTCGGAGTAAGGAATTGGCTGAGATTGAGTCCCTAACCAATCCGCGCCTGAAAGACCGAGAGCGCATTCTCCGAGGTGGAGCTACGATTGTTGATGATAACGCCCCACTTCTTCAGAACTGGAACCATGCCCCATTCACATATCACAACCCGGAGGGCTCGCGGTTTTTCGGCCCCGAAAATCCGGTGCTAGAACTATTTAGCGACATTCAGACAGCCCTTTCTGTTTCCATTTGGAAACGAGAGAGGTTCCTGTCGCGCACTAGCGAGGCACCGATTGGACTTGAGATGCGAGAATTGTCGCGCACCGTGAAAGGCCGCTTCGTTGATGGTCGCGATTGGGAACCGGACCTTGATATTGACACGAGATACAAGCGCGGTCGGCAGATCATGGATGCCGGTTTCGACGGCCTGCTCTATAGGCCGCCAGAGCGAGGTGCCGGTTTTTGTGTCTGCGTACTTCGGGGTGAGGTCCTAGATCGGGCCGTTCAGGGCAACCACTTCAAGTTCGTCTGGGACGGAAAACTTATCAGTCGGATCTATTCCTTTGGTTCCGGGAAAGAATATGTACCTGACGATCTGCGGGGTAGCGAGATCGTGATAGCGGCTTAAGCTCGATGCCCAAACCAGGTCATCAATTGTGCAGCGCTTCTAGCAATCCTTGTCGTTGGGTTCATAGAGGTCTAGGACAGCTTTGCTTGCTATCCGATACTATCTATCGCACTTTTCGAAACACTCAATGACGTCTGCCTTTGTTAGACGCACGCTCATCGTCCCTTTGCCTCAGTCGCTTACACTAGCGGCCCACGACCCTGCACCGAATGCCAACGATCGCCCGGTGACCTTAGCGCACCCCCCACGCCCGAAACCTCCCCCTGCCCGTCATTTCCCGCAGCCCGAGTTCCAAAACGATCCGCCGCGCCGCTTGCGGCGTCACATCGAGCGTTTTCGCCACCATGCCGGCCGACACGAGCGGCTTTGCCATGACGAGCTCAACCAGCTCCGGCAATTTCGAAGACGTTCGGCGCCCCTCCAGCTTTCGCTCAAACATTTTTCGCGCCAGCGCCAGCCGGTCATGTTCTTTCATTCCGATCTCGGCCGCCGCCAAAAGCCCGTGGGCGATGGCCAGCAGCCGGGTCTCCCGGTCGCGATGCCGGCGCCGATCGACGGGAATGGTTTTGAGGCCAAGGTTGATGGCGGCGAGATGGGCGCCGGTGGTGATGCCGGCCTGACGGAGGATCGAAACAGCTAACAGCCGCCCGAGCCAAGGCGCGTGTTGCAGCACCGAAAGTTCGTTCCAGGCATCGAGGGCAATGATCGCCTGCAGCACCGCTGGCAAGTCTTGAGCCTGCCGCACGACGCCGTGCCATTCGTCGAGCCGGGCATCCTCGTCCCAGTCGAGGTCATAGACCAGCGGATCCTTTTCGGGACGGCTGACCGTCACCCGGCCGCCGGCGCGGTTGGGACGTGTTGCGTCCTCGATCGCGGCTGACGATCGAGCCAACGTTGCATCGATGGCCGCGAGATCGACGCCGGGGAGTTTTTCGACGTCGCGATCCTCGCCCTCCCCTTCCGCATTCATCGGGGCCGCGGGTCGGTTGACGCCGACCGTCTCCCCTTCCCCTACGCCGGCCGGAGTTATGTCCGATGTTTGTCGCAAAACCCGGATACCCTCTGCGGACAGCGCCCAGTCGGGAGTTTGGGCAGCGATGCGCCGGCGGGTGCGCGTCACGTCACGGGCGATGGTGAGTTCGTGGGTGGGCGTGCGAATATCGCGGGTGGCGTCGTGGAGAACGAGGTCTTCGAGATGGACGAGTTCGCCATCGATCCACAGCGATGCACAGGCGTCGGCGAAATGCATCCTCTCGATGCAGCCGGCGCCGACCGGCGAGCGGGCGATGCGCTCATCGAGACGGGTCAGAGCGACACCAGCATCAAAAGCCGGCCGCATCAAGGTACTCATGCTGATTTTCGCGAAATCGTAAGCCATTGAAATCATGGTAAATGATTTGCTAAAGGAACTCTATATGAATCTTGCAGTTCGCCATATGGTACGATTGCCGGTTGATGTTGTAACCATCGATAGGTATCAAGTATCGATAGTGATACGTACAATCGGCTTGTACGCGAGCGTTTACGGTGCTACATTAGCGTCAAAAGCCACTATCTCGGAGCGCACGATGCCCCAGACCAGCTACAAGATCAGCGAAGCGCGCAAGAATTTCGCCGAGGTACTCGAACGAGCCAACCAGGGTGAGGAAATTGTTATCATGCGCGGCAATGAAGTCTACGCGCGTATCGGCCCCGCCGATGGTGGCAAACGCCCGTTCGGCCTGCTGCGCCAGCGTGGCCTGCCGGACAATCTGTTCGACGATCTCGACACGGAGCAGGCGGCGATCGATGCCGGCGACTTCAATGACGATGTCGGCGTCTGGCAGGGCGGAGCAGCCGAACGCGAGTCCAAGCCTTGAAGGTGCTGCTGGACAGCCACGCCGTCTACTGGTGGACGATCGGCAGCGACCGGCTGTCCGGCACGGCCCGGGCACTGATCGAGGACAAAGCCAACACCATCCTCGTCAGCGCGGTCTCCTTCTACGAGCTCGACAACAAGAT
>JBCNPI010000184.1:0-12183 GCA_039593415.1 Rhizobium sp. | reverse complement strand
AATCCGCTTTGGAAACAGCTTGATACCTCCGGCGCGATCGCGCTGCATCTTGCGGGCGACTTCCCCGGCCTGGAGATGGAACTGTGGGCTCTTAGAGAATGAACACACCGCGCTCAACACCCTGGCACGAGCTGCCGACGATCATCGAGCTGACCGAGGACGGCGCACGCAAGAACGAGGCGGCCCGCAAGATGGCCGATTTTCTGGATGAGGAACTGGACCGCCAGCCAGCCAAGACGTCTGGCGATGAAAATGGCGGCTGGTCCGTCGATGCGCTGGTGCGCGGTTTTCGCTTCGGCGGCGATGACGTTCCGACCATCGTGCGCTCGGCAGCGCCATTGCTCAATCTCGCTCACAGTCTGCGCAACACGGAAGAACAGCCCGACATTGCCGAACTTCGGCGCGCTACAGTCGATGCGGTCGGACGCTACGAGCGCGACCTTGCGAGCGCCCGCATCAGCCCGGAGCGGGCGCGCGCGGCGCATTATGTCATCTGCGCGACCATCGATGACGTGGTTTTGAGCAAACCTTGGGGCGTGCGCGCCGGCTGGGCGCGGTCCGGTCTTGTCTCGACGTTCCATATGGACGTGACCGGCGGCGATCGCGTCTTCGATCTTCTTGATCATTTCCAGCAGAGCCCCGGCACCAACAAGGACCTGCTGCTCCTCATCTATCTTTGCCTGTCGCTTGCCTTCGAGGGGCGTACGCGCGTTTCGCCGCGCGGGTCGCTGGAACTCGGGCGCATCCGCGACAGCCTCTATAAGACGCTTCTCGGTCAATACGGCGTCTTCGAGCGCGAGCTGTCGCCGCATTGGCGCGGCGTTTCGGCACGCCATAAGCCGTTGCGCACGGCCGTCGCGCTTTGGACGATCCTTTCCGTGCTCGCGCTTTTATTTGCGCTCGGGTACATGTTCTTCACGCTTTCGCTCAACCGGGCTTCCGACGCGACCTTCGAGCGCCTGGCCAACCTGCCGCCACGCGACACGCCAAGCGTTCTGATCGACAAGCCAAAGGAAATCGTCGCGCAGACGCCCCCGCCCGTAAAGAGACAGCCCGAAACACCGCCGCCCGTCGTCAAGCCGCAGCCGACGCCGCTCGACAACCTGCTCGCCTTCCTGCAGCCGGAAGTCGATCGCAAGCTGGTCACGCTTTCCAACTCCAATGGACGGTTGCTGGTCCGCATCAACAATTCCGGTCTGTTCGAGACGGGCAGCGCGGAAGTCAGCGATAAGTTCCGCGATCTCCTCCAGCGTATCGGCGGCGCGCTGGCTTCGGAAAAATTCCGGGCCGTCGTCGTTGGCTATACCGACAATGTGCCGATCCGCACCGCGCAGTTCCCGTCGAACTGGCATCTTTCCGAAGCTCGTGCACGGGCCGTCGGCGACATTCTCGCCGCCTATACCGGCAAGGATGCCATCCTCACGGAGGGCCGCGCCGACAGCGATCCCCTGGCAAGCAACGACACACCGGAGGGCCGCGAAGCCAATCGAAGAACGGAAATCCTGGTGCTGACAGATCCTGCGCAGCGCCTTGGCGACGCCGCCCTCAATCCACAGGAAACGCCACAAATTCAAACCGGAAATACGGTACCTTCAACGACGGCGGGGAGCGCGCGATGAATCCGCTTGGCGCGTTTTATACGCTTCGCTCCTACGTCTCGGCCTATGCCGGCCTGCTCGGGCAGCGCTTCATATCGCTGATCTGGGTTGCGGCAATCTGCGTCGTCATCTGGTTCTACGGCTCGATGGCCGGTTACGGCAGCTTCAAGCCGCTTATGGACGCCACCGCGCGGATGATTGCGATCGGCCTGGTCATCGTCGGCTGGCTGGCCTACATGCTGATCTCGACGCTGCGCGCGCGCAAACGCGACAAGGCGCTCGTCGAGGGAATTGCCGACGATGCCGCCAGCCAGCAGGCGGAAGTCGGCGAAATCCACGGCCGCCTGAAAGAAGCGCTGCTGCTTCTGCGCCGTATCAGCAAGAGGCGCTTCGGCTACATCTATGAGCTGCCCTGGTATGTCATTTTCGGCGCCCCGGGATCGGGAAAAACGACGGCGCTCACCAATTCCGGACTGAAATTTCCGCTTGGTGATGCGATGGGCAGCAACTCTGTGCAGGGTGCCGGCGGCACGCGCAACTGCAATTGGTGGTTCGCCGACGAGGCGATCCTGATCGACACCGCTGGCCGCTATACCACGCAGGACGATCTGAATGGTGCATCGAAGGCCGGATGGGAAGGTTTTCTCGGGCTTTTGCGCAAATACCGCCGATCGCAGCCGATCAACGGCGCGCTCGTCACGCTCTCGGTTGGCGATCTTCTTGGCCGCGATCACGAAGAACAGCTCGAAGAGGTGCGTTCCATTCGCAAGCGTCTGTCGGAGCTCGACGAGTTCCTGCATGCGCGCGTGCCCGTCTATATCATCCTGACGAAGGCCGATCTTTTGACCGGCTTTGTCGAGTTTTTCGATGGTCTTGCCAAGACGGACCGCGAGCAGGTCTGGGGCACGACCTTCAATCTCGATGAGAGCTACAAAGGCCAGAACCTGCCCGAACGTTTCATGGAGGAATTCGCACTGTTGCAGCAGCGGGTCGATGCCATGTTGATCGAGCGCCTGCAGCAGGAGCCGAATGTCGAAGTGCGTGGCCGCATTTTCCGCTTTCCCGCGGAACTTGCCTCGTTGGGCGAGCGCCTGCAGGAGCTGCTGGCCGAGCTTTGCTCCTCCTCCAATCTGATAGAATCTCCGCTGGTTCGCGGCGTCTATCTTGCTTCCGGCACGCAAAGCCGCAAGACGGACACGCCACGCACGCGCCGAAGCTATTTCCTGTCGCGTCTTTTCAGGGAGGTGATCTTCGGCGAGGCGTCGCTGGTTGCCCGTGACAGGCGCTTGTCAGGCCGGCAGACCATGATCAGGCGGATCGCTTATGGCGCTGCCGCTCTCGCACTGGCGATCGTCTTCACCGGCTGGATGGCCGCGTACTTTCAGAATTCACGCGCGATCGCCGCGGCCGAACGGCGTATCGACAATTACGAGAAGCTGGCAAATGGCATTCAGGTGCGCGACGTCACCGATGCGGATTTTCTGCGCGTCCTGCCGGCGCTCGACAATCTGCGCGCAGTCACTGCAAGCTTCGGCGAGGCGCGCGTCTGGCCGACGAGTTTTGGCCTCGACCAGGAAGACAAGATCGCCAGCCGTCAGCGCGGAGCCTATCAGCGTGCGTTGAACACGCTTCTTTTGCCACGCATGCTGGTGGAGCTTCAAAAGGAGCTCAAGCAGACCTCGGATGTCCAGAAGACTTTCGATACATTGAAGCTCTACGGCATGCTCGGCGGGCTGGGACCGATCGACAAGGATTTCGTCTTACAGCAATCGGAGGACATGTTTGCAGCCCTTTATCCCGGTGAAGGACGATCCACGGTGCGCCAGGCACTGGCTGCCCATGTCAAGGCGATGGCTTCGGGCAGTCTGCCGCCGATCGAGCTGGACAATAGCCTGATTGCCAAGGCGCGGGAGACGATCCATGCGCAAAGTCTTGCAGCCCGAGCCTATGATATTCTCATCCATTCCCGTCAGGCCCGCCAGCTTGATACCTGGCTTCCGGCCGACGCATTGGGGCCGCTCGGAGCCCAGATCTTTCAGCGCAAGTCCAAGGCGACGCTGCGCGATGGGATTCCCGGAATCTTCACGGGCAAAGGCTACCGCGACGTGGTGTTGCCGATGGTCGCGAACGCGGCCTCGGAAGCGCTCAAGGAGCAGTGGGTCCGCGGCGACAGCGGGCCGGCTCCCTCGGGAATGACTACAGATGCAATTTCGCAAGCCGGCCTGCAGCTCTATTTCGATGCATTCCAGCAGCGATGGTCTTCGCTGCTTGCCGATCTCCAGGTGCGCCCATCGAGCAACCTTGCCGATGCGACCGAGACGGCGCGCATCCTGGCAGCCAATCCAAGCCCTGTGGAAATGGTGCTGAAATCTATAGCGGCCGCAACGGATCTGCGCCCTGTGGCAAGCGTGGAAGTTGCCTCGCTCAACGATACTCCGAACGCAGCACTGACAGCTGCCACCGCAGGCACGGTCAGCGCGCCCGATCCTTACGGTCCATTGCGCGCGGCACTTGAGGCAAATCCCGCCAATGCTCCAGCATCTCAGGATGGAAAAGCCGACGGCAATAACGGCAAACCGCGCTCGCAGATCCAGGCTCTCCAACCGATCCTGCAGAACATTTACGGCCAGCTGTCGCGCGCTGCGAACTCGACGGCAGAGGTCGCGCGTGTTTTCGATGCCGGTGGTCAGCTCGCCAATGCCAACCAGGATCTGGTACAGCAGGCGCGCGGGCTGCCGGCACCTGCCGATGCCTGGATGGTTGCGGTCGCAGCTGACATTGGCTCGCTTGCAGTCAAGACCGCCCGCGCCCGCATCAATGATCTTTGGGCTGCCGAGGGTGCTGATCTGTGCGCCCGCATCGTGACCGGTCGCTACCCCTTCGACCGAAAATCGGGCCAGGATATCGCCATGGCGGATTTCGTCCGGTTGTTCGGACCGCAAGGCCTGTTCCAGTCCTTCTTCAAGAACCGCCTGGAGGCATTTGTCGACACGAGCGCCCAACCCTGGGGCTGGCGCGGCACCTTCGGAGGCGACAGCATTCCAAGCCAGGCAATCGCTCAATTCGAAAACGCCAGCAAGATCGAACACGCTTTCTTTCCCGCAGGCAGTGACAAGCCTGCGATCTCCATCAATGTGAAGCCCGTCTCGCTTTCGGATTCGGCCAATGCCGTGATGGTTGATATCGTCGGCGAGCATGTTCTTTATAATCACGGCCAGATAGTGCCAAAATCCATCGCCTGGCCGGCGGCTGGCACGGAAAATCAATCCAAAGTCAGATTCTTTCCCGGGGGCTTGCAGCCGGCCATCACGCAGAGTGGAGACTGGTCGCCGTTCCGCCTGTTCGATGCCGCCCAGGTGACGGTTCAGGCCCCAGATCTCTTCCGCGCGAAATTTGAAGACAAGGGCCAAGTGGCGGAATTCGACGTGCAGTTCGGTTCGGTGCTCAATCCTTTCCGGCTGCAGGCATTGTCCGATTTCAGTTGTCCGGCGCAATTTTGACGGTCGGCCTATGAACGAACCGCTCGCCCGCACCCAATCACCGTTACAAGCCGACGCGATCGGCTTTTTCGGGAAATTGCCGACCCATGGCGATTTCGTTTCCTCGGCAATTGGCCTGCGTCTGCACGGTGAACTCGATCAATGGGTCCGCAGCGGCTTGATCGCGCTCGAAGGAGCATTGGGATCGGATTGGCACGGGCTGTTTCACTCGACTGCGGCCTGGCGTTTCGCCGTGAGCAAGGGCGTCTGGGCGCCCTCGGCCATCGCCGGCGTTCTCCTGCCCAGCCGCGATCGCGTCGGTCGAAGTTTCCCTTTGATCATAGCTGCCCAGCTGCAGCGCTTCTCGGGGCCGTTGCGCGACCTGTGCGAAGATGACAGCTGGTTTACCGCTGCCGAAGCACTGGCGGAGACCTCCGACAAGGCGGACTTCGAGATGCAGCGTTTCGTCGAAGGCATCAAGCGACTTCGCCCGCCCTTCATCGACAGACAATCGGGGGCGTTGCGGTCGGCAACGAAAGGCAGCGACGCAGCACCGGCATCGCTCTGGTGGCGCATCAGCCCCGGCAGCCGCTACGGCAAGGGGTTCCGCACAATGGCGGCCCCTACGGCGCAGGATTTCGTCAAACTCATTACGGCGGAAGCGCCAATATCGCCGGCAGCTGCCGCGCCGCCGGAGCGAGCCATTGTACCTGCTCTGATCGAAACGCCACAACTGACAGCGGCAACGCGGCCGGAATTTGCGATAGCGCACAGCCACGCCAGCCACGCCGGAACGCGGCTTTCATTGAATGCCGATGCGCTTCTTATGAGCGCCGCACCCTATATCTTCGCCATTGCCGATGGCGTCGGCGATGGCATCGCGGCCATTGAAGCGGCGCGGATTACCACCGGAATCCTTGCCGGTATTCAGCGGCGTGACGCGCTGCAGGCCCTGGTGCAGGATATCAAGAGCAAGCTCAGCCATGCCCATGCGATACTGCGCGCCAAGGCCTCGACCGCGGAGCGCGAGCCTCCCGTCGCCAGTATCGTCACCGCAGCGCTGCTCGACGGCGAGTTCGCGGCCATATGGGCAGGAGATGCCCGATGCTATCTGCTGCGCGACGCAATGATGCGGCTACTGACCCGCGACCATGTCGACATCGGAATTCGGCGGACCCTCGGCCGAGGCCTGGGGCTCAAAGATCAGTTCGCATCGGAAGCTGTTGCCGATCAGCTCCAGCGCGGCGACCGCCTTCTGCTTGCCAGCGGCTCCCTTTCACGCACGTTGACAGATCGCGTCATTGCCGAGATCCTGATCGAGACGCCGCTGGAGCAGGCAGCCGAAGCACTGATCCAGGAAGCACTCATCGCCAATTGTCGCGAGAATGTCAGCGCCATCGTCGTCGGCGCGACATGAGCGCAAATCCGGGTAACGAGGATATGCGGAAGATTGCGGCAAGCTTTGCCGAATTGATGCATCTTCTAACGCATGATGGCAAAGCCGAGCGGCCGACGGAGATCCGTAACCTTCTGGTCGATCGATTGCGTGATGCCCTGGACCGGCGCCTGCCCTCTCTAACAGAAAGCGAGCCGTCCTTTATCGCGAACACGTTTCTCGTCGAGGCGGTCGTGCACCGGAACGAGCGGACGGAAGTCAGCCGATTGCGCCATCGCGATCTCGGCACGATTCATGCCATGAAAACGATAGGGGAAGATCGTGCGAACGAGGCGGCTGCCAGAGCCCTGCTCCTGCGTGAAGCAAATATCGGCATGATGCTTTCGGGCAGCAATCTTGCTGCCACGCAATGCGTCATCCGACTGCCTGACGGGCGCCCGGCAATCATCATGGAGTGGATTGAAGCCTCGTTGTCGCAGCGCTTGGCGGGAAGCCCGCTTTCATCGGCCGATGTCAAAGCAGGAGCGAAATCCATACTTTGCGGGCTGGGCATGCTTCACCAGGCCGGCTATGTCCATGGCGATATGTCCCCGGCCAATATTCTGCTCAATGACGGCGATTTCAGCCGGCTGAAGATCGCCGATTTCGGTACGGCTATAAAATGCGGGAGCCGATATAGGGAGCTCGACATTGCCAAGGCGGCAACACCGGGTTTCGCCGCGCCAGAAATTTCTGCCGAGAGCGCCATGCAGTTTAGCGCCGATCTCTATTCGGCCGGCTGCGTGATAGAGCTGCTTCTCAAGCATTGCGACGGAGCGGATGCATCAATCAGGCAGCTCAGAGCTGCCGCTCGGCATCTGGCGGATAGCAATCCTTCAAACAGACCGCCAAATGCGATGGCGGCCCTTGCCTTGATAGATTAGCTCCGGCACTGCTTCTCAGTTCGAAGACGAACTGCCGGGAAGCGGTGCGGCGGCCGTTGGAACGCTCTTCTGATAGACGGTCAACAGCTTGGCCGCATCGACCATATCCGCGTTGCTGGCGTAAATCGTGTCGCCATCCTGCATCTTGAACTGCTGCATGAGCACGAAATTCGAGACTTCTTTCAGGTTGACGCTGTAAATGACGGGCTTGACCGAAGCAACCGCTGGCGCAGCCGGCGAATGGATCTTCTGGTTTCGGAAGACGTAGAAGTTGCGGGAATCCGCGCGATCGTCGAGCAGGCCGCCGGCGCGGGCAAGCGCTTGCGCCAACGTCGTCTGGCCAGGCTCCAGCGGAAACTCGCCAACGCTCTTGAAGGCGCCAAGCGCCGTGAAGGTCTGAGAGGTGCCGCTGACGAACAGCTGATCGCCGGGCACAAGCCGCACGTTCTGCTTATCATCCTGCAGGATGCGGCTCAGGGGCGCTGTCGCCCTTTGCGATCCGCGCGTCACCGTGATCGTCGTGTTGGCCGGCGCAGACGATGCGCCGCCGGCAAGGGCAAGCACGTCGAGCACGCGTTCCTTGCGCGCCGTCAGCGCGAAGCGTCCTGCGGAGCGAACCTTGCCATCGACTGTCACGGCGCTGGAGGGCTTGTCGACAACCGTCACCACGGCCTGGGGGTTGACCGAAGAGCCTTTCAGGGCGGTGACGATCTGCGATTGCAGACCTTCCGGCGTCGAATCGATGACACGCTGCTTGCCGACATAGGGCATGGTGACAAAACCACGAGGATCGACGGTGAAACGGCCGAGATTGAGCGACTTGCTCTGTGTGGCGGACAGCAATCCGTCCTCGCCGGTATCCAGCACGGTGACGTCGAATACATCGCCCGGGCGCAGACGCGCCTCCGAAAAACCACCTGAGCGGAGGCTTGCGAGCCCCTGATCGGTCGGTGAATAGGATGACGCAACAACCTGCGCGCCCAACGGGGCCTGGGAGAGCGGCAGGACCGGAATCTTTCGCTGCGTAATCGGCATCGTTGCATTGCGAATATTGAGCGCGCTTGGTCCATCGGACGGCCTCGCACAAGCGCCGAGGACAACCAAGGGTAAAATCGCCGCCCATTTCCGCATTCCGGAATCTCCTTCGGATGTTAGAAGCAAGGCAGAAATATCAACCATAGGGCGGGACGCAATATGCGGACCTGATAAATAATGAATTATGACAGGCTGGTTGTTTACTATTGTGTCCAAATAGCAACCGATTACCCCGTGGGCGGTCAGAAAGATCTACGTCGAACAGCCATTGACGGCGGCTTTCCCGCTGAAATCTGGGAGGAAATGCGAATCGAGGGTGACCAGGGGGAGAAAGGGTGCCGATAAAAATGCGTCTGCCCATTGCCGTTTACGAATATCGTCCTAGCTTTAGGCGGCCTCCCGAAAAGCACGCGGACGACAGTTCCCGCCTTGAAAATTCTCCACTCATGCGTGTTTTGCTTGATAGATGCGCTCCTCCTGGAATAGCATCGATATCATCATGCCGACCCAGAGGTCTTTTCCAGCAATAAAGGAATACGAAATCATGCTTGCAAGGATAGCTTGCGCACTCGCGCTTGGAGTTCTTTTCAGCACTCCGGCATTGGCCGACGCCTGCTCGGACCATTACGAAAGCAGCGGTGTGCCGCTCGTCACCGGCATTACCTACAAGACCTGGATGGTTTTTCCATCCATCAATCCCAACGCTGCCTTCGATAAGGTATCCCGCGCGGTTCTCGCCGAAGGTTTCGTCGATGTGAACGTCGAGAAGAAGCTTGGCACTCTGACCGCACAGCAGGAAACGAGTGGTTCCGGCAGGCCGCAAACCCTGCGCGTCGTCGTGCGCAAGAATGGCAAGGGCAGCCGCGTCGATGCCGTGTTCATCGTGCAACAGGGACAAGTGGCCCCGGGTGTCGGCAAAAACCTCTGCCGCATCGTCAATGCGGTCGGCGAGTAAGCCTGGTTCGGCCTCGCCAATCGCTTGTACAGCATAACAATCTTATCTCTTGCCATGCCGAGGCTGTCTGGTAGTCGGCATGGCATTTTTTCGAATGTCACGCTCATATGGCCACGTTCCTCGAACCAGGTGGGCAGTTTAAGCGATGACATATCGACCAACACTGCGTTACCCCACCGCCCTGCTCCAACACCAGTTGCCCCCCGCATCGATCAATATCCTGCTGGGGTGGGGCAGATAAGACCCTTAGGCACGGCTACCGCCATCGGGTGACCATCGCACCTCTTGACGGAATGTTATCGATAACATAGCCTCTTTCCATCGAAGCTTTGGGAGGAGCGAGATGGACGACGGAAAGCTGCTCGAATTTTCCGGCATCACCAAGGAATTTGGCGGAACGCGCGCACTGTCGAATGTGTCCCTCGACTTGCAGCGGGGCGAAATCCTGGCGCTGCTCGGGGAAAATGGCGCCGGCAAATCGACGCTCATCAAGACATTGGCGGGCATCTACAAGCCGGATGGCGGCCAGATCCTGTTTCGCGGCAAACCCTATCACCACCGCCCGCCGCAGCCGAACCAGCGCCAGCCCGTCGCCTTCATCCACCAGGATCTCGGGCTGATCGAATGGATGACGGTGGGTGAGAATGTCGGACTTGCGCAGGGCTATTCCCTGCGCGGCCGATTGATCGACTGGCGCGCGACGGAGCGGCGCACGGCAGAGGCGTTGAAGTTTGTCGGCTGCGATTTCGACCCCTCGACCCGCGTCCAGGAGCTGACCCGTACCGAAAAATCGCTCGTCGCGATTGCCCGTGCGCTGGCCGTCGAGGCAGATGTGCTGGTGCTCGACGAGCCGACGGCGAGCCTGCCCGCCGATGAGGTCGAAAAACTCTTTGCCGCCATCCGCCCGCTGAAAGAACGTGGCGTCGCCATGATCTACGTCTCGCATCGTCTCGACGAGATCTTCCGGATTGCCGATCGCGTCGCCGTTTTGCGCGACGGGCATCTGGTCGGCCAGAAGCCCGTCTGTGAAACGACGCCGGATGAGCTCATCCGCATGATCGTCGGGCGTAAGGCAGACCAGCTTTTCGTCAAGGCGGAAAGAAGCGCGGGGCCTGCCATCCTTTCGGTGAACGAACTCTCCTGCCGCGGCGCCGGACCGGTCTCCTTCGATATTCGACAGGGCGAGTTGCTCGGCCTCGTCGGCTTGCGAGGCGCCGGTCAGGAACTGATCGGACGTGCGCTGTTCGGGTGCGAGCCGTCGCGAGGAAGGGTGCGATTGAACGGAGCGGAGCCCGACCTTTCCAGCACGGTCGCGGCGATGGCCTCCGGGATCGGTCTGATCGCCAGGGACCGGACGGAAGAGTCGGTCGCCATGTCGCTTAGTCTGCGTGAAAATACCTTCCTGAACCCCGGAGCTTCCGGACGAGGCCTGTTTTCATTCCTGTCGCCGCGCCGGGAAGCGGAAGCCGCGTATTCTCTTGGGAGCCGCGTCGGTCTCAGGCCGAACGACCAGAGCGTTGCCATCGAGGCGCTGTCGGGCGGCAATCAGCAAAAGGTCGTCGTCGGGCGATGGCTGGCGACGGGCCGCAAATTGCTAATCGCCGAGGACCCAACCGCCGGCGTCGACGTCGGCGCCAAAGCCGACATCTATCGCCTGATCGCCGAAGCGGTGGAGGCTGGCCTTGCCGTCCTCGTCGTCTCCACGGATTTCGAGGAAATCGCCCATATCTGCCATCGAGCCCTGGTGTTTTCGCGCGGAAGGATCGTGCGCGAACTTGCCGGCGCTGATCTGACAACACCGGCGGTCATCGCCGCCGCATCTGCATCCGAAGCGGCCTGAACCGGAGGGAAACATCATGCAATCGATCGAATCCAACGCGCTAGAGCCGACCCGCGCCGAGCTTTCGGCAATGAGCTTCGGCCAGAAGATCCAGCGCCTGCTGCCGGTCTATGGCCTCGTCATTCTGACTGTGCTCCTGATCCTGCTTTTCTCGGTGCTGCTGCCGCAGACATTTCCGACGATGCTCAATCTGCGTTCGATCATTTCCGACAAGACGATCATCGCCATCCTGTCGCTGGCGGCGATGATCCCGATGGCGGCCGGCCGCATCGATTTGACGATCGGCTATGGCATCGTGCTCTGGCATGTGCTTGCAATCAGCCTTCAGACGATGTTCGGGCTGCCCTGGCCAATTGCCGTCCTAATCGTCATTGCCCTTGGCGCACTGACCGGCTTCCTGAACGGTCTCCTGGTAGAGATCGCCAAGATCGACAGCTTCATCGCAACGCTCGGCACTGGCACGGTCCTCTATGCGATCGCGCTCTGGCACACGGGCGGGCGGCAGGTGGTGGGCATGCTGCCGCAAGGGTTTTATGCGCTGAACGGCACCATGGTCTTCGGCCTGCCGATCACCGGCATCTATGTCCTGGCGCTGGCCTTCGTCATGTGGATCGTCCTCGAATATCTGCCGATCGGCCGTTACATCTATGCAATCGGCGCCAATCCGAAGGCCGCGGCCCTGAACGGCATTCCCGTCCGCCGTTTCGTCATCGGCGCCTTCGTCACCTCGGGCACGCTTGCCGCCATTGCCGGCGTCCTGCTCGCCTCCAAGCTTCGCATCGGCCAGGCAAGCGTCGGGCTCGAATATCTTCTGCCTGCATTGGTCGGCGCCTTCCTCGGATCAACCACCATCAAGCCGGGCCGCGTCAATGTCTGGGGCACGATGATCGGCGTCATCATTCTGGCGGTCGGCATTGCCGGCATCCAGCAGTTCGGCGGCTCCTTCTATGTCGAGCC
>JBCNPI010000183.1:0-12184 GCA_039593415.1 Rhizobium sp. | reverse complement strand
GATCAGCAAGGCGATCATGGTGCCGATCAATTTCGCCAATCGCGAAATCATCCTCACCGCATCGGTCGGCCTGACGTCTTGGGTCGACCAGCAGGAAAATGCCGCCGGGATGCTGAGCGACGCGGAGCTTGCCATGTACCGCGCAAAACGTGCCGGCGGCAATCGCGTCGAGCCCTTCCAGCCTGCCTTCCGCAGCTTTGGCACCGATCGGCTGCAGCTTGAAACGGACCTGCGCCGCGCCGTCGAGCGCAAGGAACTCTCGCTCGTCTACCAGCCGATCGTCCGGCTTGAGGATGCCGAGATCGCAGGTTTCGAGGCGCTTATGCGCTGGGAGCATCCGAAGCGCGGCAATATCCCGCCGTCGGAATTCATCCCGATCGCCGAGGCTTCCGACATCATCGGGCCGCTCGGCATGTTCGCTCTGGAGCAGGCGACCAACGACCTGATGGCATGGCAGAGACAGACCGGCGACCTGCCGCTGTTCGTTTCCATCAACCTTTCCAGCGTGCAGCTGCTTAACAACGAGCTTTACGACGATATCCGCGCCCTGCTCGCCAAGACCCATTGCGATCCGCACCGGATCAAGCTGGAGCTGACGGAATCGCAGGTGATGGAGAATCCGGAACAGGCGCGGCTCGTGCTCGACAAGCTGCGCGATGCCGGCATCGGCCTGGCGCTCGATGATTTCGGCACCGGCTATTCCTCGCTCGCCTATCTCACCCGCTTCCCCTTCGATACGATCAAGCTCGACAAGGCGATGGTCCGCGACGACAGCGACAAGAAGGCCGTGCTGCTGCGCTCGGTCATTTCCATGGCGCGCGAACTCGATATGCGCATCGTCGCCGAAGGCATCGAATCCGAAGAGGACGCGCTGGAGCTTGCCAAGATCGGCTGCACCTACGGACAGAGCTTCATCTTCGGACCGCCGATGGGTACGGATTCCGTGGTGCGTTTGCTGAAGGAACGCTTTCCGCTGACGAAGCGGGCCTAGAGCCTTTGTTTTTACGCAGTTCCGGACGGAAAAACCGGGGCGCATTTTTCCTGGAGTTGCTCTAAGCAACCTATCTTCCTCCCATCTGCGGCGTTAGCCATCACACGCTATCGATCATTTCCCGGATATAATCCAGCTTCACGACCACCGGCGGTGAAAGGATGAAAGGATAGGAATCCGGCTGTCCCATGCTGCGCTGGATGGAATTGATCGCGACGCTCAAGGGGATCCATGCGCTGACGAGCTGCTCGGCGTTTTCTGCCTTATAGGGATCGAAGTCCACCTCCGCAGCCATGTCATGATAGCGATGAGGATCGATCGCCAGGCCGAAGGAGCGCGCCGTTTCCAGCGTATCGACGATATGCAGATAATGCGCGAAGCATTCAGCAAAATCCTCCCAGGGATGGGAGCTGGCATAGGCGCTGATGAAGTTTTCCTGCCAGTTTGCGGGCGGACCTTTGTCGTAATGGGCCTGAAGTGCGGCGCCGTAGTCCACACGCTCGTCGCCGAAGACGGCACGAAAAGCATCGAACTGGCCGCGATCGCGTACAAGCTTGTTCCAGATGAAATGGCCGGTCTCATGCCGGAAGTGACCGAGCAGTGTGCGATAAGGCTCGTTCATGGAGGTGCGGGCTTTTTCGCGCGTCACATCGTCGGCCTCCGCGGCGCGGATGGCGATCAGTCCCTCCTCATGGCCCGTCATTGCCGGGACCACGGTATCGCCCTGCACCTCATCCTCAAGGAAATCGAAGACGAGCCCACCATCGGGGTCCTGCTGTCGATCGGGATGTGGCAGCTTCCACCGCAACAGCGAATAAAACAAATGCCGCTGCGCCTGGCCGATACGTCGCCAGCGATCTATGCCCTGCTCCGTGCCGGTGTTCGGCACGAGACGATTGTGCCGACAGGCGACGCAATAGGGTTGCGGATTGTCCGCGTCGATGAGCCAGTTGCAGATATCGAGTTCGGCATTCGCACAGAATCGAACATGTCGTGTCGGCTCGGATACCGGATGCCAGTTCGCGGTATTTTCAGATTCCAAGGCGTATATCGCCAAGCGATCCGGGACGAAGCCGAGCTGATGGCCGCAGCGGATGCATTGCCTGTTATCGAAGTGGACGGGTTGGCCGCAATGGTCGCAGGTGAAAAGCCGCATGCATCCCCTCGGAAAATTATTGCCCGATAATAAAGAGCCTGCCACGTTTCCGTAACAGGCCCTTCCTCCCATCACCGCCACTACAACGTCAGTGCTGACGGAGCGGCGATCATGGATTTGGCAAATTCAAGCAGTCACATCCGGTCGACCGCGCCCTTGACCTTATCCTTGGCCTTGCCAACGGCGGTCTGCACCTTGCCCTTGGCTTCCTGGGCTGAGCCCTTAGCGCGCATTTCCCTGTCGTTGGTCGCCTTCCCGGCTGCCTGCTTGGCCTTACCGGCGATTTCGTTCACCTTACCGGACACCTTGTCGGTCGTGCTGCTCATCTCTGACGCCTCCTGGTCTGTGACGGCGGAATTGCCGTCGCTGGCAGGAAAACGTCCCCTATGCTATTTCGTTCCAAAATAGCAGCATATCGGCTCAGCTATGGCCCGCCTGCAGCGACAGCATCGCGGGATTGATGCCCATCAGAGCCAGGGCGCGATCATACTTGTTGTCGAGGCTGCGATCGAAGATCAGTTCTTCGTTTGCCGGACAATTCAGCCAGCCGTTGTTGCCAATCTCCGCTTCGAGTTGTCCCGCACCCCAGCCTGCATAGCCGAGCAGCATGGTTGCGCGCCTCGGGCCGCTCCCCTTCGAGATGGCCCGCACGATATCGAGCGTCGCCGTCAGGCTGATGTCATCGCTGACCGGAATGCTGCTGTCGCTGATGTAATCATCGGAATGCAGGACGAACCCGCGGCCGCTTTCGACCGGGCCGCCGGTCTGGATCGGGAAATCGCGTGCCATTTGCGGAAGCACGATGGCATCGTCGTCCTTGATCATCTCAAGATGCAGAAGGACGTCGGTGAATGTCAATTTCTGCGCCCGATTGATGACGAAGCCCATGGCACCGGCATCGGAATGAGCGCAGATATAAATGACGGTTCGATGGAAGTTCCGATCCTCCATGCCGGGCATCGCGATCAGGAACTGACCATCGAGAAAGCCTCTTTCGCGTCTATTCTTCAGCGTCGATAGGGACATTGTGCCTCCTGACAGCAGTCCACAACTGCTCCGCCTCTTATCAAGATGGGGCAATGTCATAAATCAATCAACTGAAAATGATCATTTCCTTCTCCGGTCGTGCTGGCTCCGGGCAATCCGATCCGCTAAATCCTTGTTTCATGATTGGAATAAGAAAGCTCGTCCGTCTGGCGGCACCGCTCGCCGCTCTCCTGTTCAGCGCCTCGATCGGCCACGCCGCCACGAGCGAGTGGGTGGATAATCAAGGCGGCCGAATGCGCCTGATCGCACTGGCACCGGACGCCCAGGGGCATATTCGCGCGGCCCTGCAGATCGAACCGGAACCGGGCTGGATTACCTATTGGCGCGAGCCCGGCCAGGGCGGAATTCCGCCGCAAATAACGCCGGCGCCTGGCAGCGGCGTGATAGTGGAAAAGACCGGATATCCGATACCGAAACCGATCAGCGCCGGCCCTATACAGGAAATCGGCTACGATGCGCCAGTCACATTGCCGATCGACCTTCGCGTCACAGGCAAGACGCCGGCAAAGCTCGAACTGACGGCCTTCGTCGGTCTTTGCAAGGATATCTGCATCCCCTTCCAGGCCGAATATTCGCTACCGCTGCCAGCAAATGAGCCACCGACATCGCACGAGCTGGCCCTGCTGGATGCGGCAAAAGCTCAGCTGCCGGAAGCACCCTCATCGAATTTCACCGTCCAGAGCCACAAAATTTCTCCCGACGCCAGGAGCCTTTCGCTGCATCTGACGCTGCCGGAGGCGGCAGGGAAGGCGCCTGAAATCTACGTCACGGGGCCGTCAGGCTATGTGTTCTTTCAGCAAGCGAATGCAAAGCGGGAGGGGGCTGCCTTCTCGGCCGACATAGAGATCGGCAAGCTGCCGAAGAATTATGATCCGAAGGGCAAAAACTGGGGCATTCTGGTCATCGATGGCGATCGGGCGATGGAGACCACCCTTGCACTCGAATAGGTCGGATCTATAGTTCTCCAAACCGCTTCCACGCCATCGGCGGCCATTCGAGCGCCCCGAAACCACGACTCAAGGAGAGAGCCATGACTATCGCCATCGGCGACAAGCTGCCTGCCGCCACTTTCAAGGAGAAGACCGCCGACGGCCCGGTCGAGATCAGCACCGAGCAGCTTTTTGCCGGCAAGCGCGTCGTGCTCTTTGCCGTGCCCGGCGCGTTTACGCCCACCTGCTCGCTTAATCACCTGCCGGGCTTTCTCGAAAACCGCGACACCATTCTCGGCAAGGGCGTCGATGACATCGCCGTCGTCTCCATCAACGACTGGCATGTCATGGGCGCCTGGGCACAATCGTCCGGCGGCATGGGCAAGATTCACTTCCTCGCCGATTGGGACGGTGCTTTCACCAAGGCGCTCGGTCTCGAAGTCGATCTCTCGGCCGGCGGGCTTGGTATCCGCTCCAAGCGTTATTCCATGCTGGTGGAAGATGGCGTGGTGAAGACGCTGAACATCGAAGAAAGCCCCGGCCAGGCAACCGTTTCCGGTGCGGCTGCGATGATCGAGCAGCTTTAGGATTTTGATGGATCTGGAAGGCTGGGCGCCCTGCTCGGCCTTTCATCGAAGTATGGGAGGCTCAAGCCGTCCCCCTATTCTCTTGTTTGCAACAAACAGCTCAAGCCTTAGCTTCATGACATTCTCCTCTACCCATGCCGCATGCCTTGTCGCTCGATGATGGGTGAAAATACAACTGTCGTGAGCCTCGCGGCGATAAAGCACGGACATTATTGCTGGTAAATATTCCAGCCTTGTTCACCGCAAATACCTGGCAGTTCAGCGCCCGCCCCTTTTTCGCCGCATTTCATCGGTTACTACATGTAATGTTATTACATAATAGAAAGCCCTGAAATGCCCTTTGACCGTGATCCCTTCGCGTCGTCTCTCATGGGACGCTCCGCCCTGATCCGCCTTGCCTATGTGGCCGTCGCCATAGCGATACTCTGGGCAGCGATCGGCTGGGCGGTGGCGCTGGCATGAGCGATCTCATCCGCCTCAATAATCTCACCGTTACCTATGAGCGTCATCCCGCCGTTCATCACATCTCGGGCGGCTTTGCGGCCGGCAGCTTAACGGCGATTGCCGGGCCTAACGGCGCCGGCAAGTCGACGCTGCTCAAGGCGATCATCGGCGAATTGCGGCCAGCGGAAGGGTCGATCGATCGTGGCGCGCTGACGCGCAACGATTTTGGCTATCTGCCGCAGGCGGCTGATATCGTCAGGCGCTTTCCGATTTCGGTTGCCGATACCGTCATGCTCGGCGCCTGGAAGAATGCCGGCGCTTTCGGCCAGTTCTCCCGAAAGGATGCCGAGCGGGCGCGTGAGGCGCTTGGCATCGTCGGGCTGTCAGGCTTCGAAAAAAGGCATATCGGCTCACTTTCGGCCGGTCAGTTCCAGCGCGTGCTCTTTGCGCGGCTGCTGCAGCAGGATGCCCGTGTCATCCTGCTGGACGAACCCTTCACGGCCATCGACCAGCGCACAACGCGCGATCTTCTCGACCTCGTACTGCGATGGAGCCGGGAGGGACGCACGGTCATCGCCGTTCTGCACGATTTCGAGCAGGTGCGAAGCTATTTCCCGGAAACGCTGCTGATCGCCCGCGAACTTGTGGGATGGGGCAAGACGCAGGAAATCATGAGCCCCGCCAATCTCATCAAGGCACGCGCCATGGCCGAGTGCTGGGATGAGGAAGCCGAGACATGCCTGCCGGAAGAAGGGCATGACGGTGGCAAGCTTGTGAAACGGGAGCTGGCCGAATGACCGTCTATGACATCTTCCTCGCGCCCTTTGCGGATTACGGCTTCATGCGGCGCGCGCTGATTGCCTGCATCTGCCTCGGCCTCGGTTCCGGGCCTATCGGCGTCTTCCTGATGCTCAGACGCATGAGCCTGATGGGCGATGCCATGAGCCATGCCGTCCTGCCTGGCGCGGCCATCGGCTATCTCATTGCCGGCTCGCTGTCGCTCACCGCGATGGGGCTTGGCGGCCTTGTCGCCGGCCTTTCGGTGGCGCTGCTGTCCGGCCTCGTCAGCCGCGCGACCGTGCTGCAGGAGGATGCGAGCTTTGCCAGCTTCTATCTGACCTCGCTGGCGCTCGGCGTCCTCATCGTGTCGCTGCGCGGCTCCAATATCGATCTCCTGCATGTGCTCTTCGGCACGATTCTCGCGATCGATGCGCCGGCTCTCTACCAGATCGGCGCGATCACCACGGCAACGCTGCTGGCGCTTGCCGTCATCTACCGCCCGCTCGTCATGGAATGCTTCGATCCGGGTTTCCTGCGTGCCGTCGGCGGGCGCGGGCCGCTCTATCACTTCCTGTTCCTGCTGCTGGTCGTGCTCAATCTCGTCGCAAGCTTCCAGGCGCTCGGCACGTTGATGGCCGTCGGGCTGATGATGCTGCCGGCCGCCGTGGCGCAGCTCTGGTCGCGCAGCCTGCCCTCGATGATGATGATCGCGACGGCTACGGCTACGGCTTCAGGCTATATCGGCCTCATCGCCTCCTACCATCTCGAATTTGCATCGGGTCCGACCATCATCATCACCGCCAGCCTGATCTATGGCTTCTCCATTCTCTTCGCTCCCTCGGGCCTCGCCCGGCGGTTCTTCCCCCGTCCCCATCTCCGGGGCTAATTCGAACAAGGAGACTCGCATGAACAAACAGAGACTACTCCTCTCAGCCGCTGCGGCAGCCTTCGTGGCCTTCGGCGTCGCTGCACCGGCCTCCGCCGAAACCCTCAATGTCGTCGCCTCCTTCACTGTACTTGCCGATGTCGTCAAGCATGTCGGCGGCGATCATGTGAATGTGTCGAGCCTCGTCGGCCCGAACGGCGACCCCCATGAATTCGAACCTTCGCCGGCCGATGCCAAGACGCTGAATGCCGCCAAGGTCGTCTTCGTCAGCGGCGAAGGCCTGGAAGGCTGGATGGACCGCCTGATCAGCGCCTCCGGCTACAAGGGAACGCCTGTTGTCGCTTCCGAAGGCATCAACACCCGCACCATGGTCGATGACGGCAAGACGGTCACCGATCCGCACGTGTGGAACAGCCCGGTCAATGTGAAAATCTGGGTCGCCAATATCGAGAAGGCTCTTTCCGCCGCCGATCCGGTCGACGCCGCCGACTTCAAAGCCAACGCCGAGCGCTATACGAAGGTCCTGACCGAACTCGACGCCTATGCGCACAACAAGTTCGACAAGATGCCGGACGATCGCCGCAAGGTGCTGACCAGCCATGACGCCTTCGGCTATTTCGGCCGCGAATACAAGGTCAGCTTCCTCTCGCCGCTCGGCGTTTCGACTGAAACGGAAGCCTCGGCCGCCGAGGTCGCCAAGCTGATCGAACAGATCAAGATCGAGCGTGTAAAGACTTACTTCTTCGAGAATTCGAACGATCCGCGCCTGGTCAGCCAAGTCGCCAAGGCAACCGGCGCCGAACCGGGCGGCGAGCTCTATGTCGAATCGCTGTCAAAGGCCAACGGACCGGCTTCGACTTACGAAAAAATGTTCCGTTATAACGTTGATCAACTCGCCGCAGCGATGGCGAAGTCGAGCTAATCAATCAACGAGCATGGTCGCAGGCATAGGCTGCTGCGACCATGCCGCTTAAATGTTGAAATCGAAGACCATCAGACCGGCCAGACCGCCGTCCGTGGATGAAACGATCCGCTCGCCGACGGCAACATGATCGGGATGTACCAGATAGGCATCGCGCGCTTCGACGCTCTCGAAGGTGACGACAAATCCATCCGCGAAGCCGCCATGCAGGCCCTCAGGCGAGACATTCGGCCCATATTTCACATCAACAATGCCCGGAATGACCTTTTGCAAGGCGACAACGGAGTCGAAGAGCGCCCTCTTCTCGTCCTGTGTCAGAGCGGATTTGAGTCTTAGAAAAACGCAATGCAGGATCATAAGGCAATCTCCCTGGAAGTCGGGGCAGCATAGAGGGAAAGGGCAGGCGGGCAAGGCGCCAATTCGCGAACATTGCGTTCCAGCAGCGGGACGAACGGCAACCTGTTCAACTGGAAGCAGAGCTCAAGCTGAAAGATGAGCTTTGGCTGTCGCAGTGATCTCGCGTGTCAGTTCGGCAAGCCGATCGGCGGCAAGGCGGCTCACCTGCCAATATAATGGAATGTCCAGCCGCGTCTCGGGAATAAGCTCGACCAAACGCCCGGTCTGCAGATGTTCCCGCACGAGCTGGACGGGATTCATGCCCCATCCCATGCCTGAGAGGCTGGCATCGACAAAGCCTTGGGTCGAAGGCAACCAGTGGCTCGGATAGGCAAAATCCATTCCGAATGTCTGGCGTATCCACTGGCTTTGAAGCCTGTCCTTCTGGTTGAAGGTCAACGCCGGCGCGTTCCGGATCGCTTCAGGGGTAACTCCCTCTGCGAAATACCGGGCAATAAAATCGGGGCTTGCAGTTGCATGATAGCGGAGCGCACCGAGAGACGTGCGCCGGCATCCCTGGATCGGCTTTTCCAGGCCGGTGACGGCAGCGATGACCCGGCCGCGCCGCAGCCATTCGGCCGTATGATCCTGGTCATCGATGGCGACATTCAGCAGATAGGGCGAGCGCTTGGCAAAACCCGATATGGCTTCCACGAACCAAGTCCCGAGGCTATCGGCATTCGTGGCGATGTGAAGCGTGACTTTTTGCTTGGGTTCGCCCGGATCGACGAGGGCCGGCAGGCGCCCGAACAGCTCGTCTTCGAGCATGCCGACATTTTCCATATGGCGGCAGAGCCATTCGCCCTTCTCCGTCGCGGTGCAGGGATTGCCCCTGACGATCAGAATGATGCCCAAGCGCTCCTCAAGCTGCTTCACCCGCTGCGAGATGGCGGACGGCGTCACGTTCAGAATGCCAGCCGCCTTTTCGAAACTGCCGGTTTGTACAACCACTGAAACGGCACGGAGAGCTGAATAATCGAGCATGGCTTAGTTTTTCTTAATCTAGGTTAGCAGCATTAATTAGCCTAAATCGACATATGGCGATACGGAAATGCTCATTCATTTCGGAGCCTTTCGCCAAACATGAATTTTTCGACTTACCTGACGGGCCTCACGATGGGGCTTAGCCTGATTGTCGCGATCGGCGCGCAAAACGCCTTCGTCCTGCGCCAGGGCCTTCGCAACGAGCATGTATTCGCCGTCTGCCTCGCCTGCGCTCTTTCCGATGCAGCGCTCATCGTGCTTGGCGTGACGAGCTTTCGCCAGATCGCCGTCCTGCTGCCCTGGCTCGATCCGGTCATGCGCTATGCGGGAGCGGCATTCCTCATCTGGTATGGAGCCAAGAGCCTCTATTCCGCCTTGCGCTCCTCCGCGGTGCTGGCTGCCGGAGAGGCGAAATCATCGAGCTTTCGGCGGACGCTAGCCATGTGCCTGGCACTCACCTGGCTCAATCCGCATGTTTATCTCGACACGGTGGCGCTGCTCGGCACGATCTCGACCCGATTTCCGGGGAGCGAGGCTTCATTTGCGGCGGGTGCCATGACAGGCTCTTTCCTGTTCTTCTTTTCGCTCGGCTTCGGCGCGAGATGGCTGAGGCCGATCTTCGCCAAACCTTCGTCCTGGCGCATTCTGGAAACGCTCATCGCCTTCACCATGTGGATGATCGCCACCAAACTGCTGAGCGGGGTATAATTTTTCCAGCACATTCCGTTGGCGGATCTACCTCCGCTTGAAAGGCTCCATGCCCTTGCGGGCCAGCTCGTCGGCCCGCTCGTTTTCCGGGTGCCCCGCATGCCCCTTGACCCAGTGCAGCGTTACCTTGTGCCTGTTATAGGCCTCGTCTAGCGCCTGCCAGAGCTCAGCATTCTTTACCGGCTTCTTGTCCGCGGTTTTCCAGCCATTCTTCTTCCAGCCGAAAATCCACTTGGTGATGCCGTCCTTGACGTAGACGCTGTCGGTGTAGAGATCGACCTCGCAAGGGCTTTTCAGTGCGCCGAGCGCAGAGATTGCCGCCATCAGTTCCATCCGGTTGTTGGTCGTCTCCGCTTCGCCACCGGACAATTCCTTTTCAACCTCGCCATAACGAAGCACGGCGCCCCAGCCGCCAGGACCGGGATTGCCCGAGCAGGCCCCATCGGTAAAAATGTCGACGTGCTTCATGCCTTCAGCCCATATTCGGCTGACGAAGCGATCTGGCGGTGAAAGCGCAGCTTGCGCAGATATTCGATCGGGTCCTTCTTGGTGACCATCGCACCGGCCGGTGTCGTCAGCCAGTCGTAGAGCCGCGTCAGGAAGAAGCGCAGTGCCGAGCCGCGCGCAAGCGTCGGCAATGCGGCAATTTCGGCTGCATTCAGCGGTCGCACGCTCTGATAGCCCTCCAGCAGCGCCATGCCCTTGGTGATGTTATAGGCGTGATCCTTCTCGAAGCACCAGGCGTTGAGGCAGATCGAAACGTCGTAAGCCAGCTGATCATTGCAGGCGAAATAGAAGTCGATCAGACCGGAGAGCCTATCGCCTAGGAAGAAGACATTGTCCGGGAAGAGATCGGCATGGATGACACCTTCGGGCAGATCCTTCGGCCAATGCTTTCCGAGGAAATCGAGTTCGCTGCGGATCTCATCCTGCAGGCCGGCCTCAACCTCGTCGGCACGCGCCTCGGACTTTTCCCAAAGCGTCCGCCACCCCTCAAGCGACAAGGCGTTCGGGCGCCGGATGTCAAACCCCTCGCCGGCAATATGCATGGCGGCCAGCGCCTTGCCGACTTCGCGGCAATGATGCGCCTCAGGCTTGCGCAGCCACATGCCTTCGAGAAAGGAGATCAAGGCAGCAGGACGGCCGGAGAGATGGCCAAGCAAAGCACCGTCTCGGCGCGGCAACGGCAGCGGACAGGACAGACCGCGGCTTGCTAAGTGCTGCATCAACCCCAGGAAGAACGGCAGGTCGCCCTTGTCGACACGCTTCTCATAGAGCGTCAGGATCAGGGGATCGCGGCTCGTATGCAGCAGGAAGTTCGAATTCTCGACACCTTCGGCAATGCCCTTGTAGGAGAGCAACTCGCCGGCATCATACTCGGTCAGAAACCATTTCAAATCGTCTTCGGTAATATCGGTATAAACAGCCACGAACTATTCCTTTGATATACGCGTGCGCCGCAACCACCCGCCCTCGTGGTTCGAGATGGCCCCTTCGACAAGCTCAGGAGCGCCTCCTCACCATGAGGGCTGATCCAGGCGTCTAGCGGCAAAACTCACTCCACCTCATCCTGAGGTGCATTTCGGTGCTGTGCGCGGAAATGCCTCGAAGGACGAGGTGGCCCCTCTTTAGTCCCCGTTGACGAAAGCCATGTCCGCCGTCGTCAGCTCTATACCGCGCAGCTCGCGATTGACGAGGAAATTCTCGGTTTCCTTCACAGTTTCAGCGAGTTCCACTATGGCATTATAGCGGGCGCGGAAGGCTTCGATGATCTCATTGACGATGACTTCTGGCGCAGATGCACCAGCCGAGAGGCCAACCGTTTTGATATCGCCGATATTGTCCCAATCGATCTCGGCCGCGCGCTGGACGAGGACGGATTTCTTCGCCCCTGCCCTCAGCGCCACTTCGACGAGGCGTTTGGAATTGGAGGAATTCGGCGCACCGACGATGAGGAAGAGATCGCAGCCCGGAGCCGCCTCCTTCACCACTTCCTGGCGGTTGGTCGTGGCATAGCAGATCGAATCCGCAGCCGGCGCCGTGAGGTTGGGGAAGCGCTCCTGCAAGCGCGCAATGACGCCAGCGGTATCGTCGACCGAGAGCGTGGTCTGCGTGACGAAGCCGAGATTGTCGGGATCATCAGGCTCATAGACGTCGGCATCCTCTACCGTTTCGATCAGCGATACGGCTCCCTCGGGCAACTGGCCCATGGTGCCGATCACTTCCGGGTGACCGGCATGACCGATCAGGACGACATGGCGGCCGAGGCGATTGTGACGCATGGCCTGCTTGTGCACTTTGGAGACCAGCGGGCAGGTGGCATCGAGATAGAAGAGATTGCGCGCGTCGGCATC
>JBCNPI010000182.1:0-12191 GCA_039593415.1 Rhizobium sp. | reverse complement strand
TGGTGGCGCCTCATATTGCCGTCAAGGGCAAGGATCAGCGCGCCATCAATGTCACCTTGTGCCTGATTGCCGTCGTCGCCTTGCTGGGCTTGCTTTTTGCCCCGCTCTGGACGGTTTGGTTCTGGGCTGTGCTGCAGGGCATCGGCCAGGGCGGGCTGATTGCCGTGGCGCTCACCGTCATCGTATTGCGTTCGCCAGATGCGCATGTGGCTGCCCATCTTTCCGGGATGGCACAATTCGTCGGCTACCTGCTTGCAGCCATCGGCCCGCTCGTCATCGGCATGATTCATGGCTGGACGGGGAGCTTTGCGTGGTGCGCCGCATTGTTCGTGTTGCTCGGCCTTGGTGCCGCGATCAATGGCTGGTTTGCCGGCCGCGCCATCACGGTCAGCGCCAGAACGACCGAAACTCCCTGACCGCTGCACCTCCGGCCGAACACCGGTCGGAGGCCGCGCATGACGTGCCGTTCATCCATCGCATCTCGTGGCGGATCGGCGATCCAGATCTCGCCGCGAGCGAGGCTCGGATCAGCTGGCCTTTCGCTGCCGCCGTGGCGGCTCATCGGCCGGCGTGATATCCGTCGCATTTTTCGTGTGGCCGAGGAGCGCCTTCTTTGCCAGCGTCGATCTGGTAGCGGCATAGGTCGCCGACACCATCGGATAGTCAGCGGGCAAGCCCCATTTCTTCCGATAGTCCTCGGGCGAAAGACCGTATTTGGTGTTCAAGTGCCGCTTCAGCGACTTATATTTCCCGCCGTCTTCCAGGCAGATCAGATATTCGTCCGTGACGGATTTCTTGATAGGTACGGCCGGCTTCGGCAACTTTTCCATCGTCGATGATAGAGACTGCGGAGAGCCTGTCAGTGCCGAATGCGTTTCAAGGATGAGCCTGGGCAAATCTTCCGGTGCAGTCATATTGCGCAGGACGTAAGCGGAGACGATCTTGCTTGTAAGCTCAATAAACTTCCTGTGGCTGGTAGTATTTTCCTTTTTCATCTCCGCCCTCACACAATGTTTTTTACTTATGTAGCCAATGTCATTTTTACTTTCAATGGGAATTGCCGCGACTTCAGTTATTCTATGTCTCCTCGCCATATTCATAGTAATTATGTTGTGACTAAATTGAAAAATCGATTGTTTTTCATTTTGTTGCTACATCAGAAATCCATTTTCAACCTCAGAATGTCAAGGTGAGACTAAATATTCATCTATGGCGGGCGTATGCTAAACTTCGATCGGTTCTGTGGATAATTCCGGCTGATTTGCGGCCGGCGGACATTTGTATCCGGTACAAAACCACATTCCTGGATGCGAATGTTCATTTCTTTGAAGTCGCGGCCCGGGCGTTCCTTTCAAATCGGGGTGGCCTTCGGATCGCCTTTCTCTGGCACTCGGGCTTCGGCACGGCCGCGAAACGTTCATGAGGCATTGAGTATCGCGGGGATCGCGCCTCGACGGGCCTGTCTTCAGGTTCTTTTGAATCGCGCGCGGAATTCGCGTGGCGTGCAGTTTTCGCGCTCATGGAACAGGCGTGAAAAATAGAAGGCGTCTTGGAAGCCGATCTTTGATGCGATGATTTCGATCTTGTCTTCGGTTGTCGTCAGAAGCTCTTTGGCGTGGTCTATCCGCACGCGAAGCTGAAAGCCTTTTGGCGGCAGTCCGACCTCCATTATGATTTTTCTGCGGAGTGTCGCGGGTGATATTCCGTATTCGGCGGCAAAGGCTGCCATATCGAGGGATTGCGTCGCCCTTTGGCGGAGCGCTTCGACGATCTCCGTTACATCGGGTCCTTCCTGTCGCGAGGGCCTGGCCTGGCTCGCCTGCTGTGCCGCCAGGATAACGATCCGGTGAAGCGAGGCGGCGGCCGAGGCTCTTGCAAGATTCGTATCCTCGATAAGCTCGGCGTGGATGCTACCGAAAAGACGCTGAACGCGATCAAGGCTTCGCAGATTGATGACCGGGTCCTGCTCGCTGATGAGACGCAGGCGCAGGAAGTCTCGCACGAGCGAGCCTTCGAAAAGTACCCACCTCTCGTTCCAGCCTTCCGCATCCGGACCGTATGAGTGCTGGCGGTTCGAAAAGAGCCAGAACAGGGCTGGACCCTTCACGCTTTTGCGGCCACCGGCGTCCGTTTCGAGAAAGCCTTGGCCATTTTCGACGAGAACCACCGCATGACTCGGCAGCTTCCGCGCCTTGATGGCATGCATGGCATGCTGCCTGCCGCTGCCGGTGACAGCCAGTCCCCCGGCGGCCGCAAGTGGTGATCGGTAGATGGCATCCGGAGGTTTCATCATGAGCGAAAAGTCCAGTATGATTTTCGTCCATGTAGTGAAACATCGCCGGCTGCTAGATTCAACGGGCAATCAACTCGAACTTCAGGTGAGTGAAATGGTGGTTTCCACACAGGCTGTGCAATCCGATAGCCGCGAGCTCAGCCTTGTCGCCAACGGAAAGGTTCTTTCCACAGCACCCAATCGGCTCGGCTTCCTGATCCCGACCGATCCGGGCATCGGCGTTGACGCGATCCGCCGCCTTTACGAAAAGAACGGCTATGTATGGCTCAAGGGCTTCCTGCCACGCAACGAGGTCATCGACTTTCGTGGCTGGATCTTCGGCCATATGGCGCGCACGGGACTGATTGCGAAGGGAACGGATCCAAGGAACGGGATTGCGTCTTCCGCGGCGCCGGAAGGTAGGGACGTGGATCGTTGCCTGATGTCCCTCGTGCGGTCCGTCGCCTATGAGGGCTTCTGTGCGCAACCCCGCATGTCCAGCTTCATGGACGAATTCCTGTCAGGCATTTCCTATCTGCACAAGCGCAAGATCATGCGTCATGTGCGGCCGGGAACGACCACAGCAACGCCGGCGCATTACGATCTTGTCTATCTTCGCGGCGGCACCAGCCGGATCGTGACGGCATGGATACCGATCGGCGATATTCCCGTGGAGATGGGAGGGCTTACCTATCTGGAGGGATCGCATGCCATCGGCGCGAGAATGGAGCGCGAATTCAGCGAACGGAACAAGGACCTGAGCCCCGAGGAGCGTGTGAGCGCCTACAATCGCAACATGGCGGAAGGCGGCTGGGTTTCCAAGGATCTGCCCGACATAGCGGAACGCTTCGACACGCGCTGGCTGGTCGCAGACTACGAGGCGGGCGACGTCATGCTGCATTCGCCGTTCATGATTCACGCCTCGACCACCAACCAGGACCGGCAGCAACGCATGCGCCTTTCCACCGACATCCGATATCAGAACGTCGAAGACGAGATCGATATCAGGTGGAATAACCATTGGACGCTGGGCGACATGCTGTGATCATGCCGTCGGCAGCTTGTCAGTGCTTGCGAAGTCGAATGTCATCCAAGCCGTAAGACGCAACGCACTTCAACCACGACCGCTCAGTATGCGCTCGATTTCGTCGACGCGATCGCGGCGACGTCTCAGGCGCTTGCCGATACGGCCGAACCAGCGCTTGCGTTTGGTCGCCTCGCGACTTGCCTGAAGCTGCTCGATGAAGACTTCGCGGACAGGCTCGTTCTCGATGCGGTCGAAGATCCAGCAGTAGGACACCGGCAATCTGACCAGGCGGAACTGCGGATTGGCGCTTGCCGCGTCCTCGGCAACGATATGTTCGAGAACGAGCTGATCCCACATATCGGGATTGGCAAGGCAGCCTTCCCGCCAGCGTTCGATGAGCCGGGCTGCGCCTGGCGTATCGTTAATGAGAAGCGTCGCGCTGATGAGACGCCCATCTGCCTCATAATAGGCGGCCATGTCGCAATCGAGCCTGCGAAGTTCCGGCCAGGGATTGCGGTGGAAGACCGCATCGACATCAACATAAAGGATCGGTCCGCGCAGCCTGGCTCTTTCCTTTTGCAGGAAACCGGGTTTGAGCCCGGCATTCAGCACCCAGCTGCCGGCGCTGGGCAGAGCCGTCGCCTGAACACGCAATCCGATGCGTTCGGCCGAGTGGACCATGCGGTCCTTCTCCTGCTCATAAAAACTGCCTTGGGTGAAGAATGCGACAATCGGGCCATCGTCGGCCGTCGCCCTGGATCTGCGCTCTGCCAGATCCCGTTCTGCCGGAAAGGGAACGATCATAGCACGCCGCTGTGCAGTCCAGGGGCGAACTTTATTGAGGATATTCAAGAATACACCTTCGGGGTTCGTGTCCCAATCGAATATTTGCCGCCACGGCCCCAATGCGTTGCGGACGGGATTGAGAATTCGGATGGATTGAAACTTCGTCTGGCCAATTGCGGAAACGTCACGCCCCTGATGCTGATACCGGATTGGCAAACCGTTTGATCTTCGCTAATCGATTGTCATGTCTGATAATGTCATCAAGTTTGAACGTCGTCCCAAGCCCAAGCCGCCGAGGCAAACCCCTCCCTGGCTCAAGCGTCTTTTGGCGATCTTGGTCGTCATTGCATTTTTCCTAGCAGCCTTTGCTTACTTCACGCTGAAAGGCGGCGCGGCCGGCCCGACATTCTGATCAGTCCGATCGGCTCGCGATTATTGCGATCTCGAGCCGATGTTCCGACCGGCTGATCCGAGATTTCGGTGCTGCCGATGCTTTGATTTCCGCGTTTTGCGGCCGCATTATGACCAATGGTCTGATCGTCCATCCCTGGAGAGCCAGATATTGCCTCTGCGCCTCACCATTGCAGTGGCTGGAGTGGTTTAATTGATCGCTTCTGCATATCCGCCGCGCCGCCGCCGGTGGAAGTTTGTCGCCGATTTTCTATATTAAAGGGTGTTTAGGGTCTGACAAACAGGAAGAGGAGCAGGACATGACATTGACCTCGCAAGACGTCACCTCCGTACTCGGCCCTGTAGACGAAACATTGATTGCCGAGATCGTTGCGACAGGTGCAACGCCGACGGAACTATCCGAAGCCTGGGCCTGGGTAAATAGCGACGAGGCGCTGATCGGCGAAGGCCGCCACCTGCCTGCCGGCACTGTTGCCATGCTGGTAGATCTGCTTTCGGCCGACGATGAGGAATGGGACGAATAGAAGACGGGTCGGGTAGACTCGGATCGTTTCATGCCGGCATGCCCATTTGAGACGCGCTGAGGAGCGGGATTGAATCTGCCTGCCGCGATCGGATGGGTCTTCAGGGCAGCTTGCTCACGGAGCACTGTTTTGCATCGATTGCTCCTCATATTGATCGTCTTGTCCGCCTCATCTGAAAAATTCTGGCTCATGCCGGGTGAAAAGACCGAGGCGGACTTTCCCGCCTGCAGTCGCGTTCGTTTATAAAGTCGCTTGGTAGCTGGACCTGCCGGCGGCGTTATATGCAGGCTGACATTGCAAGGCCTTGAACCTGAATTTCCGTCTTCTTACGTCAGTAGTAGCCGAGGCTTTATGAGCTCGGCCGCAATCACGTCTATCAGGAGTGAGTGACTAAAATGGAAGACAGAACCAAAATCGCAGAAGATCTCAGCGTCGAAGAACGCGAGGAAATCCTCATCGATATTGCAAGGACGCTGGAAGGAACTGCGCGCGAAGCCTTTGTCGAGGGTAATCGGCAGTTTGCCGCACTTACCAGCAATATGGCGGAGGCGATCCGCATCAACGCCGACGAACTAGTCCGTGACGATCCGGAACAAGCGGAAAAACTGCTGCAGCAGGCTGTCGCAATGATCTCGCAGTTCAATGCTACCCATCCTTACCGGTTGATCAGCACGGCTGTTCACTAATCGGCCCGACGCTCTACCTCTCGTCCCTGCAACACGATCCGGAGGATCTCGATGTCAGAACTCATTGTGCTTGGTTTCGATAATGCCGATAAAGCCGACGCTGTCCTTAATCGTCTCGTCCAGCTTGAAAAGGAATATCTGATCGACCTGGAAGATGCCGTCATCGCCGTTCGTGACGAGTCTGGCAAGGTTCGTCTCAAGCAGAGCGTCAATCTGACTGCTGCCGGCGCTGCAAGCGGCGGGCTTTCAGGCGCTCTTTGGGGCTCGCTCGTCGGCCTGCTGTTCCTCAATCCGCTTGCCGGCATGGTGGTCGGCGGTGCGATCGGGGCGGGTTCGGGCGCTTGGGCTGGATCGATGGCGGATTACGGTATCGATGACGGTCTCATCGAGAAGCTTGCCGAAACCATTCCTGCGCGTAGTTCCGCGCTCTTTCTGCTGATCCGCAAGGTCCAGCCGGAAAAGGTGCTCGCCGAGTTCAAGGGCGAGCATGCAAGGTTGCTGAGAACTTCGCTTTCACCAGATCAGGAGGCGCGTCTGCGGCAGGCTCTTGTTGAGGAGACGGCGCCGACATCTGCGGCTTCCGCCACCGTTTGAGCGTACCATCCGGTCCACTGCTATCGGCGAAGGGCCGTGCTTCCGAACAGGAGGCGCGGCGCAATCGGCCGATTGCCATTTTGCACGCGCCTTTCATATTGGGGCGAATGCTGCCATTGTAAGCATCGCGTTTCTCCCATGACCGGCGACGCAGCAGCAGGGACGGGCAAGACCCGAACGGCCATTGTCAGCATACGTTCCAGACGAAAAATTGCGCGATGACTGAGCCCGTATCTAGCCAGAGTCAGTCCGCGTCAAAATCCAATGCATCCCTGATCCAGACCAAGCGCGCAGTGGTGCAGGCGCTGCGGGTCATGATCGCGTGCACCATCACCTATGCCGTCTCCCAGCTTTTGCATCTTCAGCAGGGCTATTGGGCGGTCTTTACCGTGCTGATCGTCATGCAGGCATCCGTCGGCGCTACGGCCGGAGCCGCTCTCGACCGATTGGTCGCGACGGTTGCAGGCGCCGTGCTTGGCGGCATCGCGGTATTCATCACGCCGCAGGAGCCGCTAGCCATCGGCATCGCGTTGATCTGTGTCGTCGGCCTCTCCAGTTTCGCAGCGGCTCGCGTGCCTCGGCTGCGCAATGCCGGGCTGACGGCTGCGATCGTCATGCTGACCCATTCCACGGCTGTTCCCGTCGAGATCTTTGTGATCGACCGTATCGCCGAGATCACGCTGGGCGGTGTGGTCGGCGTGCTCGCCAGCCTCTTCATTCTGCCGACGCGCTCGCGGACCATGGTGCTCGATCGCTTCGGATCGGCGCTCAACGTGATGGCGCAGATATTGCGCACCCTGGCAAACGCCGTCGAGAAGGGCGAAGCCGTTTCGGCCACCGACGCCAATATTGCGCTGCGTCAGTCGCTGATGGCAACGGAAGCGCTCCTGAGCGATGCCCATCGCGAGCGCGCCTTCTGGCTGACTCGGCAGGGTATCTCCGAGGCTATCCCCCGTTCGCTCTGGCGCATTCGAAACGACATGACCTATGTCAGCCATATCGTCGAGACGCCCTTTCCTGCGGCCATCGTCGAAGCGGTCGGGCCGCAGGCGGCGGGAGTACTGGAGGCGCAGGCCCGCTTTGCCGAAGCATGCGGCGTGGCGCTTCGCACGGGCGCAAAGGTCGATCCCGAGTTGCTCTTTGCGGGAGACGAGGCTTTCGAAGCGGCATTCAGCGTTCTTCAGAATTCCGCGGAGGCGCAATCGATGGGCTTTGCCGAAACCGGTCGCCTATTCGGCCTTGATTTCACCTTGCGCCGCATGCGGCAGAACTTTCTCGATCTTGCCGACCGCATCCGCGAGAGCAATTCCAATTGATGGGATCGGTAGGCTTGAGGAGCCGGCCGATTTATTGAGTAAATAATCAGCATTCCACTTATAGCGCCGCGAATGCAACTTTATGGAGCATCAGCTTGCTTGTTCAGCCTTTCCATAGGATGCCGGGCGAAAATTATCCGTGCCTGTCAACATCGAAATCGGCCTGACGGCATCGAAGCAGTTGACGCATTTTTAACCGAGAATACTATATTTAGTGTTCAAGGTTCTTCTGATTCGCAAGGATTGGAGGCTAAGATGGGAATACGGTAGGCAAGCATGATGATTGCCAAGCCGTAGCTGCCCCCGCAACTGTGAGCGGTGAGCATTCGTTCGATAGAGCCACTGAGGCCCAGTGCCTTGGGAAGGTGGACGTATGTTACGACCCGCGAGCCAGGAGACCTGCCTTGAGCAATAATGTCCATGGAATTTCTGAGGATTGAGCCTAGCGCAGATTGGATCGGCCGAAACGGCCTCACGGTCGCGCAGGCATTCGCCCTTCCTGCAAGAAGACGCAAAAAGCCGGCCCTAGCGGATAGAGCCGGCTGTTTAATCCATTGAGCCGTGACGCCCGGATCGATATTACTTGTTGAGAGCGTCCTTCAGCGCCTTGGCCGGCGTGAAGGCAAGCTTCTTCGATGCGGCAACCTTGATCGTTGCGCCCGTTCCCGGATTGCGTGCTTCACGCTCCGGCGTGTCCTTGACCTTGAACTTGCCGAAGCCCGGAATGGAGGTTTCGGCGCCGGAGACTGCTGCTCCGGTGATGGCGGCAAAGACGGCTTCGACGATCGTCTTGCCCTGAGCCTTGGTCAGCTTGTGTTCGGCGGCGATCTTGTCTGCGATTTCATTCGTGGTGGTCATGAGGCTTCCCCCGCATTGGTGACAGCGGAATCCTTTTCACCGGAGATGCTCATTGTCACCATGAGTTCTGCCCGGAAAGGCCGGCAAAGCCTGTATTTCCACAATTTCCGACGTTTCGCCGCCATATTGCGTGTCTTCTGTCGGCGATTCCGAGGCCGGAGACGGCGCTTCGATTGCTGGGAGGCAGGCCGTATCCCGCGCCGACTCTCTCCGAATCCGCCTTTAAGGAGGGTAACGGCCTCTTCATCGAGCTTTGTCTGGCGGCTGGACAGCCGATTCGCGTGACGCAAAGAAGTCTGGTCTTTCGCCCCTTGGGCGTATAGAGGCCGGATCACGACGATTGAAGGGAGCAGGCAATGAACGATGCAATCAGCATAGACAATCGCGGCGATTTCGGCCTCTGGGCCATCGAGGTTGCAAAGCAGATCATCGGCGAGCAGGGCTTCGAGCTGGCAAGGGCAGCGCGCGGCGGTACCGATGATGACGTCCGCGCGGCGGGCAATGCGCTTGGGCAAGCAATCACCAACGCATTGATGGAGGTTTATGACGGCCTGATCGAAAAGGTCGATGAACGCTAGGAGCGGCTCCGGTCGATCGGATCGGAAGAGCCAGCTGCGATGTTCTGGGCGGGGCATTCCCGCTCGATCCTGCGGTTATCTGCTTGGAATTGAAATTTACAGAAGCATCAACTAAAGGTCGTAGCCTTACAATCGCGGACCGGCATTCCCATATAGGGCGGTAAGTGATTTTCTGCCCAATGACAGGAGAGCCAATGTTCCGCGCCATACCGCGTTTTGCCAAGATCGCAGCCATCGTCGTCCTTGCCGCCGCTTCGTCTTTAGCGACCTTCGACGCCGCCGATGCGCGTCGGGCCGGATCGAGCGGGTTCGGAAGCCGTGGGACGCGCACCTTCGATGCGCCTGCCGTAACGAGGACGGCTCCGACACAGGCGGCCCCCATTGATCGGTCGATGACGCAGCGACCACAGCAGCAGACAACGGCCCAGCCGCCGCTCGGCGCACCGCAGCGTCCGGGCCTTTTCGGTGGCTTCGGCGGATCGATGATCGGTGGTCTGATCGCCGGCGGTCTTCTCGGCATGCTGCTTGGCCATGGTTTCGGCGGCGGCTTCGGCTTCCTCGGCATGCTGCTGCAGATCGGTCTGGTCGTGCTGCTGATCAGCTTCGCCATGCGGTTCTTCGCAAACCGTCAACGCACGCAATACGCCGCACCGGGATCAGGTCCGTCTTACAACATGAATGCCGCAAACAATGATGCCGCGTCGCCGCGCTCCTCCTTTTCCATCCCGCCCATCGGCGGTGGGGCTGCCGCGCAGAAGGCACGGCAGGCCAATGACGAGATCGGGCTGCAGCAGGGTGACCTCGATCGCTTCGAGCGCCTGCTTACCGAAGTTCAGTCGGCCTACGGGAAGGAGGACTATGCAACACTGCGCCGTCTGACCACGCCGGAAGCCATGTCCTATCTTGCCGAGGAGCTGGGCGAGAACGCCACCCATGGCGTGCGCAACAGCGTTTCCGACGTCCGCCTGTTGCAGGGTGATATCGCCGAAGCCTGGCGTGAAGGCGACAGCGAGTACGCAACGCTTGCCATGCGCTACTCGAGCATCGATGCGATGCTCGATCGTACGACCGGAAAACTCGTCGACGGCGACGATCGCAGCCCTTCGGAGGCGACCGAACTCTGGACTTTCGTGCGCAAGCCCGGTTCGGACTGGAAGCTCTCCGCTATCCAGGGAACAGGCCAGCATTAATCTTGAACTGACCCCAGTTGGAGATTGCCCCGAGCGGAAGCCGGGGCAATCGGCTATTCCGGCTGAATGCGTTCAAGGCGGGCTCGGCTTTTATTCGCGCCTCATAGCTGTTGTGGCGTTGCTCGAAAGGCCCATTCTTTTTAAGTCCTCAAAAACGTTGTGACAAAACGCTCAGGCGCGTGCTTTGGTGCTTGCTCCGGCGTTTAGCGCACCAGCTATAGAGCGGCTGCGCGCGTCGTCGCGTGCTATAGTGCCGATGGGAGCGGTGCGATAGGAAAGAATCAAACCTTATGCTTGGAGGAGGCGAATGAGGGCAGTCCGTTTCGAATCGATCGGATCCATGGCCATGCGCAATGTGGAAAAGCCGAGCGCAGGGCCGGGAGAGATTATCGTCCGGGTTCTCGCCGCCGGTATCTGCGGATCCGACCGGCACATGTATAAGGGCGAATATCCGACGGCGATCCCGGTGAGCCTGGGTCACGAATTCTGCGGCCTGGTGGAAGAAGTGGGCGAGGGCGTTACCTCCTTCGTGGGCGGTGAACTTGTCACCATAGACCCGAATATCGCTTGTGGCACATGTCCCGCATGCCGGCGCGGACGGCCGAATCTCTGCGCCAACCTCATGGCTATCGGTGTGACGCGGGATGGCGGCTTTGCCGATTATGTTGCGGTTCCCTATGGCCAAGCTTTCACGCTGCCTCCGGATCTCGATCCCGTCCATGGTGCCTTCTGCGAGCCATTGGCCTGCTGCATCCATGCCATCGACAAGACACAAATCCGTCCGGGCGATAGCGTTGCCATATTGGGCGGCGGCGTCATCGGCCTGCTCATGGTCCAACTGGCCCGTTTGGCCGGCGCAGATCAGATCATCCTTGTCACGAGACAGCTGTCGCGGCGCGAGGCGGCGTTGCGCCTGGGAGCGACGCTGGCTCTCGACCCGACGGCGATCGATGTGGTTGCCGCCGTCAAGGACGCGACCCATGGCGGCGTTGACGTCGTCATAGAATGCGCCGGCGTTCCCGAAACGCTTCAGAGCGGCGTTCGCATGGTGCGGCGCGGCGGTGCTTTCGTCCTCTTCGGTGTAACGCCGGCAGGCCTCGAAGTGCCCATTCTGCCGTTTGATCTGCTCGTCAATGAGGTTGAGATCAGGCCGGCCTATCTCAATCCTTTCACCCACGCTCGCGCCGCCGCCATGGTGGCAAGCGGGATTCTGGAGCTGGATTCGCTTGTTACGAAGACGATCGGCCTTGAAGACGTCGCAGGCGTGGTTGGCAGCGCGCCGCTGGCCGGCGAAATCAAGGTCATAGTCCGGCCCTGAGCGCCCCTCACATTCATGTGCGAACGGCACCGGTGGACTCGCGCTCGATCAAGGTAACAGGCACTTTGACGAGATGTCGTGGCGCGGTCGCCATCGGCGTGGCGTCTTCGATAAGGGTTTCCAATCGGCGGATGGCCTGACTCTTCGAACGAGCTCGGCAACGCAGGCGGACGCTTCGACAAGCGTATGAACATGCTCGCAAGCCCATTGTCACCCGTATCGGCATTTATAAGATTTTTATATCTTCCGCTGTCCCGCCGTCTCGAACCTTAACGCGGTTCAGTCGCATATTGCGTGTGGAAGATGCACTCCAGGTGGTCTTCCCTCTCGGCAGGAAGAAAGAAGCGCTCCGAGCAAGGGCGCTCTCCATCGTTTCTGCAGTCGACAATAACAATCAAGGAATCGCGATCGATGATGGACATTTTTCTAGTCGGGATCGGCGTCTTATTCTTCCTCCTTTGCGTGGCCTATACCAAGGCTTGCGACGGCCTCTAGTCGGAGAGACTGCAATGCTTCTCGATTACATTCTCGGTGGCGGCGTGACGATCTTTCTCACCGTCTACCTGGTCTACGCTCTCATTCGCCCCGAGCGCTTCTGACAGCGCTTCATAGGGAAAGTTACCTCCATGAC
>JBCNPI010000181.1:0-12193 GCA_039593415.1 Rhizobium sp. | reverse complement strand
CGTTCCCGGCCAAGGCGCTCATCAACGAGCTCAGCCGCTTCCGCAATGCGGAGATGGTCTGGTGCCAGGAAGAGCCGAAGAACATGGGCGCATGGTCCTTCATCGATCCGTATCTGGAATGGGTGCTTGCCCATATCGATGCCAAGTACCAGCGCGTCCGCTACACCGGCCGTCCGGCCGCCGCCTCTCCGGCGACGGGCCTGATGTCCAAGCATCTGTCGCAGCTTGCGGCGTTCCTTGAGGACGCGCTCGGCGGTTGAGGGGTTGCGCGATGGCCTATTTTCATCTGAAACTTGTGCCGCCGCGCCCCAGCTTTCCGCATGACGGTACGGAGGAGGAGATGGCCGCCATGCAGCAGCACGCCGCCTATTGGCGAGAACATGCGAATGCCGGGACGGCAATCGTCGTCGGCCCGGTCTTCGCGGCCGAAGGTGCCTTCGGTATGGCCGTCGTCGATGTGGAGCATGCCGATGCGGCCAAGTCGCTTGGTGATGCCGATCCCGTCCTTCTGGCGGGGCTCGGTTTCCGTATCGAAATCTCGCCGATGCCCTCACTCATTCTCCGGCCGTCCGTCGCCGGTAATTCTATCTAAGTCATAACGACGAAAAATCAGGATCTGAACAATGGCCACTGAAATCCGCGTTCCTACCCTCGGCGAATCCGTCAGCGAAGCGACCGTCGGTACCTGGTTCAAGAAGGTCGGCGATGCCATCAAGGCCGATGAGCCGCTTCTCGAACTTGAAACCGACAAGGTGACGATCGAAGTTCCGGCGCCTGCTGCCGGCACGCTTTCCGAGATCGTCGCCCAGGCCGGCGAAACCGTTGGCCTTGGCGCGCTGCTCGGCCAGATATCCGCCGGCAACGGCGCTGCAGCCGCTCCGGCACAGGCTGCTGCACCCGCCGCCGCTGCTCCGGCCCCTGCCGCTGCTGCACCGGTTGCCGCCCCCGCCGTTTCCGCTCCGGCTTCCTCCATGCCGCCGGCACCGGCTGCCGGTAAGCTGCTTGCTGAAAACAATCTCTCCGCCGATCAGGTCGAAGGCAGCGGCAAGCGCGGCCAGGTGCTGAAGGGCGATGTCATCGCCGCTGTCGCCAAGGCTGCTTCGGCGCCCGCCGCTGCACCGGCAGCACCCGTTGCCGCTCGCGCTCCGACCGCCGTCGAAGACGTCAGCCGCGAAGAGCGCGTCAAGATGACCCGCCTGCGCCAGACGATCGCCAAGCGCCTCAAGGATGCGCAGAACACCGCCGCCATGCTCACCACCTATAACGAGGTGGACATGAAGGCCGTCATGGATCTGCGCAACAAGTACAAGGACGTCTTCGAGAAGAAGCATGGCGTGAAGCTCGGCTTCATGGGCTTCTTCACCAAGGCCGTCACGCACGCGCTGAAGGAACTGCCTGCCGTCAACGCCGAGATCGACGGCACCGACATCATCTACAAGAACTACTGCCACGTCGGCATGGCTGTCGGCACCGACAAGGGTCTTGTCGTTCCCGTGATCCGCGATGCCGACCAGATGTCGATTGCGGAAGTCGAGAAGGAGCTTGGCCGTCTGGCAAAGGCTGCTCGCGACGGCACACTGGCAATGGCCGACATGCAGGGCGGCACCTTCACCATTACCAATGGCGGCGTCTACGGTTCGCTGATGTCCTCGCCGATTCTAAATGCGCCGCAGTCGGGCATTCTCGGCATGCACAAGATCCAGGAGCGTCCGGTCGCCATCGGCGGTCAGGTCGTCATCCGCCCGATGATGTATCTGGCGCTCTCCTACGATCACCGCATCGTTGATGGCAAGGAAGCGGTGACCTTCCTCGTGCGCGTCAAGGAAAGCCTGGAAGACCCGGAACGTCTCGTTCTCGATCTCTAAGGGGAGCGTTGGATCATGTCGACATGGCCCATGCGGACGCTGCGCGGATTGCTGTGCGCCGTCGCCGCATGGGTGCCATCGTCCGCCGGCGCGGGCGAACTTGACATTTCCAGGCTCAGCAGCAATCTCGATCTGGCGTCGCTTGGCGACGCCGATCTTGACGCACGTTCGATCCACGTCCTTCGCATCGGCAAGGTGGAGCTGACCTCCGGGCGCATCGTTGCCAGCGATCCGCTCGTCGGGCCTGACCGCCCGGCACTTACCCGCACCGTTTCTCCCGGCGACTATCCCATCACCTTGTATCAAGCCTTCAGCCGTATCGCTGCGGCCAGCATGCGCTTTGCCGAGGGCAAGCCGGTACGCTGGGAGCTGGCCGTGGTCCCCGGCCAGGATATCAACTCGCTGAAGAATGACGAATTCTTCGGCTATCCGGTCGATGCCGGTCTCGGCTGCTACATGGATGCGGATACCTATGCGCTGATCCAGGAGCGCGAAAAGCAGGTCCAGGCAGAGAAGTCGTCAACGGATATCAACTACTACGATGATGTTCTCGCATCCGAGTTGCAGCCAAATAACGACGACTATGCCTTACATCGACCGATATCGGGCAAGCGCGGCAACATCGCCGTATTCTCGAGCGGCTGGGGTGATGGCTTCTATCCGGTGTTCTGGGGGCTCGATGCCAGCGGCCGGCCGCTGGTTCTGTTCACTGATTTCGGCGTGACTGAAAATGCCGATGGCCGGCGCGAGCCGGGAGGCGAATGATCATGCCGGCGATATCGACCATAGCAAGAAAGACGCCCGTATGTGGCGCGATATTGGTTTTCGCAGTCAATCCACTGCCTTCCCTTGCGGAAGAATGCGTGCAGGAAAAGGCTGTCTATGTCGATATGGACAATGCCTATGAGCTGCGTTTCGAGCCCATGGGGTCGGAATCGTCCGTCAGCAACAGGTTCAAGCTTGCGGTGCGAAATACCGCCGTCGTGGCGGAGGGTGTCGTCATGCGCAGCGATGATCAGCTGCGTTCCGATGGCCGAATCATGTTCGAATGTCCCGAGGGCGATGTCACCGGCGCAGATCTCAGGGCCTGTACGGTTTGGCAGGGCATGGTCTATGCCTCGGATCTGAAGGGTCATATCCGTGCGCTGCCGGCGGAAGGCGAGAGCGCGGCGGATCGGCTGTTCCTGCCGGCGCTCGGTCCCTCGATCCAGAAATCGTCCCTTTGGGGCAAGGGCAAGGCAACCGTTGCGCCCTGGGATGTCCTTAGTCTGAAAGGATGCAATCAATGACCGACGATGCACCTGTTCTTCTCGTGACCGGCGGCAGCCGTGGCATTGGAGCTGCGGTTTGCCTGGCTGCCGCTCAGCATGGCTGGGCCGTGGCGGTCAATTACACATCCAACAGGGATGCGGCCGAGGCCGTGGTGAGGACGATCCGCGATGCCGGCGGCGAGGCGATTGCGATCCCCGGTGATGTCGGCAAGCCCGAAGATATCAAATCCATCTTCGCGAAGGTCGACGCGCATTTCGGCCGGATCGATGGGCTCGTCAACAATGCCGGCGTCGTCGACATCATCCAGCGTCTGGACGAGATGACGCCGGAGCGGATCGACCGCATGTTCCGCATCAATGTCACTGGCTCGATGCTGGCGGCGGCCGAAGCCGTGCGCCGCATGTCGACCCGGCACGGTGGCAAGGGTGGGGTGATCGTCAACGTCTCTTCCATGGCCGCCACGCTCGGTGGCGGCGGGCAATATGTCGACTATGCAGCCTCCAAGGGTGCGATCGACACGTTCACTGTGGGGCTTGCGCGCGAGGTGGCGGCGGAAGGCATCCGCGTCAACGCCGTGCGGCCCGGCATCATCGATACGGATATCCACGCAGCCGCCGGCTTGCCGGATCGGGCACGTGATATCGCCCCACAATTGCCAATGAAGCGGGCGGGAACGGCCGACGAGGTCGCCGATTCCATCCTCTACCTCTTGAGCCCGCACGCATCCTATATAACGGGTGCCGTGCTCGACGTGAGCGGCGGCCGCTGATCGGAAAGGGTCGATAGATGCAGTATATTCTCGAATTCCTCGGGCTGATGGCGGTGTTTTCCATCTTCATCGTCGTCCCGGGCGCCGATTTCGCCGTGATCCTGCGCCAGAGCATCGTGCATGGCCGCCGCGCCGCCATGATGACCGGAGTTGGCATGGGCTTCTCGCTGCTCTTTCACGTCAGCTATACCATTCTCGGCCTCGGCCTGATCGTGTCGCAGTCGCTGATGCTTTTCAGCCTGATCAAATGGGCCGGCGTTCTCTATCTCGTCTATCTGGGCATCAAGTCCTTCCGCCAGGCGGGGTTCCAGGTGAAGGATGTCGAGATCACCGAAGAAGACCGCAGGCCGGTCTCGGTCTGGCGCTGCCTGGCGACGGGCTTCATCACCAATGCGCTGAACCCGAAGCCGGTGCTGTTCTTCCTGTCGCTGTTTTCGACGCTCGTCCATCACGATACGCCCGCGCTCATCCAGTTCAGCTACGGTATCGGCATGGCGACGGCGCTTGTGGCCTGGTTTGCTGGCGTTTCCACCTTCTTCACCGTCAAGCCGGTGCGCGATCGTTTCATCGCGTCAGGCAAATGGTTCAACCGCATCACCGGAGCGGCGCTCGTCGGCTTCGGCATCCGCCTCGCCTTGGCACGGGCGACCGACTAACAAAAGTTACTAAACAAGGAAATTAAAACATGTCCTACGATGTGATCATTATCGGAACCGGCCCCGGCGGCTATGTCTGCGCCGTCAAGGCAGCGCAGCTCGGCCTGAAGGTCGCGGTCGTCGAAAAGCGCGCGACCTATGGCGGCACCTGCCTCAATGTCGGCTGCATCCCGTCCAAGGCATTGCTGCACGCTTCCGAAGTGTTCCATCATGCCGGCCATGGCATGGACGCCCTCGGCGTCGAGGTTGCCGCACCGAAGCTCAATCTTGAAAAGATGCTGGCGCACAAGGATGCGACCGTGAAGTCGAACGTCGACGGCGTCGCCTTCCTGTTCAAGAAGAATAAGATCGATGCCTTCCAGGGTACCGGCAAGATCGTCTCCGCTGGCAAGGTTTCCGTCACGGCTGACGACGGCAAGGTGACCGAGATCGAAGGCAAGAATATAGTCATCGCCACGGGCTCCGACGTTGCCGGCATTCCGGGCGTGCCGCTCGATCTCGACGAGAAGGTCATCATCTCCTCGACCGGCGGCATTGCGCTCGACAAGGTTCCGGGCAAGATGATCGTGGTCGGCGGCGGTGTCATCGGCCTCGAGCTGGGCTCCGTCTGGTCGCGCCTCGGCGCCAAGGTCACCGTCGTCGAATATCTCGACACCATCCTCGGCGGCATGGACGGCGAAGTCTCCAAGCAGTTCCAGCGCATGCTCGCCAAGCAGGGTCTTGAGTTCCACCTCGGCGCCAAGGTCGTCGGCGTCGAAAAAACCGGCAACGGCGCAAAGGTCACCTTCGAGCCGGTCAAGGGTGGCGACAAGGTCGTGCTCGATGCCGATGTCGTCCTCGTTGCCACCGGCCGCAAGCCATACACGGCGGGTCTCGGCCTCGAAGAAGCCGGCGTTGCGCTCGACAATCGCGGCCGCGTCGAGATCGATGGTCACTTCAAGACCAATGTCGCCGGCATCTATGCCATCGGTGACGTCGTGAAGGGTCCGATGCTGGCACATAAGGCGGAAGACGAGGGCGTGGCGCTTGCCGAAATCCTCGCTGGCCAGGCTGGCCATGTGAACTACGACGTTATTCCGAGCGTCGTCTACACGCAGCCGGAAGTCGCCTCCGTCGGCAAGACAGAGGAGGAGCTGAAGGCCGCAGGAATTGCTTACAAGGTCGGCAAGTTCCCGTTCTCGGCCAACGGCCGCGCCCGCGCCATGCTGGCGACGGACGGTTTCGTCAAGATCCTCGCCGACAAGGAAACGGACCGCGTTCTCGGCGGCCATATCGTCGGCTTCGGCGCCGGCGAGATGATCCACGAGATTGCCGTGTTGATGGAATTCGGTGGTTCCTCGGAAGATCTCGGCCGCACCTGCCACGCGCATCCCACCATGTCGGAAGCCGTCAAGGAAGCCGCGCTCGCGACTTTCTTCAAGCCGATCCATATGTAAGATCGGGCCATCCCGGCGAGACAAGCGCCGGGATTACAATGCTTTCCTGACGTTGCGATGTACGGGCGCTCCCGTGCATCGCAACGACCTATCGGAAGCCGATACATCCTGGCGGCTGCAGATCTTGCCGACCAACGGATCGGCGGTTCGCTAGTTTGTCCCTTACCGGCCAATTTCCGCAGCCGATATTTGCCGATCGGTAGCATCGCAATGTATGGTAGCCTGCAGACGTCGAATAACGGCGGATGGAACCATGTCTGCAAGGCCCTTGATGGTGAAGCCCCTTATGCCGCATCCGGCGCTGCCGGATGCCGATTGGGCCGACTGCTTCGAACTGAATATTCCGAACTCGGATCTGACGGCAATTGCCGCCGCACGAACGATGCTCAGCCGCTTTCCGCTTTGGGTGCGGCTGTTGTTACAAGTGCGCGATACGGTAACTGGCCTGTTCGGCTTGAGATCCAGCAGCGATCTTCGGGCGGAGGGGTGGGAGAAGATCGGCTTCTTTCCGGTCGTCAGCAAGTCCGACAATCAGGTCGTGCTCGGGTTCGACGATCGGCATCTCGATTTTCGGGTCATCATCGACGTGCGTGATGACGGTCAGGGGCGTCGGCTGGTCGATGCCACGACGCTCGTCAGGCGGAAAATATTGCTTGGCCGGGTCTATCTCGCAATCATCACGCCATTCCACCGGCTGATCGTCGCGACGACGCTTTCCAATTTGGGCAAGCGGATGCAGGCGGTCAGTTCGCCGCCGTTACCGTAAACCCCTGTTTGCGCAGCAGCGCCACAAGGCCCTTGTCGCCGACGAGGTGAAGCGCGCCGACGGCGACGAAAGCGTTGCCCTTCTCGAGAACCGGTGCCGCGCGCTCGGCCATGACCTTATTGCGGTCGAGAATGATGCGCTGTTCGAAGGCGGCGGTATCGTCGTCCGTGATCTTCTGGTCCGGCTCGATTACCTTCAGCATCGGGATCATCGCGCCGATATTGCCGGCGAGGTAGAGGTCGGTCATTGTTTCGTTGACGTCGTTGATCTTATCGCCCAGTTCGAGCGTCTGCATCAGCGACTTCAGGTGCAGCGCTACCGGCAGATCGCTCATGGCTTTGGCCTGCTCGGCCAGCGTCTCGAGACCGACGACCTTCTTGCCTTTCGCCGCAGCATCGCTCGCCAGTTTCTGGTCGAGGAATTTTGCGCCCGCCGTCTTGCGGCGAACTTCGCAGCCCGTCATCTCGAAGGAGCTCGAGATCAGCCAGGGCTGCATGCGCGAGACGGCAGCAAGCGTCAAACCGCGCTCCTTCAATCCGGCTTCCAGGCGGACATTGTCTTCGGGCGACAGATGCTCGCTTATGGTGGAACCATCGGTGAGCATGGTGAGCGAAGGATTGGCGAAGAGGGCTGCGGCCGCCTTCCTGTCATCCAGGATTTCATCGGATTCGACGACGATCGTGTCGGCGGAGGCCGCGGCATCGGCAGCCCCCTTCGGCATGGTAAGCACGCGCGAATCCGAGACATGCATGGTGCCGAGCAGCCAGGAAGGCTTCAGGCCGGGCTTTTCGATCTTCCAGAAGATGCCCTTGCCGTTTTCCATCCTGTCGCCGTCGGCGATGATGGAAGCGTATTTTGCCGGGTTGCTCGTCTGAAGTTCGGCCATGAGATCCTTGCCGCCACAGCTGTCGGACACTGCACCTTCGGCACGCGCCGGCTGCAGCGTCAGCATGGTCGCGATCAGCAGGATGGCGAGCATCAACGGAAAGGCCGTGGCAAGCCAAAGCATGATATCGCCGAGCGCCGGCTTCATCGACCGCATCGTCTTGGACCCAAGGGCAGAAATCATCAGAATCTTCCGTTCGCAGAGAGCATGGCCGCTAACGCCCGAAAGCGGCTTTCAGGAGGCATGCGGGACATAGTTCTGCTTTACGCGCGCGAGACGGAGATTCCCTTAACGCAACGGGTTAATCTTTCCTTACGCGCGCGGATGGCGTTATGCGCGCGGATGGGCGCGATCGTAGACCTCGAGCAGGCGCGAGGAATCGACGCCGGTATAGACCTGCGTCGTGGAAAGGCTGGCATGGCCGAGCAGTTCCTGAATAGTGCGCAGATCGCCGCCTCCGGCCAGCAGATGGGTGGCAAAGGAATGGCGAAGCGCGTGCGGCGTCGCCGTATCCGGCAGGCCGAAAGTGCCGCGCAATTTCTGCATTCCATGCTGGATGATGCCGGGCTGCAGCTTACCGCCGCGTGCGCCCCGGAAGAGCGGACCATCCGGATCGAGATGGTAAGGACAAGTCCTGCGATAGTGATCGACCGCTTCGACAACGATCGCCAGCAGCGGCACTAGCCGCGTCTTGTTGCCCTTGCCGGTGATGCGTAGCGAGGTTGCGCTTTGCGGAAAATCCTGCGGCTTGAGATCCAGGGCTTCCGAAATGCGCAGGCCGCAGCCGTAAAGCAGGGTCAGCACGGCCGCATCGCGCGCGGCGATCCAGGGCTCTTCGTGCAGCTGCGCCTCATCGCTGACAACGGTGATCGCTTGTCTGTCGGAAAGCGGCTTGGGGAGCAATTTCGGTTGTTTCGGCGAGCGCACCGCGGCCGCACCCGCGGCATTCACCAGGCCTTTCTTTTCAAGGTAGCGCAGTAGCGAACGAAGGCCAGCAAGATTTCGCCCGAGCGAACGAGCGCCCGCGCCGCCCTTTCGGCGCGAGGCAAGAAAAGCGCGAAAGTCGGCAGGGCGCAGCGCATGAATATCCTCGATCGTCGCCGGGCCGCCGAGATGGCCGGTGAGAAAGGTCAAAAACTGCCGCGTGTCGCGCTCATAGGCATTCAGCGTATGGGCCGAAAGCCGTCGCTCCTGGCCGAGCGCAGCAAGCCAGCGGCTGCGTTCCGCCATCAATCCTGGGTGGGCGATAACAAGCAATTCGTTCAGTGGAAAACCCCTTGAAATTCGGATTCCTTCTGCCACTTTGAAGGAAGAAAGGTTATGGAATCGCTAATTTTCCCGTTGCTTCCGGTGCGTTTCCCCTTCGTGCCGCGCGGCGCATCTGGACTTCAATGAAACTGCATATGGGCCGTTCCGGATCTCGGATGTTCCGCCTCCCATATGCGAGGCGCTTGTCATGCTTCGATCATATTCGATTGCGATAGAATATATCCCAACCATTCAGGATACTTCATGGCACGCCGCGGTTCGATAACTGCACTGGGACAGATTGCAGAAGCAATCGCTTTGGTGTCCCAGGGACAGCCGGGACACATTGTCGATACGTTGATCGCCGAACGCGGTCAGAAGATCGTCCGCAACCCGCTCTGGCCGCTGATGCGCCCGTTTCTCTACACGCTGCTGCGCTACAACAAGGCGATCGAATTTGCCGATGATGTCGCCAAGCTTTCGGGCTTCCAGTGCTTCGAATATATGAGCGATCTGCTGCGGCTCGACATCGGCGTCACCCATGCCGGCCGTATTCCCGCATCCGGCGGCTTCATTCTCGTGAGCAACCATCCTACCGGCATTGCCGACGGGGTCGCTGTCTTCGATCTCCTGAAGTCGCACCGGCCGGATATGATGATCTTTGCCAATCGCGATGCCGTGCGTGTCAATCCACGCTTTGCCGAGATGATCATCCCGGTGGAGTGGCGCGAAGAGCACAAGAGCAAGCCAAAGACGCGCGAGACGCTGCAGCTGACCAACCGCGCCGTCGCCGATGGCAAGGTCACGGTGCTGTTTCCCTCCGGCCGCATCGCCTATTGGGCGAACGGCAAGCTGAACGAGCGGCCGTGGAAGACATCGGCCGTGGGCCTTGCGCGCAAATACAATCTGCCGATCCTGCCGGTGCATCTGACGGCGCGCAATTCTGGCCTGTTCTACTGGTTTGCCAAGTGGTCGACGGAGCTGCGCGACATGACCGTGTTTCACGAGCTGCTCAACAAGCGCGGCGACCGGTTCGATTTCCTCGTCGGCAATCTCATTCCCGTCGAGCATCTGGACGGCGACGTCAACGAGGTGACGAAGGCGCTGGAGAAGCATACGGTCTTCGACCTTGCGGCAGATGGCAATGCGACCTTTTCTCCGCTGGTTTCCCCCAGGCAGGATGAGCCCCTGGTTTCGCATTCTCTTTAATATCGGAATCGGCTAAACCCTCCGGCATGCAGCTACGCTCCATGTTTGCCCGCAATTATCGCTCCCTGCGCTCGATCCGCATGGATCTTTCCGATGTCAATCTGTTCATCGGCGAGAACGGGGTGGGTAAGTCCAATCTCTATCGCTCGCTGCAGCTGGTGCAGGCCGCGGTTCGCGGCAGGCTTGCGCATGAAATCTCCAGCGAAGGCGGCATGTTCTCGGTCATGTGGTCGGGCAAGCGTCGCTCACACGAATCGGCGCGTATCCGTTTCGATGTCGAGCTGCTCGATATCGAACGGGCGGCGACATTTCGTTACTGGATCGAAGCCGGCATGCGGCCGCCGCTTCCCGCAGCGGGTTTTCCGCTGGAGCCGCAGATCAAGGCCGAGGAGCTTTCCGTCGAGACTGGGCGCAGGCCGGTGACGATGATGAAGCGCGATGGCCCCGGCATTTCCGTGCGTGGCGAGAGCGGCCGCATGGAGCAGCATCGCGAGCAGGCTTTGACTTCGGAAACAGCGATCGCGCTGCTTGGCGATGCCGGCTATTTTCCCGAGATCGGTACTTTCCGCCGTGCCGTCCATGCATGGCGCTTCTTTCACGGCTTCCGCACCGATCGCGGTTCGCCGCTGCGCGCACCTTGTCTTGCCGTCACCGCGCCGATGCTGGATGAAGATGGCGCCAATATTGCTGCCGTCTTTGCAACCCTTGTGCATACACGCGCAGATACCGCCGAGCTGGACCGGGTTCTCGCCGCAGCGCTCGGCGGGGCGCTGCTCGTCGTGCCGGAGCCGCAGGAAACGGCCGATTTTGGCCTCATGCTGCCGGAATTTCCCAACCGCGTCTTTCAGCCGCGCGAACTGTCAGATGGCCAGATCCGCTTCCTCGGTCTTGCTGCAGCCTTGATGTCCTACCGCCTGCCGCCGCTGATCGCGCTCAACGAGCCGGAGGCGAGCCTGCATCCGGACATGCTGCCGCCGCTTGCCGACATGATTGCCGAGGCGGCAAAGACCAGCCAGATCTGGATTGTTACCCATTCCGAACGCTTGGCCGAGGCCGTGCGGGAGCGCTGCGGAGCGAAACCGCGCCGGGTGATCCGTGAGGGCGGCTCCACCTGGATCGACGGCATGCGGCTGACCGGCGAGATTGATGATGAGGATGAATAGCGGCAATCCGGCAACGCGGGTTTTCTTTTACCTCCGTCCGGGGCATGGTCTGGCGCAATGAGCAAAGATTCTTCCGATCTGTTCGGTGCGCTTTTCGAGGCGGCGCCCGCAAGACCTGTGATGAGCCGTACCGTGCCTGTTCTCGTGCCGATGCCGGCGCCGAGGGCCTATTCCTATGCCGTGCCCGAGGGCATGGCGATCGAACCGGGCTCGGTCGTGCAGGTGCCGCTCGGGCCGCGGCAGGTGATCGGGGTTGTCTGGGATGGTGAGGATGATGGTGGCGTCGATCCGAAGAAGCTTCGGCCGATCAGCCATGTGTTCGATTGCCCGCCGCTCGGCAAGCACATGCGTGACTTCATCGACTGGGTTGCTTCTTATACGCTGTCGCCGCCGGGGCTCGTGGCACGCATGGCGCTCCGAGCGCCGGCTGCCTTCGATCCCGAGCCGATGGTGGAAGGCTTGCGCTTTATCGGCGGACAGCCGGAGCGGATGACCCCGGCCCGCGCCAAGGTGATGGAGATTGCTGCCGACGGGCTTTGCTGGACGCGGCTCGGCCTGGCGCATGCGGCGGGTGTGTCCACCAGCGTTGTCGATGGGCTGATTTCGCAGGGTATTTTCGAGACCATCTTCCTGCCGCCGCCGCCGGTCGTCGCCAAGCCCGATCCGGAATTCATCGTGTCGAGGCTGCAGGGGCCGCAGAGGCAAGCGGCCGACGAAGTCCTGGCAGACGTGCGCAAGGGCGAATTCGCGGTTTCCCTTATCGACGGCGTTACCGGCTCCGGCAAGACGGAGGTCTATTTCGAGGCCATTGCCGAAACGCTGAGGCGCGGTAAGCAGGTGCTGATCCTGCTGCCGGAGATCGCGCTGACGGCAAGCTTTCTCGAACGCTTCCAGGATCGCTTCGGCGCCAAGCCGGCCGAATG
>JBCNPI010000180.1:0-12202 GCA_039593415.1 Rhizobium sp. | reverse complement strand
CGCCCGCCCGGTAAAGGCGCGAGCTGCCTTGATAGCGAACATGACGGCCTCGGTGCCGCTATTGACGAAGCGGATCTGCTCGATCGCGGGAATGCGCTGCACGAGCAATTCCGCCAATCCAAGCTCGTGCTCCGTTGGATTGGAAAAGCAGGTTCCTTTCTGCAGGAGATCTGCAATCGCGTCGGCGACGGGCAGGTAGCCGTGACCATGGATCAACGTCGTGAAATTGTTATTGAGGTCGAGGAGCCGATTGCCGTCGACGTCGATCAGATAGGCACCCTCGCCACGGGAAATGTACGTCGGCAAAGGATCGCGTTCGACGGTGACACGCGTGGTTCCATCGGGAAACACGGCCTGCCCTCGCTCGAAAAAATATTGCGAGCGCGATCTGAGCGCTGCGCGCCGAAATGATGGAAAATCCTGACGTAGCATGCCTTGCCCTCTCCATGGACAGATGCGCGTTCGCATCCCGTTCACATTTTTGTTGCAACAAAAAAACACGGAGAGGAGAAAAGTGCAACATAATTATTCAGCGGCGGGAGAGATTCCGTTGATCGCGGTCTGCGCTGATTTTTTTCATCTGGCGAAATCCATCACGAATGTCGTTCTCGATGGCGGCACGGGCAGCGGCGGCATCCTTTTCAACAAGTGCCTCTATCGCGGCACGGTGGTTGCGAGCACCGTGGCGGGTCTCGGAAAATTCTGGGTAGAGGCCGTTAAATGACGCACCAACCCGCAGCCACAGGGTCTCGATCACCTGCAAAAGATAGGGCATACCGCTCAAACGGTAGATCGCAAAATGGAACTCCTTATTATGCCAAAGGGCGTCAAAATAACGCCTTTCATCCAATGCACCGTCAATTTTCGCTTGAAGTAGCTCCAATTCCTCGATCGTCGCCTCGCTTGCGGCCTTGACGGACAGGGCCGCCGCAAGCCCTTCCAGGGCCAGGCGCATCTGCGTGATCTCCTCGAGATCCGACAATCTTAAGTGAGGAACGATAACGGTTTTCGGGCCGGAGTAAACGAGCGCCCCATCGATCACCAGGCGGTTGATGGCATCACGAGCGGGCGTCGTGCTAACATGCAGCATGTCCGAAACCGCACGGATTGTGAGCTTAGCTCCAGGGGAGAAAGCGCCTCGGATCAGTCGCTCCTTCATGTTGTGATACGCCATTTCGCCCAAGCGGTTGGGCTGATGACGATGGTATCCTTCGTCTTCCGGTTCGATTTCCATTGAAAATTCTCCAATTTCCTTTGACAAATGTTCATTTTGTTGCAACAAAAATGAAAAGCGAAATGCTTGCAAACGTTATGTGACATTAAAAGTTATAGCACTTTCGCAAATTTCCGTCTTCCCAAAGTTCGACCGGGAACCGGACCAGAAGCCAAGCGATCGGTGAACGAGTTGCAACGCCGGCGCAAACGACAACGTTTCATAACGACAACAATAAGGAGAGGGACTTTGATTGGTGAAGCACTTACGCTGCAAGGGCTTGAAAAGCGATATGACACATCGCTGGCCGTGGATGGCGTTTCACTGGCTATCCGGGCAGGTGAATTCCTGTCGATCCTTGGTCCTTCGGGCTCCGGTAAGACGACGCTACTAACGATGATCGCCGGCTTCGAGAGCCCGAGCAACGGGCAGATCATGATCGGCCGTCGCGATGTTACCTATATGGCGCCAAACAGACGCAACATCGGTATGGTGTTCCAGCGCTATGCCCTTTTTCCGCATTTGACGGTGGCGGCCAACATCGCTTTTCCGTTGCGCATGCGCCGAATGGACAAAGATCTCATCAGCCGCAAGGTCGAGACAGTACTGGCGCAGGTACATCTCGACGGCTATGGCGATCGATATCCCCATCAACTCTCAGGAGGCCAACAGCAACGCGTCGCCGTCGCTCGGGCAATCGTCTTCGAGCCGCCCGTTCTCTTAATGGACGAACCCCTTGGGGCCCTCGACAAGAAACTGCGCGAGGCGCTGCAATTGGAAATCAAGAGCTTGCAGCAACGCCTTGGGGCAACCGTCGTTTATGTGACCCATGATCAGGAGGAAGCACTCACCATGTCTGATCGCGTTGCGGTGGTGGCAGAAGGCCGGCTGGCTCAAGTGGGATCACCGCTCGATCTTTACCGTTCGCCTGTCTCGGCCTTTGTCGGAGACTTCATTGGTCGCATGAACTTTCTCGACGGCGAATATCTCGGTCGAGATAACGGGAAACACATGGTACGACCAAAAGGGGGCAACGTCGTTGCTACGGCGGCTGCCGAAGACGGGGTCAGTCCATTTGCCTCTCGCCAAGCGGTCAGTATCGCGGTTCGCCCCGAACGGCTGTCGCTAGCGCCTCATGGTCGCGACCGCGGCGCCATTCTGACGGGCACCATAGATGCAACTGTTTTCGCCGGTTCGTTTTTCCTCTTCTTCGTGCGAACCCAGAACAGCGATGACCGCCTCCTCCAGATCCAGATGCCCGTCGGGCATGTAGCGGCAGGCCTTCATCAGGGAGACTTGGTTGACGTTATCCCAGAGGCGAACGCCTTACGGCTGTTTGCAAAAGCCGGGGTCTAATCCATGGCATCATCCTTCACGAGACAATCGACCGGCAGTTTCCGCAACTGGATCCTCACAGGATCGAGCCAACATTATTCGCCACTATTGGCCATCTTGCTGATCCTGCCGCTCCTCCTCCTCTTGGCGGGAGGCTTCATCTATCCAGTGGTCAGGCTCATCGGCATCAGCCTTTCCGGGGAAGCCCCGCTTGCTCCCTACCAACGTGTGTTCGACAGTTCACTTTATATTCAGGTCCTGCTCAGAACCTTCCGGATCGCGGCGATCGTGACCGTTGCCTGTTTTGCAATCGGATATCCGACCGCCTATGCGATCGCGCGCATGCGCGGCAAGTTGGTAAAGCTCGGAACGGCATGCTTATTCATTCCGCTATGGACCTCGGTGCTTGTCCGCTCCTATACCTGGATCGTGCTGCTAGGTCGAAACGGCATCATCAATGACGGACTGATCCAGCTCGGTATCATCTCGACGCCGTTGAAAATGCTCTATACGGAGGGCGCTGTCATTCTCGCGATGACGCATGTGCTGATGCCCTTCATGATTCTGCCGATCCATTCGGCCTTGCGTTCGGTGCCGAGCGCGTATGAGCAGGCAGCACGAAATCTCGGCGCCAGCCGGATCGTCGCCTTTTGGCGCGTGACCTTTCCACTCAGCCTATCCGGCGTCTTCGCCGGCTGTGTGATCTGCTTCATTCTCGCCATCGGGTTTTACATCACCCCCGCCCTAGTCGGCGGACCCGGCGCGCTGATGATGGCGACGCTGATCGGCCAGCAGACAATCGTCCTTCTGGATTGGCCATTTGCGGCCGCCCTGTCAGTCATCCTGCTCACCGCGACGTTGCTGCTGGTGCTGCTCTTTCGCCGCGCGCTCTCTTTCAGCAAAGGTTTGAACAGTGTCCATTGAATCTGAACCCTTGACGCAGCGATTGGCAACACCGTCGTCCGAGGCTCGCCGGTATCGTTCAATCTGGCCATGGATGGCACGACATATATCCAATCTGATGATTGCGGCGGTGCTGTTCTTTCTCGTCCTTCCGACGCTGCTGGTGATGCCGCTGGCACTCAGCGACGCCTCCTATATCACGTTCCCGCCGCAGGGACTGACACTGCGGTGGTTCGAGGCGTATCTGTCCGATCCCGACTGGCTGCGCTCGACCATTTTCAGCCTACAGATCGCCGCACTAACCACTGTGGTAGCGACGATCATCGGGACGATGGCGGCGGTTGCCCTTGTACGTGGCAAACTTCCGGGCAAGGCACTACTCCAGGCCCTATGCCTTGGGCCGATGATCGTCCCGGCAATCGTCTTCGGCGTGGCGCTCTATCTGGTCTTCTCACCTTTGCAACTGACCGGGAATCTGACGGGATTCGTCCTTGCCCATTCGGTGCTGGCGGTACCTTTTGTGGTCATCATCGTTTCCGCAGCGTTGGAACGAATGGATCCGTTGCTGGAACTAGCGGCCTTGAGCTGCGGAGCGGGGCGACTCAGAGCCTTCTTTGCCGTGACACTTCCCAATCTTGCGCCGGCCGTAGCGACCGCTGCGGTCTTTGCTTTCCTGACCTCCTTTGACGAGGCGACCGTGGCATTCTTCATCTCGGATACCGGCGGGAAGACGATCAGCCGGAAAATGTTCGAGGACATCGATTTCAACCTGACACCTGTCATTGCAGCCGTCTCGGTCATCGTGGTTGCCGTCTCGCTGCTTTTGATGGGTTCCATACATCTCCTGAACAGCCGCCGGGAGCAACACTAGCGGCAAAACGCCCGCTGCAGGCGGGACAATAAGAGGGCAACGTTGATGACAAAAAAAGCAGCCATCCGGCTGAGCGGCATTGCTATGTTTTGCGCAGCCATTCTTCTGGGAGAAACGCCCAATCCAGCACTTGCCAGTGAGCAGGTCGTAATTGCTACGACCGGCGGCGCCTATGATGCGGCGCTACGCAAATGGTGGTTCGAGCCGTTCACCGCTAAGACTGGTATCCAGGTCGTTTCCGTCGCGGCGACCAACGCGGAGATGCGTGCCAAGGCGACCGCGATGGTGAAAACCGGCAATGTCAGCTGGGATCTCTATCCCGATGGAGAAATCCAGGTGAGCTCAAAGGATCATCTCGCGATTTCCGAACCGCTTGATAGCTTCTGCACACAGTTCAAGGACCGTCAGGATCTCGTTTCCGATGCCTGCATCCCGGCCGGCGTGCGGCTGTTTTCGACAACCACATTGATGGCCTACGATCCGCAAGCCTTCAAAGGCAACCAACCGGTCACCTGGGCGGATATGTGGGATACTTCGAAGTTTCCGGGCGGACGCTCGTTTCCGAATTTCGACGATCCGTGGCGCGTCATGGCGGCTGCCCTTTTGGCAGATGGGGTCAAACGCGAGAACCTGTTTCCGCTCGACGTCAATCGCGCCCTCAAGAAACTTGACGCATTGCGGCCGTCCATCTCGCTCTGGTGGAAAACCGGAGATCAGAGTGTTCAGGGGTTCCGTGAGAGCGACTACAGTATTGGGCAGATCTGGCTAACGAGGGCAAGCGCCCTCAGGGCAGAAGGACGCTCGATCGCCTGGTCGAACAAGGCGGCATTTCTGGTGGGCGATCGTCTCACGGTTATCCAAGGGGCGCCCAATCGGGACAATGCACTGAAGCTCATCGCCTTCTGGTTGGATTCCCCAGACATCCAGGCCAAAGTTTGCGAGGCATTATTGTGCACGCCGCCTAGCAGCGCGGCGATTATGATGATGCCGCAAGCAGTTCGCGACCAGATGCCGAGCGCTGAAGACGTGCGCGACAGTATCGTCATTCCAGATGCCAAATGGATCAACGATCATGCCTCGGAGCTACTGGAGCGGTGGAACAACTGGGTTCGCTAAAGCGGAAGGAGGACGTGAAAACATTCTGCATAGTCATGCGGTGCCGCGACGTTTGGAAAATAGGCGTGCGGCGATCGTTCATTGAATGAACGCTTGACGCCGACGCACCTCAGTGCACCTCCGTAGGAGGTCCGCCTGCGAGCAGAAATGCTCGAAGCGCGGCGGGCTTCCCTGCCCAATGACGCCTCTCCAGGATGCAGAAATTGCCCTTTTTGTCGCGCCGCTACCTTCTCGTTTGGGATTTTCGTTTAGCTATAACAGCGAACGTGCACGTAAACACGATCCGAAGCATGGAGGCGTCTGGCTCTGCGGGCATCTCGGGCCGGGCGGCAAGCGTGCAAGCCGTCCAACGAGCCCTTGAGAGTGCGGGAATTGAATTCCTCAACCATGGACAGCCAGGCGTTCGGCTGATCGCGAGAAAGTCCGAATAATAGAAAGGCGCATGGATGATTGGCAGCGACGTGAAGCCATAACCCTGGACGCGGATGAAGGACTTGGCGCGATCGACAACCAGTGAGGGATCCAGCCGTCGAGATAAGGGACGATGCCCGGCACCGGCGTCCCGACGTTCCATGACATAGACCGGCCGCATGGGATAGGCGCGCCAACGTGCCCGCCCCAGCCTGCACATGAGTTTCGGTTTCATTGGATGCCCTGAGATAAGATAAGGAATGGCGTATTATTAATCGCGAATTAGACTGATGATTGAAATCCGCTTCGAATTGAGCGGCAAAAATCATGTTGTAGTTGCGATCCAAAAGCATGTACTTAAAAATGAGCCTCTCATGCTCGCGGAGGAACGACATGAACATGAAATTCGATCCAACCAAACGTGCCGGCTTTAGCGGCCATAACATTCGCCTTCCCGATGGAACCGTTACGATCCCTGATGAGCCCGGCTTCATCGCCGACGCTCCGCAGTTGCATTCAGTCTTGAAGGATTTGAATGTCCTTTACGGTGGAAAGCTTGAAGGAAAATCCATCATTGACCTTGGCTGCCTAGAGGGCGGCTACGCACTGGAATTCGCGAAACGCGGCATGATCTCGACCGGCCTCGAGGTGCGCCCATCGAACTATGAGAATTGCCTGAAGGTGAAAGACGCCTTCAATCTGCCTAACCTTAATTTCGTCAATGACGACTGCTGGAATATGGCAAAGTATGGCACTTTCAATGTCACCTTCTGCATCGGCCTTCTATACCATCTGGACAGGCCGCGAGACTTCATCCAGCTCATGTCAAGCTGCACTAAGAACGCCATCTTCATTCACACGCACTTCGCCCCGCTTGATGACGAGACCGCCCACGCGCTGTCCCCAATGACGGAGCATGAGGGCATCCCCGGTCGCTGGTTGCCGGAACACCAGGGCGGCAGCAAGGAAGACCTCGACAAACTGAAGTGGCATTCATGGGAAAACCAGAAATCATTCTGGCCCACGCGCCATGGTCTCGTTCATGCGATGCGCGTCGCTGGTTTCGACATGGTTTTCGAGCAGTATGACCTATGGGGTGGAATGGAGCTTCTCGATGTCCTCGACAAGGGATATTATAAGACCCATCAGCGCGGCCTCTTCGTCGGCATAAAGTCCGACAGCCTTAAGAGCTAGCCGCCTTCAATTCGGCCAGCTGTTTACCGAGATATTGCGATGTTGCAACCAAGCTTGCGATAACTTCAGCAGTAGAGGCGTGCATAGACTGATAGACCGGGGATGTCCCGGTCTTCACTCACACCCAGCCATCAGGTATCGTAGACGCCACTATGTTTTCCATCGTCTCTCCTGCAGCTATGCGGAAACAGCTCGGTTCGGCAAATTGTGAAGCAGTTCCGCTGCGATCAGTGCAAGTGGAAGAACTATTTGACGGCCGACGTTGTGAGCCCTACCTCGAGAGAACTCGTCGGCATGAGTGTGCGCCGGCTCATCGAGATCAGGATCATTCGCAAACCGATTTGGAAAGACGTAAAGCTGTAGGAAAGGACAACGGAACTTGCGTGACGAACTGATCGATGATCGGGAGGGCAACTTCGCAGCCGGACAGGATGCCGGCCACGACGATGAGGCGAATGCTCCACGCACGGCGAAGCACCCGGCCCGCATTCGGGAGGAGTTTCGGTTTCATGGATTGTACTTGAAATGAAAACGGGCGGCTGGAGACCAACCAGATGGAAGACCCTTGATTGAAATCCACTGCGAATTAAGCGGCTAAACTCATGTAGTAGTTGCGCGTCAGAAACACTTAGTTACAAATGGCGCTTCGTTTTCGCGGCGATGCGATATGAAAAAACGCATGGGATTCAGCGACCACAGCAGCCGCCGTCCCGATGTCTTTTATGTCGATCTTCCTGGCCAAACATGAGATGCAAACATGGATAAAATTGACGCTGGAGTTTCGTTCAACACTTTCGACGGTGAAGCGTACCTCGACGAAAATCCCGATGTTGCTGCAACTGGCATGGATCCCTGGCGGCACTTCATCTCGCATGGAGTAGCTGAAGGGCGGACATTCTCGCCGCGCAAATCGCCCCAAGCCATCGGATCGGATGCGCAAGCGGTACTTGATATATTCGCTGGTGAATGGAACTCCCAAATGCCATCAAGCCACGGCCTGAAGGCAATACCCGGGACAACGACCCTTTTCGAGGATCCTCGTATTGGCTGGCTTTACCAGAAGTTCGGCCCCATGACCGGAATGGATATCCTTGAACTTGGGCCGCTCGAAGCAGCGCATACGTATATGCTTCACAATCTCGGCGCCCAGTCGATAACGTCGATCGAAAACAACCCTCGCGCCTATCTAAAGTGTTTGGCGATCAAAGAGATATTCCATCTAAAACGCGCCAATTTTGTTCTCGATGACGCAATACGCCATCTCAATAGCAGCGACAAAAAGTACGACATTGCTGTCGCAAGTGGCATTCTTTACCATATGACGAATCCCATTGCGCTGCTCGATGCCCTGTCGTCGAAGTCTGATCGACTGTTCTTCTGGACCCAATATTTTGACCAAAACATTATCGCAAAACGACCCGATAGCAGCATCTATCAACCTGCATCTGAGATCGCGCCTGGTTATTTTGGATCTAAACGGGCCTATCCGCGGGAAGTGATGGACTTAGCAATTTTCTCCGGTGGCGATGCGCCCTATGCGATTTGGATGACCCGGGAAAGCATCATTGGCTATCTGCGATCCAAGGGCTTTCAAGCAATCGACATCGCCTTCGATGATCCATACCACGTTAATGGGCCAGCCTTTGCTCTCTGTGCGCGCCGAAATCCCGCGGCTTAATGGAACCGGTCAAGGCCAGCAGGACGAACAGCAGGTTCGCCGGGAAATATGCCAGATAGCGGATGATCATAGCGCAGCCGTGAAGAAGTCGTCGATCTGCTGATCGGTGAAGCCCAGCGCCGCAAAGCCAACGGCCATCATAGGTTCCGTCCGGACGAACGAGCCGGAATATTCATAGGCGATCTGGACAGCCTTCGATTGGCTGGAAGCCCATGCGTCTACCTAATCGAGGAGACCGGCTGCGAGAAGCTGCAGCTTGAACTGGCGGGAGGAGGCGGCAGCGGGTACGACCACGATAACAGGTGGATCGTACTCGACCACTTGGCCGCTGATAAATTTGCGCCGACCGTGGTTGATGACGAGATCCGACCATTGCTCATCCGTGATAGGCAGCGCATCGGAGGGGATATCCTCGCCCGCATGCCCAACATTCCCGTATTTCGACCGTGAGCGCGACGAACGCACCACCTTGTGGACGGCACAAGTTTGTGTCGAATGCTATCGGCGGGCGGCGCGGGTAGCAGCGTAAAGTTGGGTTACTGCTGCTCGAATATGGAGATGAGCCGTTGCCCGGACTTTTCGCCTCTCTTGCGGTGAGAGGCGAAACAGCATTTTTGCGAGCTGCGGATTGACGGCCATGATCGGTGTGATGATGGGCTTTGGTGTTGCCAGCAGGAACGGCGCCCATGCCTCGCCACCCAGTCCAAGCCCCAGGGCAAACCCGATCGCCCAGGCGTCGACGATGGTTTTGCCCTTATCCGGCATGAAGATCGGATAATAGTTGCCAGGCGCGTTGGCGAGAAGATGGTCCACTTCGTCATGCCGATTAAGCACGGTATTGACGAGGCGTTCCTCGAGTGATCCGGGCTTGGTTTGAGGCATGGTTCCCCCGAACACATTCGACAGCCAGACTGCGGGCGCGACCGTTGCGGGTCCCGCGACGACCGCCGTGACCAGACCGTCGATAGCGCTCATTCCGACATAGTCGTTACGTCCGTCGCCGCGCAGGCGTTCATCGAGCTCATCATAGGAAACAGCAGGCCGGTTCATGCTGCCTGCCTGACCTGCTCGGCCGACCAGTTCCACGGGAGCAGTGTGTCGAGCTGGTTGATTGTCGTGCAACCTGACACGATGCGCTCGAGGACGTCAGCAAGCCAGGTCTGCGGATCAAGCCCGTTCAACTTGGCTGATTGATCAGTGACGCCAGAATGGCAAAGGTCTCGCCACCTCGGGCATTGCCGACGAACATTGAGTTTTTGCGAGTAAGGGCAGCAGACTTCATCGAACGCTCAACCACGTTGCTGTCGACTTCGATTGTGCCGTTGTCGAGGAAGGCCGTGAGACCGGTCCAATGCTTGAGCGTATAGTTGATGGCTTTTGCAAGAGCCGACTGGGTGGAGATATCGGCCTTCGACTCAAGCAGGCGAGCCTTCAATGACCGCATGATGGCGGCAGATCTTGATTGCCGTGCGTGGTAACGCACTTCAGCGCTCTCTGCAGATCGCCGTGGAGCTGAAAGATGGTTTTGCGGGCGGTCATCGTTGGCGGCGACCGGGATATCCGAGAGGTCACCGAGAGCCAGACTTGTTTGTGCTGGATCGATCGTGGCCAGCTTCTCTGAACGTGCCCCGTGGATCAGACGCTTGAGATAGTCAACCTCGGCTTTGAGATCAGCGTTCTCGGCATCGAGAGCACGAACCATTCGGCTCAATTGCTTGATATCCTGCGGAAGATGATCCTGGCTCAACGACATGCTGAAGACTACCATAATCCGGAGAATCTTCAAGCAATTACAATTACATCACGCTACTTTGGTTGGCTGCTTGAAGTGCTTGGGATCAATCCTTGTCCAGTCGAGGCCGGCAATCAGCAGGCCAAACTGTTCGCTCGACATGCTCATTGCGCCGTCCTTGATTGGAGGAAAGGTAAAGCTTCCATGCTCCAGCCACTTCGTCGCCAGGATCATGCCCGAGCCGTCCCAATAAAGGCAGCGAACGCGATCGCCACGCTTTGCGCGAAAAACGAAGATATCGCCACAATACGGATCGGCCTCGAGAGCGGATGCTACCAAGGCAACAAGACCGTTCATACCCTTGCGGAAATCTACGGGCTGTGTCGCGACCATGACCCGCGGCACCGCTGAGAAAGCAATCACGACCTGCCTCGCAGCGCACAGATGATCGCGCTTACCAAAGATGGCGAAACCGACCCTTCTATGATGGCACGCGCTTCATCGAGAATGATCTCGATGCGGCCAGCGACGGATGGGCGACCTTCGCCTGCAGGCGGTGCACTGGCATGCTCGACGACAACAGGCACAAAGCTGTCGCTTGTCGATCGTGATGCAGCAGCGGTCAATCCAGCATTCTTGCGCCAGATGCCCAGCAGGCCCCGACTGACACCGAAGCGTCTGGCGATCTCCGAGATATTGGCGCCGGCCTCATTGCTCGCAGCAAGAATCTCGATCTTCTCTTCGTCCGACCAATTCCGGCGCTTGCGACGCCCGGTGATGAGCTCAACACGCCGATACTCGCTATCATCATGCATGGCATGATGCATTGTATAATGCTGACAGTAGCGCCATCCCAAAGCCTCCAATCCGCCGCTCTCGATCAAAACCGGCTGATTCTGCCCTGATATCTCGCCTCATTGGAAGGTGGGCTGTTCGTTGCGCTCACTTTTGACCGCCGGAGTTGCTGCCTTGGAACTGGTCTGCCGATAGCAGCGGCCGCCTGATGGGCCGCCCGACGCATGTCTACACGATCGGCAACGTCGCTGTGCTGATCGGCGAAAACCTCGAACTCATCCAGGAAATCGCCGCAACTCCGACAATATCGACTATGGCGAGATGATCCATGCCCATGACAGCAGCGAAGAGGGCATCACGACATTCACCGACCGGGGCGTCGAGAGCCTAAAAGAATTCCTCGCCGACATCCGCACCTGGGAGGGAGGCGTTCGCCAGTTCCTTGCCGACGAGCAATGCGACCAGGAAAAGATCGAGCGCATCATGGCAGACCAGCCAAAATCATAAGCGGTGCGGCCTACGCCGGATGGATACTTTTTATCGGCGGCATTTAATGAGATGAGCCACCACCTTAATGCTCAGAAGTCAAACTTGACTTCTCATTTGCAATATAGGAACATAAAGGGAACGCGCGGATCTTACCGTGACCTGCGCAGAGCAGATTATTGAGCAGGCGCCCTCGAAATCCGAATTCAATCGAAGGTCTGAAAGATCTCTTCTGCTACCCTATCCGTTTGGTGCGGGTTTCGGCAAAGTCCGGACAGGGTTTCCGGTAATCTCCGGACACACAACTTTTGCGAAGCGCGCACTTGGCACAGAATCAATATCGGACTGGCGTTGTAGTCGGATCGTACCTACAACTGGAATCATCAGAAAGGGTTCCGCTCTCCATGAAGTTCAGCCTCGATCATCTGCCGGAACGCAAACGCTTGGAATTGTCGCGAATCGTCGAGA
>JBCNPI010000018.1:0-41654 GCA_039593415.1 Rhizobium sp. | reverse complement strand
CGCTCACTCGAATCTGGGAGACCTACATGCTGACGATCTACGGTGTCTATCGCTCGCGCGCCTCGCGCAACTATTGGATGGCTGAGGAGCTCGGCATCGAGTTCAAATCCATGCCTGTCATTCAGGCGAGCCGGCTTGCCGATCCGCTCGCCGCCGATGCGCCGATCAACACGATGTCGCCGGAGTTTCTGGCCGTTAATCCTATGGGCATGATCCCCTGCATCAAGGATGGCGATCTCATGCTGCATGAGTCGCTTGCCATCAATCTTTACCTCGCGCGCAAATATGGCGGCCCGCTTGCCGGCAAGACGGTCGAGGAGGAAGGACAGATGTCGATGTGGACTATGTGGGCGGCAACGGAAGTCGAGCCCTATAGCGTCGCCCTTGTCCGCATCTATGACAATGGCCAGGAAAACAGCGAGCCCGGAAAGGCCGGGATCGCCGTCGCCTGCCGCTCACTGAAGAAGCCGCTCGACGTGCTGGAAAAGCACCTGCAAAATCAGGACTATCTTGTCGGCAACCGCTTCACGGCCGCCGACCTCAACCTGGCCGAAGTGCTGCGCTACGCCCAGACAGAGCAGGAATTGTTCGACGCGCGTCCAAGCACGAAAGCGTGGATCGAGCGCTGCCAGTCGCGTGATGCCTACAAGGCCATGCAGGCGACGCGCGGCAGGGAGTCGATCTGATCGATCCTATCGGAAGAGACGCATGCTCTCTTCCATCTCTTCGCGAATCCAGGCCTTGAAGGCGGAGACCTTCTTCGGCTCGCGCACGCCTGGGGTGGTGACGAAGTAATGGCCGAAACCCGTTTTTGCGCGGATGCAAAAGGGATCGACGAGACATTTCTGTTCGAGAGCATAGGCCGCCAGCGTCTGCCAAGCAAGCATGACACCCTGCCCCGCCATGGCCGCATCCAGACAGAGCGACGCATCGTTGAAGACGTGCCGCTCTTCCATGCAATGGCCCGAAAGCCCGGCCTTGCGCAGCCAAACTTCCCAGCCGAACATCGCATGTCCGTCGACGACCGCGGGCACCTTCAGAAGATCGGCAGGCTCGCGCAACGTGGCAGCGATCTGCGGCGTGACAACCGGAAAGACCTCCTGCGCCAGCAGCAGCTCGGCCTTGACGCCGGCCCATTGTCCGCTGCCCACCCGAATGCCGATATCGACATCCGACGTCGCGGGATTGATCAGGCGCGTGGTGGCATCGATGCGCAGGCGGATATCCGGATGGCGGCTGGCAAAGCGATCCAGCCGATATACCAGCCAGCGGGCCGCGAAGACCGGTGCGACCGAAATGGTGAGGATATTCTCATCCTTATGCTGCGCGATGGCGACTGCTGCCGACAGCGCCTGAAAAGCTTCGCCGAGCCTGGTCAACACCGCCAGCCCAGATGCCGTGATGATCATGCCTTTGGACGTGCGCTCGAAAAGCGGCAGCCCGAGCTGCGCCTCAGCCTTGATGACCTGTTGGCTGACCGCTCCAACCGTCACGCCAAGTTCATCGGCTGCCGCCTGCAGCGAACCGAGCCGGCCGACCGCTTCGGCGGCGCGCAGACCATTCAGATGAACGTTATTGAGGTTTCTCATTATAGAATATCTATATCAGCATCTCGTCATTCTCAATTGCATAAGGCAGAAATACACGCGATTATCGCAGGTACGGAATTGGAAGGCGCCGCTATCTCGCTGATTTGCATCGTCATGGTTGCATCGACGCGGGTATCCAAGGAGGCACATCATGTCGATCTTGCAGTTTTTCTTCAGTCAACCTTTGGAAGAGGACCGCGAAAGCGATCCGCTGCTGCATCCCATACTCGCTGCCATGTCGCTGGAAGAACTGGCCGACCTGCCGCTGATGCCGGAAAATCTCGGACATCCTCTGGACAAGAGAACCGTTCAACCGGAAGAATGCGCGTAAGAGACCTACTCCATAGGCCCAAACATGACATCGGCCATCGATATGGACGCCATCGCGGAACAATTGCAGCGGCTCATAGCCAAAGCCCGCCTGCCGGCCGTGGAGCCCGGCACGCATTATGGTCTGCCTGCCTTCAAGGTGGGCGGCAAAGCCTTCGTGACGGTGAAAAACAAAGATACCATCGTGCTGTCGTTGCCGATCGACCGCAAGGAGCAGTTGATGGAAATGGCACCGCGGATCTATTTCCAGACGGATCATTATATCGGCTGGCCTTCTCTGCCGCTGCGCATCACCGCGATCAGCGACGAGGAACTACAGCAACGCCTGATCGAGGCGTGGCAATACCGTGCCTCGAAGAAGCTCCTGGCGGCATTTGGCCTGTTATGATCAACCCTTCTCGACGGCAAGCGCCATCTGGACGGCGGGACGCTCGAGCATGCGCGCATAATGTGCGCTGACTTTCGCGAACTGATCGCGATCGACGCTGTCGCCGGGCAACCACGTCTCCATGGTGAAGAGATAGCCGTCTGCGACGGTATATTGCTCGCCCATCACCCAAGGCCCCTTCAGCATCTTGTCTTCGATCAAGGCGAAGCTCTCGGTCATGGTCTGCGGCACCTTGGCCTTCATCGTCTCAATGGCCGCCGCATCGTCGGTCCAGCGATAGCCACGGCCCTTGTGCGAATGGTTCACATGAACGGTGGAGGCGATATAGCTGTTGAAGGACTGCATCTGCGCGAATTCGAAGGGGTCGTCGAGGGGTGCCAGCTTTGCGGCCGGCACGATCTGGGCCATGTAGGCCATGATCGCGATATTTTCTGTGATGACGCCGCGATCGGTCACGAGGGCGGGAACGCGGCCCTTGGGATTTATAGCCAGATAGTCCGGCTGACGCTGATCGCCATTGGCGAGGTTGAGGCGGCGGGGCTCATAGGCAAGACCCGATTCTTCCAGGGCGATGAGACTGGCCAGCGCACAGCTTCCAGGTGCGAAATAGAATGTCAGCATGTTCCGTTCCTCGATTGAATTCCGCGAGGAAGCTAAAGGCAACCCGGCCAATACGGAAGTAGCTGATGCTGATGGGCGCTACAAAAGGTTTTGATCGGTCGGGCCGATATGCCTATTGCCCGTTGCCGCATACCCCTTCTCTCGAGGGGAGAAGGGGTACGCGGCAACGACCTGTGCGCCTAAGCGCAGCCGGGCACGTCTTCCAGACTGTACCAGACGGGAATGCCGCGCTCGCGGGCAATGCGGACATCGTTATCAGCACCTTTGGAATCACCGGGTAATCTCAGGACACCCTCGCAAAGCTGCAGCAGGCGGCCGGCCGTCGGGTGAAAGATCTCTTCATAAAGATCGTCGCCTATGCTCTTGCCACCGGCGGCATGCCAGACCGGCAAGGCGACCCATTCGCCGATCATGGGCAGATGCCCTGCCTTGAACAGGGCATAGGACGGCTCCTCCAGGCGCTTGAGGTTCTCGGCCATCTTCCTCGGATCATCGCCGGTGCCGGATCGATAAGGTCCTGCAATCAGGATCAACATGTCATTCCTCCGTTTTGAGTACCTGCCTGACGCAGGAATTTGCACGAATATGCGCATATTTTCTTGAATGTCGAATCTATTCTGGTATATTCACGATTATTCGTGAAATAATGTGCAGGGATCGGCATGCTGACCAGCCAACGGAAAACCCTCATTCTCGACAGATTGCGCCGTGACGGCCAAGTGATCGCAAAGGCACTGGCCGACGATCTCGGCCTGTCCGAAGACACGATCCGCAGGGACTTGCGGGAAATGGCAGCGGAGAAACTGCTGAAGCGGGTGCATGGCGGCGCGCTGCCGCTTTCGCCTGAACTGCCGGATTTCACCGCCCGGCAGGCGGTTTCATCGGATGTGAAGCGGCGGCTCGGTGCCTACGCTGCGAACATGATCAAGGCTGGCCAGACCGTGTTTCTCGACGGCGGCACGACAAACGCCGAGATCGCCCGGCATATCCCGAAGGATCTCGCCGCCACCATCGTCACCCACAGTCCGACGATAGCAGCCGAATTGGAACATCATCCCCTGACCGACGTGATCCTGATCGGCGGCAAGCTCTACAAGCATTCGATGGTGGCGACGGGCGCCGTCGCCATGGCGGCGATCGCATCCATAAGGGCCGACATCTTCTTTCTGGGCGTCACTGCCATCCACCCCGCACGCGGCTTTTCGACCGGTGATTTCGAGGAGGCGGCCATCAAGCGGCATATCGCGCAATGCTCGGCCGAAACCTATGTATTGGCGACAGCCGAGAAACTCGATGCGGCCTCGCCATGCCAGATCCTGCCGACAAAGAGCGTTTCCGGCTTGATCGTACCGTCCGATGTTCCGGAAGAAAGCCTGATACCATACCGGGAAAACGAGATGCCGATCTTCCTGGCCTGACGCCGGCACTAACAGACAAAGGCGAATCCACGCGGGATTTGCGTTGCCGCCATCATGAGGCCGCCGGAGATCGCTCTGTCTTGCGGTCGTCGCCAATCAAGCTTACCTCAATGTGCTTAGAGGTTACGATCGCCCATGAACGAACGCCGCATTCATCAGCTCTTCGAAATCAGCGTTCTGTTGAAGGGCGCGCATGCTTTGGTCGAATGCGTTGGCGGCATTCTGCTCGCGCTGGTCAGCACGGAGTCCATCCTTCGACTGACAAACAGGGTCACGCAGCCCGAACTTCTCAATGACCCGCATGACTACATCGCGGCACATCTGCTCGCCTGGGCGCAGGATTTTTCCGTCGGCACCAAGAACTTCTATGCTTATTATCTGTTGAGCCACGGGCTGGTGAAGGTGCTGCTGGTCATCGGCCTGCTGAGGGGCAAGATGTGGGCCTATCCGGCTTCACTGGTGGCACTCGGGCTTTTCATCGTCTACCAGCTGTATCGTTTCACGGACACGCACGGTATCGGCCTCATCGTCCTCACCATATTCGATCTCGTGGTCATGGCGCTGATCTGGCACGAATACAGGATCGTACGGCAGCATCTTTCGACACGGCAAGCCAGACGTCGGACCCAAGAGTAAAGCTTACGCCGCCGGCGCGGTCCGGATTCGATAGGCGCATCGCCTGGCGCCGACAAGGATGTGTTCTTCCCGCTCGACCTGCGCACCGAGCACCGCGCGGAAAGTCTCCAATTCCGATCGGCAGAAGCCGGCGCAGGCATTGGCGGCAGCGCAGATGGGACAGTGATTTTCCACCAGCATCAGCGAGCCATCATCATCCTGCCAGTGATCGGCCATATAGCCTTCCTGCGTACGGATGGTGGCGAGTCTCGCAACGCGCGAAGGCAGATCGGCAGCGACGTCGATTTCTCTGCGGTAGCGACGAAGCGTGTCGGTTTCACGGGCCGAGATGACGGTATCGACGGCATCCTGCCCTAGCTGGCTGACCATGGTCGCGAGCAAGGCGGCGGTCAGATCCGCATGGCCGTCGGGAAATTGCCTGTTACCGGCGGCGGTCAGATGCCAGAACTGCCGTGGCCTGCCCCTGCCGGCCGAGGCCTCCGCGACCGGCTCGACCAATCCCTCCTCCGCCATCTTCGTCAACTGCTGACGTGCCGCCTCGGACGATATGCCGAGCGCGCCACCGATGGTGGCCGCCAGTTGCGGTCCCTCGGTTTTCAACAGGATCAGGATTCGATTGACGGGTGACTGACGCATTTTTCCAAGTTTTGTCTTGTTTTAATAAGGCGGCCATGCAATTTTCCAAACTATAACTTGGAAAATAATCAACCGCTAGGGAAAATACCGAGGATCGTCCGATGTCCAGCATCGAAAACACCGCCTCCCTCAAATCAGCCTCCATCTTCACGCTGTTCTCGCCGAGACTACTGCCGGCAACGCTGATGCTTGGCGGCGGCGTCACGCTTTATGCCGTCGAATCCTACATCACCGCCACGATCGCCCCTTCGATCGTAAGGGACATCGGTGGCCTGGAACTCTTCTCATGGATGACGACGCTTTTCGTCGCCGCCGGCGTACTCGGATCGATCACGGTCGCGACCCGGCCGAAGGGCATGGGTCTGCGTGCCGTCTACGTCGTGGCGGCGCTTATCTTCGGCATCGGCAGCATGGCCTGCGCCCTGGCGCCGGCCATGCCGGTGCTGCTCATCGGCCGCACAATTCAGGGCTATGGTTCCGGCATGCTGTCCGGCCTTGCATATGCCTTCATCCGCTTCGTTTATCCCGAACTGCTCTGGCGCAGAGCGTCGACGCTTTACGCTGCCATCTGGGGTGTGGCGACGGTGCTCGGACCGACGCTCGGCGGCCTCTTCGCCGCCGGTGGTGCCTGGCGGGAAGCCTTCATCATCCTCGTGCCGCTGACTGTCCTCATGGCGATTTCCGGGCGCTGGCTCCTGCCCGACGTCGCGGATGACCGGATCGACACTCGAACACCGCTGATCCAGATCATACTTCTGCTTGCCGCAGTCCTGTTCGTCAGCATTGCCGGCACGATCGACCACGGACCCTACAAGGTCGTATTGATGGCAGCATCGATCGTACTCGTGGCAACGATGGTTATGATCGAGCGCAAGAGCGAGGTGCGGCTCCTTCCCTACGGTGCCGTCATGCTCGGCAATCCGATCGCGCGGCTCTATCTGACGATATTCACGCTGATGCTGGTGCTGACAAGCGACATCTACATTCCGTATTTCCTGCAGACACTCCACGGCGTAACGCCACTGATCTCGGGCTACCTCGTCGCGCTGGTCGCAATGGGCTGGACAATCGCGGCTTTCTTCAGCGCATCGTTTTCGGGAAGACAGGCGGCAATCGCCATCATAACCGGCTGCATACTGGAGACAGCAGCAACAGCATCGCTGATCCCGTTCCTGGCAACCGCAACGCCCTTCGTCCAACTCGCGGAGTTCGCGCCTGCCGTCATCACCATGTTCCTGATGGGCTTCGGTGTCGGTCTCGGCTGGGCGCATCTGGTGACCAGGATCATCGGCATTGCCCGAAAGGCCGAGCAGGACAAGGCTTCGGCTGCAATTTCCATGACGCAGTCGCTGGGCGGTGCGTTCGGTGCCGCACTCACCGGCGTCATCGTCAACGGCGCCGGCCTCACTCATCCCGGCGGTATCGCCGGCAGCCTCTCGGCCGCGGCCTGGCTCTACGCTGTGATGGCCTTGCCAGGTCTGATCGCGATCGCTCTGTCCTTCACGATCAAGCCAGCTTCAGCATGATCTTGCCGACGTGGTCGCCGCCTTCCATCAGCCGATGCGCTTCGGCCGCGTCGTCGAAGGAAAAGACCCTGTGAATGACCGGGGCAATCGCACCCTCGTCCAGCAGCGGCCAGACCTGCGAGAGAAGGTCGTCGCGGATGGCCCGCTTTTCCTCCGCCGTTCGCGGGCGCATGGTCGATCCGGTCACCGTCAGCCTTTTCACCATGATCGGCTGAAGATTGACCTTGTCTGCGACAGCGCCTCCGAGAAAGGCAATGATCGAAAGGCAGCCGTCGCGGGCGAGCGAGGCCAGATTCTTTTCCAGATAGGCCGCGCCGATCATATCGAGGATGACATCAACGCCGTGTTCCGTTTCCGCCTTGATGACCTCGGCGAAATCCTCCTGCCGGTAATTGATGGCCCGCTTGGCGCCGAGTTTCTCGCAGGCCTCGCATTTTTCCTGCGAGCCGGCGGTCGTATAGACCGTTGCGCCGAACGCGCGGGCAAGCTGGATCGCCGTCGTGCCGATACCGCTGGAGCCGCCGTGGATCAGCACAGTCTCGCCTTCGGTGAGGCCCGCCATCTGGAAGAGATTGGCCCAGACGGTAAAGAAAGTCTCGGGGAGCGCGGCTGCGCGCACGGCATCATAACCATTCGGGAAACGGAGCGCCTGGCCGGCGGGAAGCACGCAATATTCCGCATAGCCGCCGCCATTGGCGAGGCCGCAGATCCTGTTGCCGATGGCGAATTCGGTCACGCCGGGCGCGACGTCCACAACCTCGCCGGCCACTTCGAGACCCAGGATAGGGCTTGCCTCCTTCGGAGGAGGATAGGTGCCCTGCCGTTGCGCCACGTCCGGCCGGTTGACGCCCGCAGCCTCCACGCGAACCAGGATCTCGCCCGGCTTCAGGACCGGCAGAGGCTTGCGGCCGATGATCATGACCTCAGGCCCGCCGAAGGATGGCAGATCCACGAAACGCATTTCAGACGGCAGGTGCATGGCGCAATCTCCTCTCCCAGCAAAGCAGTGGAGATAGTTTAGCGCAAGGCGCTTGAAAAGGATCGATTGCGAGAGGGCGTCAATTCGTCTCGGTCAGGCCAAGAAACGCGACGCCGATCGCGCTTTCCTTCGCCTTCGCCTTGATGCCGGCGATGGAGGTGCTGACCCGATTGATGTTGTCGATCACCAGCCCCTCGGGCAGTTGCAGGATGCCGATCGAGCAGCGCATCAACGGGAATTCCGCCTCGGCACCGCTGCGGTCATGACCGCGAATGCGGCCAGCGGCACGATCCTCCACCGAATAAAGTTCGAGAACATCGGCATGGAAATCGGCAAGCAGCCGATCCAGAACTTCGTGAAGCTCTTGCCTGTCCCAGCCGGTGACGCCGATAAAGAAGTCGTCACCGCCGACATGACCGAGGAAATGGCGTTCGGCAAAGAAATAGCGGCGCATCAGCGCGGCGAACAATGAAATGGCATGATCGCCGAGATGGAAGCCGTAAGCGTCATTGAACGGCTTGAAATTATCGAAGTCGCAATAGCAGAAATGCCTGATCTCATCGCCATCTCGGCCGGCATTCTGCATGAAGTCGTGGATCGCACGATTGCCCGGCAGGCCGGTCAACGGATTCTGGTCCTGGGCGATCTTCAGCTGCTTCTCGTTGATGACCTTGATGAGAGAGGCAGCGGAGACGATACCGGCATAGTGCGTGCCTTCGGTCACGATCAGGCAATCGCTGCTTTCCATATTGGCGAAAATCGTCATCAGCGTATCGGCATCGGAATCGAGCCCGACGATCGGCGCCATCTCGACGAAATGCGAAATGGAACGCTCGTAGACCTTGTTTTTCAGCAGGTCGCGGCCGAAGGGCTGATAGATATATTCCTTGAGCTGGTACTCGTGGATAATACCGCGCGGCTCGTCATTGGCGTTGACGACCGGGAAATAGGCTCGGCGCGGATTGCGGCGGAAGAGTTCGAAAACGCTGTCGATACTGTCGCTTTCGCGGATCGTCGGCAGCACCTCGATCTGCTTGCGGATAAGGATTTCATCGAGCGACTGGCTGTTGCGCACTGCCTTGCCGAGATCCTGCAGGTGCGGAAAGCTCGGCTTCAGTTCGTTGACGAGTACGGTTGGCCGCGCGATGAACCAGCCCTGCACGAGATCGACACCGAATTCCCGGCAGGTCAGGAACTCCGCCTCGGTTTCGATGCCCTCGGCGATAACGCGCGTGCCGAGGACATGGGCGATATTTACGAGATTTCTGAGGATATGGCGCTTGCGGGCGCTGCGATCGATATCGACGATGAAATGCCGGTCGATCTTGAGGTAATCGACCGGGTAATCGGACAGAAGCTTCATTTCGCCATGGCCGACACCGAAGTCGTCGATCGCCAGCTTGAAGCCCGCATCGCGCATCTTGCCGACAAGCGCGGAAAACTCCGGCACGATCGTATTATCGAAACGCTCGGAGAATTCGAAGCAGACGGAAGACGGGGAAAGACCGGCCTTTCTCATGTGCTGCAACAGGCTATCGACCAATATCGCACCCTGCGGAATCAGCCGGACATCCAGATTGAGAAAAAGGGTTGCGGTAGCGATATTGGGCAGCGTGGCAAATTTCGCCAAAGCCCGGCTTGTGATCATCTGCTCCAGCCCAAAAAGCTGGCCGGTGCGTTCGGCCTCGTCGAGTATATCGATCGGGCTGTTGAAGCCGATGCGTTCTTGCCCGCGCATCAGGGATTCATAGCCGAAAACAGCGCCGGTGCCGGCCTCAACGATCGGCTGAAATGCATTTTCGATCACGAGTTTTGCGAGAGTGACAATCTGGTCGCTGGCATACCGGCGCAATACGCCCGGCTCGACTGCGGCAGTCAAAGACATGCCCATCTCCACTTGCGGATTCTGATCTAATTTATTTTAGTAAAACTTTGGATTTACCACGATTTCGACCCAAGATGCGTCATAAGCGTCAACGAAACCTTTCCCGTATGTGAAAGTTTCATGAATGGTAAAGCAATGTTAACCATTCGCGGAGACGAAAAAACGGACGGCTTGGATGCGCCGCCCCGGGACTCCGAAGCTAGCTGTGCGAATGCCGTTCCGCCTCATAGTCGGCGAACATGTCTGCAACGCAACGACTGTCCCTTGCCGTCTCGGCGATGTCGTTGGCGGCATGCGGCACATCGCAAATATCGCCACGCTTACGGGCCGCATCCCACATGCGCAGCGCCTCCCGCACAACTTCGCTGCTCGAGGCATAGGTGCCGTTGTCGATAGCGGCGCGAATGCCGGCAGCCTGAAGCGGAGAGATGGAAACCGTTACCATCGGCATGATATTCCTCCCTTGACGTTATCAAGCGGAATTCTCGCTGGAGATATGTTCCGCGGCCTCGACCGGTGCCTCCATGGCATGTCCCTCAGACATGCGCGCTCCAGATAATGGCACGGTCGCTACATCAATTTGACGCCATTCCGCCCTAGACGGCAGTGGACCAAAGAGTAACGCCGCTCACGCTCCTTGTCAAAAAGTAGCAGTCCGTTACCCCTTTCAGGCGGTGCCCTACCGCCTGAGCACAAGGCCGAAGACCACCAGCGTCCACCCCTGGAAAATCAGATCAAAGGCCAGGAAAAGACCAAGAATCCAAAGGCTGTTGATCGGCCAGCCGAGGGCAATCGCGATGCCGGCGGCAGCGGTCGCAAGACCGCTGATGACGATCCAGACCCAGCCCCGCTGCGGCTTCAGTTTGCGTCCGACCCAGACACGAAACGTGCCGGCAATGAGCAGCGCGATGGCGAGGAACAGGGTCAATGCTTCGGAAGCCAGCAGCGGATTGGCGAAGGCAAGTACACCGGCAACCGTATAGAGAAGGCCGCTTAGCACCCAAAACAGGATATGTTCCCAGCCCCTGACCTGAAAGGCATGGGCCAACTGCACGACGCCGCCGATCAGCATCAGCATGCCGATATAATAGACCGAAGCGACGGTGGCGATGAACAGATTGCCAAGGGCGATGCCGCCGCAGATCAGCAGCAATATGCCGAGCCCGACAAACCATCCCCATTTGTCGCGCATCGCGGATGGGGGAACTTCATCAAGAATATCGACCATGACTGCACCTCCTCCTCTCGGGAAGTATGGCACAGAAATGCTTCCCGGAAAGAGGCAACCGGTTTTTCGTCTGGGATCATCCGGCGCGTGATTTTTTTATTGATTGATCAGTCAATCAAAAATACATTGCATTCTGATCTTGGGGATGAAAAATGCCGAAAGTGGGAATGGAACCGGTGCGCCGGAAGGCGCTGGTGGACGCTGCGATGCGCGTGATCGGCGATCACGGCTCGCTGACCGTCACCATGTCCGAGATCGCCAAGCAGGCCGGCGTTTCCCCTGCCCTTGCGCATCATTATTTCGGCAGCAAGGAACAGTTACTGATCGAGACCGTCCGCGTGCATCTACAGCGGCTGCGCGACAGCGTCGTGACTGCGCTACGGGCCGCGAAAACGCCGCGCGAAAAGCTTTCGGCCGTCATCCGCGTCAGCTTCCAGGCCGATCAGTTCGCGCCTGAGACGATCGCCGCATGGCTGGCCTTCTACGCCGAGGCGCAGCGTTCGGAAGAGACGCGCCGCTTTCTCGTGATCTACGCGCGCCGGCTGCATTCGAATCTGGTCGCCAACCTCAAGGCCCTGTGCCCGGCTGGCGACGCGGGGCGAATCGCCGAGGGTGCGGCCGCGATGATCGACGGCCTCTATATCCGCCAAGGCCTCAGGTCGGCGCCGATCAGCACCGAAGCATCGATCGCGCTGACCGAAGACTATCTGACGACCCATCTCAACGCGTTGAGAGGCTAAAGACCATGCTGACTGTCTGGGGCCGCAAATCGTCATCCAACGTGCAGGCGCTGATGTGGTGCATCGGCGAGCTCGGTCTTGCCTATCACCGCATCGATGCGGGCTTTACCTATGGCGTCAACGACACGCCGGAGTTCCTGGCGATGAACCCGAACGGCACCGTCCCGGTGTTGCGGGACGGCGATAGCGAGCCGCTATGGGAAACCGGCGCCATCCTGCGCTACCTCGCCACTCAATATGGCGAGGATGCCGTCTGGCCGAAGGATGCGCGGCAGCGCGCCCAGATCGACAAATGGGCCGAATGGGCGAAGATCAACATCGCTCTGAACTTCACCGGTCCGGTGTTCTGGCGGGTGGTGCGCACGGCCCCTGCCCTCAGAGACGAGAAGGCGATCGTTGGGGCAGTTGCCGCGCTGGCCGCGAAGCTTGACATCGCCGAGTCGCAGTTCGGACGGCACCGCTTCCTCGCCGACGATAATCTGACGCTTGCCGACATACAATTCGGGCACGTTCTCTATCGCTATTTCGACATCGACATCCGGCGCCCTGACCATCCGCGGCTGCGGCGCTACTACGAAAACCTCACCGAGCGACCTGCTTTCCAAGAGCATGTCATGGTGTCCTACGAAGAACTGAGGGTTCTATAATGCGCGCACAACCGAAAGCCTCGCATTTCATCGACGGAGAATATGTCGAGGACACCGACGGTACCGTTATCGAAAGCATCTATCCAGCGACCGGCGAGGTGATCGCCCGCCTGCACGCGGCAACACCCGCCATTGTCGAAAAGGCGATCGCCAGCGCCAAGCGCGCGCAGCCGGAATGGGCCGCCATGAGCCCGACGGCGCGCGGCCGCATCCTGAAGCGGGCGGCCGAGATCATGCGCGAGCGCAACCGCGAACTTTCCGAGCTGGAGACGCTGGATACGGGCAAGCCGATTCAGGAAACCATTGTCGCCGACCCCACCTCCGGCGCCGACAGCTTCGAATTCTTCGGCGGCATCGCGGCAGCCGGCCTCAACGGCTCCTACATCCCGCTCGGCGGCGATTTCGCCTATACCAAGCGGGTGCCGCTCGGCGTCTGCGTCGGCATCGGCGCTTGGAATTACCCGCAACAGATCGCTTGCTGGAAGGGTGCGCCGGCGCTGGTCGCCGGCAACGCCATGGTGTTCAAGCCTTCGGAAAACACGCCGCTTGGAGCTCTCAAGATCGCCGAGATCCTGATCGAGGCAGGGCTGCCGAAAGGCCTCTACAACGTCATCCAGGGCGATCGCGAAACCGGGCCGCTGCTCATCAACCATCCAGACGTTGCTAAGGTGTCGCTGACCGGCTCGGTGCCGACGGGCCGCAAGGTGGCGGCTTCTGCTGCGGGCAACCTCAAGCATGTCACCATGGAACTTGGCGGCAAGTCACCGCTGATCGTCTTTGACGATGCCGATATCGACAGCGCCATCGGCGGAGCAATGCTTGGCAATTTCTATTCAACAGGCCAGGTCTGCTCGAACGGCACACGCGTTTTCGTCAACCGCAAGATCAAATCCGAATTCCTGCAGCGCCTGAAGGCGCGCACCGACGCCATGCTGATCGGCGACCCGATGGACGAGGCAACGCAGATCGGCCCGATGGTCTCCTGGGCGCAGCGCGAGAAGGTGCTTTCCTACATCGAAAAGGGCAAGGCCGAAGGTGCGACACTGCTGACCGGCGGCGGCATACCGAACAATGTCGCGGGCGAAGGTTACTACATCCAGCCGACCGTGTTTGCCGACGTCACCGACGACATGACGATCGCCCGCGAGGAGATTTTCGGGCCGATCATGTGCGTTCTCGATTTCGATGACGAGGCCGAGGTGATTGCCCGTGCCAACGCTACCGAATTCGGCCTCTCCGGCGGCGTCTTTACTGCTGACCTTACCCGCGCCCACCGCGTCGTCGACCAGCTTGAGGCCGGCACGCTCTGGATCAACACCTATAATCTCTGCCCGGTCGAAATCCCCTTCGGCGGCTCCAAGCAATCCGGCTTCGGCCGAGAGAATTCGCTGGCAGCGCTGGAGCACTATTCGGAATTGAAGACCGTTTATGTCGGCATGGGACCGGTACAGGCGCCTTATTGACGCAACCTCGGGGCTCGACCTCGCCCTTGGAGGCCGCCCCTGGCGGCACCTCAGGGTGAGGAAGAGAGCCACCAATCGCAAGCTCGGACGATGATCCGTCTCATCTGAGGGTGCCCGCCAAAGGCGGGCCTCGAAGGATCGGGGCGGCCACAGGGAGATAAATATGCAACAAGCAGATTTCGTCATCGTCGGCTCGGGCTCGGCCGGCTCCGCCATGGCTTACCGCCTGTCGGAGGACGGCAAGCATTCGGTTATCGTCCTGGAGTTCGGCGGCAGCGATTTCGGGCCCTTCATCCAGATGCCGGCAGCACTTGCCTGGCCGATGAGCATGGACCGCTACAATTGGGGCTATCTCTCCGAGCCCGAGCCGCAGCTCAACAACCGACGCATCACCGCCCCACGTGGCAAGGTGATCGGCGGCTCCTCCTCGATCAACGGCATGGTCTATGTGCGCGGCCATGCGGAGGATTTCAATCGTTGGGAGGAGCTCGGCGCGCAAGGCTGGGCCTATGCGGACGTGCTGCCCTACTTCAAGCGGATGGAGCATTCGCATGGCGGCGAAGAGGGATGGCGTGGCACGGACGGCCCGCTGCATGTGCGCCGCGGCGATGCCCGCAACCCGCTCTTCCACGCCTTTATCGAAGCCGGCAAGCAGGCGGGCTTCGAGGCGACTGAGGATTATAACGGCAGCAAGCAGGAAGGCTTCGGCCTGATGGAGCAGACGACGTGGATGGGCCGGCGCTGGTCTGCGGCGACCGCCTATCTCAAGCCTGCGCTGAAGCGGCCGAATGTCATGCTCATCCGCTGCTTCGCCCGCAAGATCGTCATCGAGAACGGCCGCGCGACGGGAGTCGAAGTGGAGCGGGACGGCAAGATCGAGGTGATCAAGGCGAACCGCGAGGTGGTCGTCTCCGCCTCCTCGTTCAATTCGCCGAAGCTGCTGATGCTCTCCGGCATCGGGCCTGCGCAGCATCTGCGCGACATGGGCATCGAGGTGAAGGTCGACCGGCCGGGCGTCGGCGCCAATCTCCAGGACCATATGGAATTTTATTTCCAGCAGACCAGCCTGAAGCCGGTATCGCTATATTCCTGGCTGCCCTGGTACATGCAGGGCGTCGTCGGGGCGCAGTGGCTCTTCTTCAAGAAGGGGCTCGGCACCTCGAACCAGTTCGAGGCCTGCGCTTTCCTGCGCTCCGCGCCAGGCGTCAAGCAGCCGGATATCCAGTATCATTTCCTGCCTGTTGCCATCAGCTATGACGGCAAGGCGGCGGCGAAGAGCCACGGCTTCCAGGTGCATGTCGGCTATAATCTGTCGAAGTCGCGCGGCAACGTGACACTGCGCTCCTCCGACCCGAAGGCCGATCCGGTGATCCGCTTCAACTATATGAGCCATCCGGAGGACTGGGAAAAATTCCGCCATTGCGTGCGCCTCACCCGCGAGATCTTCGGGCAGAAGGCCTTCGACGACTATCGCGGCGCGGAGATCCAGCCGGGCGCCAACGTTCAGACCGACGATGAGATCGACGCCTTCCTGCGCGAGCACCTGGAAAGCGCCTATCACCCCTGCGGCACCTGCAAGATGGGCTCGAAAGACGACCCAATGGCGGTGGTCGATCCCGACACGCGCGTCATCGGTGTCGATGGCCTGCGCGTCGCCGACAGCTCGATCTTCCCGCACGTCACCTACGGCAACCTGAATGGCCCTTCCATCATGACCGGCGAAAAGGCGGCCGACCATATTCTCGGCAAGCCGAGGCTGGCGCGTTCGAACCAGGAGCCTTGGATCAATCCGAGGTGGGAGACGAGCGATCGCTGATGGGCGGCAGATCACTGCATATAAAATGTTGACGTCAATGCCCAGGGGGCGCAAAGAGACGCCAGCAAAGTGAAGCTCTGTAAGGCAGTGTGAGTATCTTAAGACGTCGTTGTTAAGCAGATTGCCCGAACAGAGTCCCCAAAGACCCGTCCATCAATCCGCCGGTCACATATGCCCCCTATTTACCGCAAGTCCAAACTGCTCCGCCGTTCCCGTGTTTTATGGGGCTCTTTCAATCTCTGGCGGCCGCGCCTGGTGTTCTGGACGGGAGCTTTCGCGATCGGCGTGATCAGCGTCGGCTTTGCCAAGCTCGCCGATCTGGCGCAGCGGACTTTTACCGGCCTTACCCAGTCAGGCGAGTGGATGTCGCTGCTGCCGCTTCTGCTGACCCCGCTCGGCTTCGTGCTTTCGGCCTATCTGGCAGCGACCCTGTTTCCCAATTCGCAAGGCAGCGGCATTCCGCAGGCGATTGCTGCGCGGCATCTGCCTCATGAGGAGGACCGCACGAAACTGCTGTCGCTCAGGCTCGCCTTCGGCAAGATCGTGCTGACCATATTGGGCCTCTTGAGCGGCGCCTCGATCGGCCGCGAGGGGCCGACGGTGCAGGTCGGCGCGTCCTTCATGCTGGCCGCCGCACGCTTCGGCGGCATGGCGCAGGCAAAGGGGCTCATTCTCGCAGGCTCCGCTGCCGGTATCGCGGCCGCCTTCAACACGCCGCTTGCCGGTATCGTCTTTGCCATCGAGGAGATGAGCCGCACCTATGAATCCCGCGCCAATGGCCTTGTCCTGATGGCGGTCATCCTGTCCGGCCTTGCGGCACTCGGCCTTTCCGGCAGCTACAATTATTTCGGCACGGCCGACGCAGCCCCGACGATGTTTCGGGACTGGATCGTCATGCTGATCTGCGGCGTCGGTGGTGGCGCGCTCGGCGCCACTTTCAGCGGCCTGGCGCTTTTTGCCGGCATCCGCATCCGCCGCTGGGCACAGCCGCAGCCGCTCAAACGCATGCTGATCCTTGCCGGCTTATGCGGTCTCGCCGTTGCCACCATTGGCGTGCTCTCCGGCGGCCAGACCTTCGGCACCGGCTATCAGCAGGCCCGCGGTGCGGTGGAAGGACATGCGCTGCCGCCGCTCTTTTTTGTCGAGAAGCTGGTGGCGGGATTCCTGTCGATGATCTCAGGTATTCCCGGCGGCATTTTTGCGCCATCGCTCTCGATCGGCGCCGGCTTCGGCAGCACGGTCGGCACGCTGGTCGGCGGCGGCGTGGCACTTGCCGCAATCCTCGGCATGGCGGGCTATTTCGCAGGCGTCGTTCAGGCGCCGATGACCGCCTTCGTCATCATTCTGGAAATGACCGGCGATCACCAGGCCGTTATCCCGATCATGGCGGTATCGATGATCGGCTATGTCACCTCGCGATTGCTGTCACGCGAGCCATTGTACCACGGGCTGTCCCGCGTCTTCATCGCGGCAGCCATCCGTGCCCGTCGAGCCATGGAAAAAGAAGGCAGCGAGGAACACGCCGCCGGTTGAGAGGGCAGCCCGCTATTTTAGGAATGACAGCGGTGCGCCTTCTTTGACTTGGCCTACGCCATCAGCCTCGTGACTTCAGCGCCCTCCGGCTGGGCGACCGCATCGGCGATCGTCGTTGAGAACAGCACCTTGCGGGTCGCATCCGCCACCCGGGCAAAGACATGGCGGATTTCGCAGGTTTGCTCGCCATCGCAATCGTCGCAGCGGCGGTAAGCGGTGAGCGACAGACAGGGCAGCGGCGCCAGAGGCCCATCGATGACCCGCAGGATCTCCCCGAAGGTGATCTCGTTTGCCGGCTTGCGCAGGAGATAGCCGCCCTGCTTGCCGCGGCGGCTGATGACGATGCCCTGATGCTTCAGGTCGAGAAGGATCTGTTCCAGAAACTTCTTCGGGATCTTCTGCTGGGCGGCGATCTCGGAAATCATCATCGGCTCGCCCGCCTCGGACTGGGCCAAGGCAGACAACGCCCGCAGCGCATACTTTGCTTTCTGAGTAATCATTTCGAACCGCTTCACACACACATGCAGTACGTTCGGCCGATCGGTTCGGCCGGTCCGCTATAGAACTTCTCAGCCCTCGTCCCCCGGGGCAATTTCGAAGCACTCACACCCATGGCGCAATGCCAGGAAACGCCAGCAACCCAAACTTGTTATCATTCTTCGTCGCTATGCCCATAGTTTAGCGCAAAATCCACTGCAGCGCATCATTTTGAGCATCACTTCCGATTTCCGTTTGACAAGCTATGTGTAACTCTACTATTTCTATAGACATTAAAGCAAGCACTTAAAGATGGCGAGCCATATCAAGTGCTTCGGGAAGGCCGCATCCGGCGGCAAAACGCCTTGGTTAACAGCCGAGGCGGTCGCTTTTCCTTATCGGGTGCGGCTTCATGGAGATATTTACTCTCCAGCCGCTTCCTTTCGAAATCTATTTTTCTGTCCGCCGCCGTTGCAAGCTGCGATACTTGCGGCAACATCAGGACAGGACCCCATGACTGCCATTACATCCATTGAAGAGGCCGCGACGCTCAACAGCAAGCTCGCATCGCTCGATCTTGCTGGCCGCCTGTCTCTCGTCGCCGGCCTCGGTGGCCGTGCGGTGTTCACGACGTCTCTCGGGATTGAAGATCAGGTCATTACGGCGGAGATCGGAAATCATCGCCTGCCGATCGAAGTGGCAACGCTTCAGACCGGCCGCCTCTTTCCGGAAACGCTTGCCCTAATCGGCGAGACGGAAAGCCAGTACGATATCAATATCGTCCGCTATGAACCGGAACAGGCAGATATCGACGCTTATGCGGAAAAATACGGTCTGAACGGTTTCTATGAAAGCGTGGAAGCCAGGCATGCCTGTTGCGGCGTGCGCAAGCTGAAGCCGCTTGCGCGTGCACTTTCAGGTGCCGGCGTCTGGATCACCGGCCTGCGACGTGGCCAGTCCGCCAACCGTGCCGATACGCCGTTTGTGGAGTTCGACCCCGAACGCAACCTCATCAAGGTCAATCCGCTGGCCGATTGGGACATCGATACCATCCACGCCTATGTTGCCGACAACGGCGTTCCAGTAAATCCGCTGCACGCGCGCGGCTATCCCTCGATCGGCTGCGAGCCCTGCACCCGGGCGATCAAGCCAGGCGAGCCGGAGCGTGCCGGCCGTTGGTGGTGGGAAAATGACGAAAAGCGCGAATGCGGTCTGCATGTTCACGAAGAAGGCACTGCCGCCGCACAATGAAAGCCCGCCGGTTCCCGGCATCGATCTGAAGCGCGTCCCGCACGCCGCCGATATCTGGGGAACCAATGCATCCATTCTTTCCGGCCAAATTTCGGCCGGGACATGTGAAAGTTCTGGAGTGATAAATGCCCGATAGCCGTCCGGATACGGAAATCTCCAATCCGCAAAGCGTCAAGCCGCCGCTCGATCCGCATCTGAAGGCGCTGGAAAACGAAGCGATCCATATTTTCCGCGAGGTTGCGGCCGAATTCGAGCGTCCCGTGATGCTCTATTCGATCGGCAAGGATTCCTCGGTGCTGCTGCATCTGGCGCGCAAGGCCTTCTATCCCGGCCGCGTCCCCTTCCCGCTGCTGCACGTGAACACCGGCTGGAAATTCGCCGAGATGATCACTTTCCGCGACGAGATCGTGAAGAAGTACGATCTCGACCTAATCGAACATATCAATCCGCGCGGCAAGGCCGAGAATATCACACCCTTCACCTATGGCTCGGCCCGCTATACCGACATCATGAAGACCGAGGCGCTGCGCCATGCGCTGGATGCCGGCCAGTTTGACGCCGCCTTCGGTGGCGCCCGCCGCGACGAAGAGGCATCGCGAGCCAAGGAGCGCATCTACTCCTTCCGCACGCCCGACCACCGCTGGGACCCGCGCAACCAGCGCCCGGAACTCTGGAACATCTATAACGGCCAGATCCGCAAGGGTGAAAGCGTTCGTGTCTTCCCGCTCTCCAACTGGACCGAAGTCGATATCTGGCGTTACATCCAGGCCGAAGAAATCCCGATCGTCCCGCTCTATTTCGCGGCGAAGCGCCCGATCGTCGAGCGCGACGGCATGATGATCATGGCGGCCGATCCGCGGCTGGAGCTGCTGCCCGGCGAGACCAAGCGCGAGGAGCTGATCCGCTTCCGCACGCTCGGCTGCTTCCCCCTGACCGGAGCCATCCGCTCCACCGCCACGACCCTTGAAGAGATTATTGCAGAGCTGGAGATCGCCACGGTTTCCGAACGTCAGGGCCGCGCCATCGACCGCGACCAGTCCGGCTCCATGGAAAAGAAGAAGCGTGAAGGATATTTCTGAGATGACTGTAAACGCAAACGTCGTCACAATTCCTGCTGTTGGGCCTGCCGCGGAGCCGGCCAAGGCAGTTCGCGACTCGCGCCCGCTTCGCCTGATCACCTGCGGCAGCGTCGATGACGGCAAATCCACGCTGATCGGACGTCTTCTCTGGGATACCAAGGCGGTCAAGGAAGACCAGGCCGCCACGCTGCAGCGCGACTCCACCGGCAAGCAGAACGACCTTGGCCTGCCTGACTTCGCGCTGCTGCTCGACGGCCTGCAGGCCGAGCGCGAACAGGGCATTACCATTGATGTCGCCTATCGCTATTTCTCGACCGACAAACGCTCCTTCATCGTCGCCGACACGCCCGGCCACGAGCAGTATACGCGTAACATGGCAACCGGTGCCTCGACCGCCGACCTCGCCGTGTTGCTGGTCGATGCACGCATGGGCATTCTCGAGCAGACCCGCCGCCATGCGACGATCGCGTCGCTGCTCGGCATCAAGCAGTTCGTGCTGGCCGTCAACAAGATCGACCTGACGAATTACGACCGCGCCGGCTTCGACAAGATCTCCAACGACTTCCGCGAGTTTGCCCTGTCGCTTGGGGTGAAGCAGATCACCGCCATCCCCATGTCAGCGCTGAAGGGCGAGAACGTGGTCTATTCCGGCCAGGCAGCCATGCCGTGGTACACCGGCCCGACGCTGGTCGAAACGCTGGAACTGGCGACGGTGCGCTCGGCGCAGACGGTTGGCTTCCGCCTTTCGGTGCAGCGCGTTTCCCGCCCCGGCGAGAGCTTCCGCGGCTATCAGGGCACGGTTGCGGGTGGCTCGGTCAAACCGGGTGACAGCGTCATGATCCTGCCGTCGGGCATGGTCGCCAATGTCTCGAAGATCGTCACATTCGATCTGGTGCGCAACGCGGCGGTCGCAGGCGACGCCATCACCCTCGTTCTCGACCGCCAGATGGACGTATCGCGCGGCGACATGATCGTCGCCATCGACAGCCAGCCGCAGACCGGCCTCTCCTTCGATGCGCAGATCGTCGCGCTGCAGCCGGAAGGTATCGAGCCTGGCAAGCGTTACTGGCTGAAGAGCGGCAGCCGCCGCCAGCGCGTTCAGGTGCAGCCGATCGCCCAGCTTGAGCTGAAGACCGGCGCCTGGGCACCGGCGCAAGCGCTCTGGATGAACGCCATCGGCAAGGTTCGCCTGTCTTTCGATGAGAGCGCCATCTTCGACCCCTATGAGCAGAACCGCTCGACCGGCTCCTTCATCCTGATCGATCCCGAAAGCAACAACACGGTTGCGGGCGGCATGATCACCGGCAAGCGTTCCGATGTTGGCGGCATTCACAAGGATGGCCAGCGCGTTCTCCTCTCCCTGCCCGCCGATCTCGCCGAGCAGATCATGGCAAGCGAGCTCTTCGCCAGCCGTCGCGACGAAACGGATGTGCGTCGCGTGACCGCCGCGCAGGCCGCGGAAATCTGGGCGAACGCGGCAAGCGACATCTGATCGCCACCGCATCAAAGAACAGGGCGGCGGGCTTTGCCCGGCCGCCTTTTTCATTTGTCGCTTAGCGGCGCCAACGGGCTGCGGTTGGTCGGATTGCAAGCCGTCCCTCGACTTTAACAACAAGCCTCGGAGCCGCCTTTCCGAGGCTGCCAGTCAAGGCAATATCTCGCCGAGCGCCGCCACCAGCCGATCGCATTCCTCATCCGTACCGATGCTGATACGCAGGAAATCGCTGATACGATCCGCCGAGAACCGTCTTATCAGAATGTTCCGGCTCCGCAGCTCTGCCGCGAGCTCCGCACCTGCTCGGTTCGGATGCCGCGCGAAGAGAAAATTCGCGGATGATGGAAGGACGTGAAAGCCGAGCGCCTTGAGTGCGGCGGCCAAGCGCTCGCGGCTGGCGATCATCATGGCGCGGTGGCGTTCAAACCAGTCGCGATCTTTCCAGGCTGCGACCGCGCCGGCCAAAGCGAGCCTGTCGAGAGGATAGGAGTTGAAGCTGTCCTTGACCCTTTCCAGCGCCTCGATGAGCGGCCGTTGCCCGACCGCGAAACCGACACGCAGGCCGGCAAGCCCGCGCGACTTCGACAGAGTCTGGATCAGCAGGAGATTTGGATAGCGTCGGACAAGCGGAACGGCGCTTTCGCCGCCAAAATCGACATAGGCTTCGTCGATGACAACGACCTGATCGGGATGGTCCTTAAGAAGGCTTTCGATATCAGCCAGCGGCAGACCAATCCCTGTCGGCGCGTTAGGATTGGGCAGAATGATTGCGCCGCAGGGCTGGCGATAATCCTCGAGACGGACCCGCATCTCCGCATCGACCGGAACCTGCCGGAACTCAATCCCATAGAGGCGGCAATAGGTCGGATAGAAGCTGTAGGTAATGTCGGGGAAAAGCAGAGGTTCTTCATGATTGAGCAGCGCCTGGAACGTATGAGCCAGTACCTCGTCCGATCCGTTGCCGACGAAGACCTCCTCCTCGTCGAGCCCGAAGCTTTCGGCAATTGCGACTCTCAGCTCCCGCGCCGTCGGATCCGGATAGAGCCGCAGCGTGTCGGATGTCGCCTTCGAGATCGCCTCCAGGGCAAGCGGCGAAGGGCCGTAAGGGCTCTCATTGGTGTTGAGCTTGGTTATGCCGCCCGTGGCCGGCTGCTCGCCGGCGACATAGGGGGTCAGGGAATGAACAATAGGGCTCCAGAAGCGGCTCATCGTGATTTCCAGATTTAGCGATCACGGGCGGATCGTCCGGCAGTCTGCACATGAGCAAATATCGTCGCAAACTCGAGCTCCCGCGACAATTGCCTCTCGAGCAATTCTGAAATTATCTCATGGGGCTGGCAGCGAACCTCAGCCAATACGATGATCTGTGTCTCAGGCAGCATTCGTCGCCGGCAAGACATCACAGCTCTTTGCAAATAACCGCTCGCTTAAAAAATCCACGAAAACGCGGACTTTAGGCGACATATGGCGGTTGGACGGCCAGAGCAGATGGAAATGGCCGGGTTCGTCGATGAAATCGTCGAGAACGGTTCTGAGCTTTCCTTCCGCAAGCGCACTGCGCACGAGAAAATCCGGCATGCAGCCGATGCCGAGGCCGGCGACTGTTGCTCCGCGCACTGCCTCCATATTGTTGCAGGAGAAGGCGGTCCGCATGCGCAGATCCGGCTCGCCCTCCGGCATGGCCAGAGGCCAATCCTGCAGCTTGCCGCTGTTAGGGAACCGAAACCGGATGGCCAGATGCTCGTTGAGGGCGCGGGGGCAATCGGGAATGCCGAAGCGTTCGAGATAGGCGGGCGCGGCGCAAAGCAACATCTGAAACGGTCGCAAGGTGCGCGATATCAGCCGCGAATCCGGCAGATCGCCGCTGCGGATGGCGACATCGACTCCCTCCTCGATCATATCGACGATACGGTCGTTGAAATCGATGTCCAATTCGACCTCCGGATAGCGGGCTACGAATTCCGGCACGACAGGCAATAGGAAATGGTAGCTGACGATCGGCACGCTGACGCGCAGCCGCCCGCGCGGTACGGCAACCGCCTGTGCAAGTGAGGCCTGCGCATCCTCGAGATCGTCGAGCACCCGGCGACAGCGTTCGTGAAAGAGACGCCCTTCCTCGGTCAACCGAATGCTCCGTGTGGAACGCTGCAGCAGCCGGACACCAAGTTGGTGCTCGAGATTGCTGACCGCCTTGCCGACGGCGGATGCCGAAAGGCCGAGCACGCGTCCGGCTGCCGCAAAGCTGCCGAGATCCGCTGTGCGAACGAAAGCCGTCAATCCGCTTAAACGATCCATGGGCGCGCTCCATTCGAGAGTTTTATTCCGCTATATAAGGAGAAATAGCCGAGTTATCATCCGATTGCAGCAAATATATCTTCCTCAGGTCATTCGACGCGCGCAGGCGGCAGCCTTTTGGCCAGCATCACTCTCAGAATTGCCTGCCGCTTCTTCCCTTGCTCGAACCCCACGGTAATCCGATGACCTCCCCACAGATAAAGGTCGCAAGTCCGACCGAGAAATTCTTCGTACTCGTCGCTGTCTGCTGCGCGGCGGCGGCGATGCCGCTCACATTCACCGGTCCCGCCGTCGCCTTGCCGGCCATCAGCCGCACGCTCGGGGGCAGCCCGATCGCCCTCAACTGGGTCACCAATGCCTTCATGCTGACCTTCGGCAGTTGCCTGATGGCATCGGGAGCGCTGGCCGACAGTTTTGGCCGGCGGCGTATCTTCCTGACCGGGGTCGGCTGCTTCGCGCTGTTCTCAGCGGGGCTGGCACTCGCCGGCAACATAGTCTGGTTTGACATATTAAGGGCCTTGCAAGGGCTCGGCGCCGCTGCCGCCTTTTCCGGCGCCATGGCTTCGCTGGCTCAGGAGTTCGAAGGGTCGGCGCGAATGCGCGCCTTCAGCGTCGTCGGCTCCAGCTTCGGCGTCGGTCTCGCCTTCGGACCGATCGCCTCCGGCCTGATGATCGATGCCTTCGGCTGGCCGTCGATCTTTCTCCTTGTGGTCGTGCTGGCATTGCTTGCCTTCGGCCTCGGCGCCCGCTTCCTGCGCGAGTCCCGCGATCCAGATGCCACTGGGCTGGATTGGCGCGGCGCGCTGAGTTTCACGCTCGCCCTGACATTGTTCACCTACGGCGTCTTGCGCGCACCGGAAACCGGCTGGAGCGATCCGCTCGTCCTCGTCCTGTTGGCCGGCGCTGCATTGCTCTTTCTCGCTTTCGGCATCATCGAGCGCGTCGTGAAGCGGCCCATGCTCGATCTCAGCCTGTTTCGCTATCCGCGCTTCGTCGGCGTACAGCTTCTGGCGGCCGCACCGGCCTATGCCTTCGTCGTGCTGCTGATCCTGCTGCCGGTGCGCTTCGTCGGCATCGAAGGCATGAGCGAAATTGCGGCCGGGCGGATGATGGTCGCGCTTTCGGCGCCACTGCTCATCCTGCCGATCGCTGCCGGGCTTCTCACCCGCTGGTTCAGCCCCGCAGCGATCTGCGGCACCGGCCTCGTCATTTCGGCGGCTGGCCTTTTCTGGCTCAGCCACTTTACTGCCGGTTCGGCTCCGTCCGCACTCATCGGCCCGCTGCTGACGATCGGTGTCGGCATCAGTCTGCCCTGGGGGCTGATGGACGGGCTTGCCGTCAGCGTCGTTCCAAAGGAACGGGCCGGCATGGCAACCGGCATTTTCAGCACCACCCGCGTCGCCGGCGAAGGCGTGGCGCTTGCCGTCGTCAGCGCCATTCTCTCCGCCTTCATCCAATCGAAGCTTAGAGCTGCGGCGGGACAGCACGCCGCGGAGACTGCGCAACAGCTCGTCACCGGCAATCTCGCCGCAGCCGCCTCGAACGTGCCGGCAATCGGGCATGACGCGCTCCTGCAGAGCTACAGCCATGCGTTCGGCACGCTGTTGTGGCTTTTGACTGCCATTACCGTCACAACTGCGGTGGTGGTCTTTTCCTTCCTTGGCCGCGCATCGTCACCGAACACGGCGGATGAAGATTTGGAACGGCTGGAGGAGAAGGAGGAGAGGCTTCATACGTCGAAAGCCTAAAGCAATTCCGGAAAAAGCGGTTTCCGTCCGAATTGCGCAAAAACAAAGGAGTGGAGCGCTTTCGCGATTCCCGCATTCGTTCCTTGGATTTTTCGCATGTCGTGATCGCAAAGCCGAAGACACAATTTTGCGCGACCTGCCTGAGGCTGTTTTAACGGCGGGCTGGACTTGTTCCGGCCTGCATCACCATCGGCTGCGTCACAGCAAGACGGCAAATCGAAGACGGAGAACGGCTGAAATTCCCACTGCGGCGCAACAGAATGTTTCGCAGCCACACAAAATGTGCGCATTGAATCGACGCGCGCCGGGCCTTCGCAGCAGCGTCCGGCTGGCATTTCGAGGTGCCGCTGCTATACCATATGCGCATGATATCAGACCGGTTTTTGAAGATTATTGCCTGGACCTATCTGGCGGCGCTCGTCGGCGTAACGCTTGCCCATCTCAATTGGCAGGCCGCTTTAGGCAATCCCTTCGACATATTGCGCGCCGGCGCGCTCTGTCTGGCGGGCATGCTGGCCCGGCTTGCCTATCCGCAATCACCCTCCTTCACCTGCCTCCTGATGATCGGCAGCGTCCTTGCGCTTTCCGTCTCGCATTTTCTGACAAGCGGCAATTACGGCTCGACGTTCGATATCATCGTCGGAATGACCAGCGGCCTCTGGGGCATCATGGTCGGCTCGGCCTTGAGCAGGCTCATCGGATCGGCTTCCAAGCGGTCGGTTTCATACTAGTCAGACTATAAATTATCGCTTGCTTGGCAGTTCAGGACCCGCTGTTGTCGCGAGCCTGGGCTGATCATTGCCTGAACGCGCCGGACTGCCATTTCCGGCGCAGCACACCCATTAAAGTATTATTCAAGAATATTCGAATAAGAAAATAAAGACTTATTATACCAGAAAATGACTATTGCGCAGCCAATATTACGCAACACTTATTATTTCTGTTTGCGAATGTTGCATTCATGCAACTTGAATTTAAAAATCACGGAAAAGTCATCCAGGGAAAAATATATCATATAACTTTGCAGGAGTTCGTCTTTAATAGAGACCAGAAGCGGGTGGGGCCCGTTTCTCCCGAGTCGGGGTTTTTAAACAGGGATAGGGTTGAGGCACGTCGATTTTTCGGCGCGATAGCCTATGCCCAATCTACATTGGATTGGAGTTTTTATGAACATCAAGAGCCTTCTTCTCGGCTCCGCTGCTGCTCTCGCGGCAGTTTCCGGCGCTCAGGCAGCTGACGCCATCGTCGCCGCGGAGCCGGAACCGCTCGAATACGTGCGCATCTGCGACGCATACGGCGCTGGTTACTTCTTCATCCCGGGCACCGAAACCTGCCTCAAGATCGGCGGTATGGTTCGTACCGAAGGCAAGTGGTACAATGCCTACAATCCGGCCGACCGTTACGGCACGCTGTGGCACACCCGCGCTCAGCTGAGCATCGACACCGCAAGCGACACCGAATACGGTCCGCTGAAGACCAACACAGTCTACCGTTTCGACTGGCAGGATGGCGGCTCGACCACCACGAAGCTGCTCTGGGCCAACATCAGCCTCGGCGGCTTCACGATTGGTAAGCTCGATTCTCAGTACAACCTGTACATGGGCTATGCCGGCAACGTCATCAACGACGACGTGGTCTATGACGGCCCGTACGAACTGAACCAGATCACCTACAACTACGATGCCGGCAACGGCTTCACAGCTGTCGTCTCGGTCGAAGACAGCAATTCCGGTTCCGGTGCTACGGGTGTCAACGGCGAAGACAGCTCCAACCACTACGCTCCGGACGTCGTTGCCGGTGCCGGTTACAAGGCTGGCAACTTCGGCTTCAAGATCGTCGGCGGTTACGACTCGATCGTTGAAGAAGGCGCTATCAAGGCTCGCGTCGATGCAGACTTCGGCGTCTTCAAAGCCTTCGTCATGGGCGGCTGGAACACCGACGGCAACAAGCTGAACAAGTATGCAAGCGCGAACGGCGCCGGCCCGGCAAAGGGTATCGGCTGGGGCGATTGGGCTGTTTGGGGCGGCGTCACCGTTCCGATCAACGAGAAGTTGCAGGCTAACGCACAGGTTGCCTACACCGACTCGAAGATCTTCGCAGCGACCGCAAACGTCCGCTGGAATCCGGTCAAGAACCTCCTGGTTCAGCCGGAAGTTTCCTACACCAACTGGGACTCAATCAACCAGGACCAGTGGGCTGGCATTCTCCGCTTCCAGCGCAGCTTCTAATAGCTCGTTTACGAGATCTGATCTGACTTGACCCCTGATCGGATGGAGACCGGCCTGACTTCCAGCGGAGTCTGGCCGGCTCTTCCGAGGCAGGGGTTAGTTTATTCCCCTATCTGCCTGATCGCCGCCTTGCTGCAAGAAGCCGCAGGGCCGTGCAAACATGCGGCAGGTTGCCGCAAATGAATAACGATCTCTAATGTGACGCCTCCATTTTTCGCACACCTCATCGACACCAGGCATTTTTTATCGTAGAGACAACTCATGTCGAATATCTACGCATACGCCTCGCGATTTTATTCGTACCGCTGCTCTCAGCGGAGGCGGGCCTGTGCGTAGTTAGAAGAGACACGACAGCAAAGACCCGAACAGCCGCTAGTCTACCTGGCGGCTTTTTTGTCGTCACGGTATGACCCTTGAAGGAACCGATACCGTGTTGAATTCCACTGATGACCTGCGCATTGTCGAGATCACGGCGCTGACGCCGCCCTCTCGGATCATAGACGAAATCCCCCGCGACGAAGCCGTGACGGCGGCCGTCACGCAGGCACGCAATGCCGTCCACAATATCCTGCGCGACGAAGACGACCGGCTGATCGTCGTCATCGGCCCCTGCTCCATCCACGATCCGGCCGCAGCGCACGAGTATGCGGCACTGCTCAAGGAACAGCGGGACCGCTTCGCGAACGATCTCGAAATCATCATGCGGGTCTATTTCGAGAAGCCGCGTACGACTGTCGGCTGGAAGGGTCTGATCAACGATCCGCATCTCGATGGCAGCTACCGCATCGAGGAAGGCCTGCGCATCGCCCGCAAGCTGCTGTTCGACGTCAACGAAATCGGGCTGCCGGCGGGCTGTGAATATCTCGATACGATTACGCCGCAATATATTTCCGATCTGGTCAGCTGGGGTGCGATCGGCGCGAGAACGACCGAGAGCCAGGTTCATCGTCAGCTGGCATCGGGCCTCTCCTGCCCCGTCGGCTTCAAGAACGGCACCAATGGCGATGTGCGCATCGCGCTCGACGCCATCGTCGCGGCGTCGCAGCCGCATCACTTCCCGGCCGTGACCAAGGAAGGTCTTGCCGCGATCGCCTCGACCCGCGGCAATGAAGATTGCCACATCATCCTGCGTGGCGGCAGAGAGCCCAATTACGACGCCGCAAGCGTCAAGGCCACGGCGGAACAGTCCCTCAAGGTCGGGCTGGAGCCGCGCATCATCATCGATGCCAGCCATGCCAACAGCAGCAAGAATCCGGAAAACCAGCCGCTCGTCGTCACATCGGTCGCAGGGCAGGTCGCAGCCGGCGATCGGCGGATCAAGGGGATGATGATGGAGAGCAATCTCGTTGCCGGCCGCCAGGATCTCGTGCCGGGCAAGCCGCTGGTCTACGGCCAGAGCATCACAGACGGTTGCATCGACTGGCCGACCTCGGTCCGTACGCTGGAAGATCTGGCACGGGCCGTTCAGGTACGGCGCCGGTCGCGCTGACACCCTCTCCTGTTCAGGAGACTGGCTCGGGTTAAATGCGCCGGTAGTGCGCGAGGCTCAGATAGTGCTTTCTAGGTCCGCGCACATGCCACATCTCGGCCCAGACATCGGGCGAGCGAAAGAACAGGCGGCCCCGGTAGAGATCGGGGCCACAAAGATGGATGACACGCTGCGAGGCGCCGTCATCGATGCGAATAAATTCCGAAAGATTGGGGAAGCGCACGACGAGAGCGTCATCCGCGCCGTCGAGCCGATAGGTACGGCTGCTTCTCAGCGTCGCGTGATCGCTCCGCGTATCGCCGTGCTCCTCGAACTGGACAGGCGTTACGAACGCCTGTCCTTCAAATGTGATCAGCGAGCGGTTGAAGCGGTCGGTGATTCGCCGCCTCACCTCCCAGGCGCCCAAAAAGGGCCCCAGCCGGCCGATGCTGGCCGATCCTTCCATCAGGAGGCTGCGCGCTGCTCTGCGTCCGCCTGCCGGCGCGGCAGCTTCCAGCCCGGCCGGGCAAAATGGCACGTATAGCCATTCGGATAGCGCTCCAGATAATCCTGGTGCTCCGGCTCGGCTTCCCAGAAATCACCCGAAGGAACGACCTCGGTGACGACCTTGCCGGGCCACAGGCCGGAGGCATCGACATCGGCAATGGTATCCAGAGCGATCCGCTTCTGCTCTTCGCTCGTATAGAAGATCGCCGAGCGGTAGCTCAAACCCACATCGTTGCCCTGTCGATTGAGCGTGGACGGATCATGGATCTGGAAGAAGAACTCCAGCAGGTCGCGATAGCTGATCTTCTGCGGATCGAAAATGATCTCGATCGCCTCGGCATGGCTGCCGTGATTGCGATAGGTGGCGTTGCGGACATCGCCGCCGGTATAGCCGACGCGCGTCGAGATGACGCCGTTATAACGGCGGATGAGATCCTGCATGCCCCAAAAGCAACCGCCGGCGAGAACTGCACGTTCTATTGTCATCTTACATCCTCCACTTGATCGATATAGGCACCATAGCCCTCTGCCTCCATTCGGTCACGCGGCACGAAACGGAGGGAGGCGGAATTGATGCAATAGCGCAGGCCGCCTCGATCGATCGGCCCGTCCGGGAAAACATGACCCAAATGACTGTCGCCGTTTGCCGAGCGTACTTCGACGCGCGCCATGCCATGCGACAGATCGGTCAGCTCGCTGACATTGGCGGGCTCGATCGGCTTGGTAAAGCTCGGCCAGCCGCACCCTGAATCGAACTTGTCGGCGGAGGCAAAAAGCGGCTCGCCCGAGACGATATCGACATAGATGCCTGACTGCTTGTTGTAGAGATATTCGCCGGAGCCGGGACGTTCCGTGCCGCTCTGCTGCGTCACGCGATACTGCTCGGGGGTAAGCTTGGCTATGGCTTCTGCCGTCTTGCTGTATTTGCCCATTATTATTCTCCTTGCCCCTCGGCACACATTCCGAGCTTGGCCGGGTCCTTTTTGGGGGACGCGAGAAGGCCGGACAAGGCTCGATCAGCGCTAAGGGAGTGTTTGCAGAGCCAATATAGGCATCGCGCGATCGATTTGCCATATCGATCACGCGTGCGTGACGCGCGGACTTCCCCACATTTTACCCATCCGCTGCGCTCGATGCGGCATAAATTGCGCCAAGCGTCTCGATACCGGCCTGATCGTCCTTATCGAAGCGGCCGGGAAGCGGGCTGTCGAGATCGATCACACCGAAAACCTTTCCATCCCGAAAGAGCGGCACGACAAGCTCCGACCGCGAGGCCGCATCACAGGCGATATGCCCGGGGAAGGCATGCACATCCTCGACAAGAACCGACTGCATCCTTTCGACCGCCGTCCCGCAGACGCCACGGCCAACGGCAATGCGCACGCAAGCCGGCTTGCCCTGGAACGGCCCGAGTACAAGCTCGTTCTCCTGCCGCAGGAAATAGAAACCCGCCCAGTTCAGATCCGGCAGCATCTGAAAGATCAGCGCAGACGTATTGGCTGCGTTGGCGATCGGATCGTGCTCGCCGTCCAGCAAGGCTTCAAGCTGATCCGCGAGCTCACGGTAGAATTCCGGCTTGCTGTCGTGTTGGATCGCTTTTTCTACGAACATGGCGTGGTCTTTCGGAGATTTGTCTCGAAAAAAATCAGTCCTTATCGTCCGGCGGGCACGGCCAGCTCGATGGCGCCTTCAGCCAGGACGGCAATATGGTCGTGTTGTCGCCGCAGGCCAGGTTGATCTGCGCCTGCTGCAGGCCGCTTGCTTTCGACAGGTCGAGGCCTTCGATGCGCGCCAGATACATGAAGGCGCCGCTAAATGAGGTCGTGCCGTCCATGACAGCGCCGTTCAGCGTCGCACGCGACAGATTGGCAAAGGAGAAATTCGCGCCTGTCAGCACGGCCTTGTCGAAATCGGCGCGGCCAAGCTCCGCCTTCTGAAAATCGGCATTCTTGAGCTGCGCGCCGGCGAATTCGGCCCGCTGCAATTCGGCGTTGGCAAACGAAGCGCCGTCGGCGGAGGCGTTGGTGAAATCGGAGCGGTAGGCCTCGATCTTTGCAAAATTCGCGCCATCGGCCTTGGCATTTTTCAGCCAGGCACGCACCAGCGTCGCCTTTTCGAGATTGGCGGAGGTCAGGTTGGTGTCGCTGAGATCGGTACTGTCGAAATGCGCGCCGGCGAGATTGGCGCCATGCAGGTCACTGGTCTGCAGCATGATGTTGGTCTTGCTGCATCCGCTCCAGTCAAGGCCGGGCGCAGCAACATTGCCGCAATCGGCGGCGCGCAGCGTATTGGTGCCGGAACTCAGAAGGAACACCACGCTCAGCGCCAGAACGCCAAAACCCGTGGCAATCCCCATTCTCCGCCTGACAGCGCCCGACCAGGCAATGCGACTCGTCTCGGCGCCTGTAAACTGTACGGCGACCGCCGGGGTCGCTCCGTCAACAAGATTCATTCCATCACTCCGCCTCGGCGCCACCCCTCCGAACTCTTCCATGAGTCGGATGCACGTCCCTCTTCTTTGTATATGGTGCTTCGAGCGACAAAAAGAGCCGGTTTTGTAAAAGCAGGCCTGATGCCAATCCGTAACGCGGGCGGAGACATGCATCCACGCTCCAAACCGGCCGTTGGCTTCCGAACGCAATCTTGGCCGGCCAATCTTCAAGCCGCGATATAGCCACGCAACGGAGACAATCGCCGATTGAGTAACGGCCGTTTGAACGCCTGGTTAGGTGTGAAACGATATTTAGGGGGAGAGTTTTTCGGGAGCAAAATCAATATTTTAGGCTGGTCGGAGTGGAGTGATTCGAACACTCGACCCCCACGTCCCGAACGTGGTGCGCTACCAGACTGCGCTACACTCCGTGACCAGCGGCGCTTCTATAGACCAGCCATTTTTGATGCACAAGCACCAATTTCAAAAAAGCGTTTGATTTTTGACAAAAAGATTACGGCCACATTTGCCTAGAAAATCGGCAGGAAACAGCGTGCGAAAATGCCGGCGTGCAAAAGACGCAACAGATCAAGTAAAATCCCGCTTGTACACGCGGATGGGAATTTTCTTTTGCCGGCTTTGGCGCTAAAGCCCTAGGTGAGACAGGTGGAAAATGTCGTGGGACAGCACGGCTTTTCCGCAACCTTATGCGTGACAGAAGCTCAAGGACGACACGATGAATATCCGCATGATCACCGCGGCTGGACTGTTGCTGGCGCTGGCCGGTTGCAGCACCACAACGACGACAACGAAAGCGGCCCTCCCGCTGCTGGCAAAGAACCCCGTTCAGGATCGCTGGCAAGGCCAGTCCGCGGGGCGCTTCTTCGCAGCCTACGGCCCGCCGCTCTCCGACCGCGACGAAGGCGGCAACCGCGTCTACACCTGGCGAGGCGGCTACAAGAACGTCACCATCAAGACCAAGGATGGCAAGAAGACCGGCAAGCGCTCCCTCAGCTGCAAGGCCGACATCGTCACCAACCAGAGCTACGAGATCCGCTCGGTCCACATCCTCGGTGACCAGCCGGGTGTCAGCAGCTCCTCCTACTGCGCCGAGCTTCTGGCTCCGCCAGAAAAGGCCGCACCAGCTGAACAGGCGGACTGAGGCCAAAAGCTTCATCGCAAGATAATGCCAGCGGGCGGCCTGCAAGGGCTGCTCGTTGCGTTTGCAGGCCTCAGCGGTTTGCCGCGGCAAGCTCGGCGCAGCTTTTCGGCTTCAGCGTATCGGCAGCCGGAACGAAGGCCTTGTCGATGGCATAGAGCTTGGCAAACGGTGTCTCGGCGGCAAGCTTCACGCCTTGCGGAACCGCACCGCCGTAACGATCCTCGGCACCTGCGTCGACGAGCAGAACGAAATCAAAGCGACGCCGCCAATCCTTGAGATAAGGCGCAATGCCACCGACGGCCCTGATCTCGTCCGGGCAATCCAGCAGGCTTATGGAAAACAGATTGCCCTCCGGCACGGCGATGCTGCTCCAGGGCGGCAATACGGTCAGCGGCTGCTTGCCTCTGGCGGTAAAGATCGTCGGCACGAAGGCATGAGCGTTGGGGACGGCAAGCGCCGGCAGATGCCGGAACGTATCCTGGTTCCAGGCGAAATGGCGATGATCCGCAAAGCCATGCTCGCCCTGCTGCCGCATGACCGGCAGGATTGCCGCGCCTTCGGACACAGCCGCGAGAACGGTGCTGACGTCCGCCGCATCGGCGTCTCCCTGCCACCAATTGAAACCGATCCACGCAGTTCTGCCTAAAACAACCGCCGAAAGCATGGCGAGAACGAGAAACGCCTGACGGCGTGGCAAGCGCGGCAAGGGGCAGATCGTCACCATGGCCGCTAGCGCCATCATGATGGGAAAGCGCCAACTTATCCAGCCCGTGCCAAGCATATGACGCGGCACGACACAGGATAGAAACAACAGGCCTGCGGCGGTAACCACCATGCCGGCATGCAGGCCGATATTGCGTGCGTACACTGCATAGATGCAGACGAAGATGAGCGGGATCAGAAGCAGCGCATCGGCCAGCGGCCCATAGCTCCACAGCGCCGACATAAGGTTTGCCAGGATCAGAACGACTGAATCATTCCAGGATGCGTCCAGACTGCCGCCGCCATCGGGCAAGACCGGCTGGTAGAGAAAAAGGCAGATCGCCGGCAGAGCGCAGGCCAGCATCGCCACCAGAAGCCTGCCGCAAAGGCGCAGGAAATCTCGATGCGATTTCAAGGCTGCCATCGTCGGCGAAAATTCAAGCCCGCAGACGAGCGCCATATAGAAGCCGAGTGAAAAGAGGTGCATGACGGTGAGCAGCAGACCGGCCAGCAGGCGCCATCCGAACAAAGCGGCCGGATTGCGGGGCTGCAGGGCATGGTCGGCCGCCGCAAAAAGCAGCGCCATGCCGAGCCCGATCTGAAAGTTGATGAAGCCGCCGATCAGCGTCGCGCACCAGGTGAAATACAATATGCCGATCTGCCAGTAATAGCCGCCGCCATGCAGGCGCCTGTGCAACGCGATTGCCCCGAGAGGCGGCAGAACGATCGCCAGGAAAAGAAGGATGCGCGCCAGCAGCGAGACGCCGATCAGCGGCCCGAGCCAATAGGCGGCGAGATCGATGCCGACATTGGTGAAGGTCCTGTTCCAGTCGACCGCATAGATCTGATTGAAGGGCGGCGCGTTGATGCCGCCTGCGAGCAGCCACATGCGCGCATAATGGTTGGGATAGTCAAGGACCGGCGGAAACTTGAAGATGGCGACGAAAACGGCGACCAGGATCAGGAAGGCGGCAATCGCCAAACCCGGCTTCTGCCTGGCGATTACGGCATCCGTATCGGCCGCGCCATGCACGGAAACGATATCGGAAACGGCGCCGCCCTCGGTCGAGGGTAAAGTCGCGGAACGTTGCGACATCAGCGCACCGCCCTCACCTGCGCTGCGCTATCGGTCTCTTCGCCGAGACCGTGCAAGGCATCATCAAGCGCGCGGCGTTTGCCTGCGGCATCCATATCCGAAAACCCGCCGGGGATATCGAGCGATCGGCTGCCCTGCAGCAGGCTTTCGATCATGAACATCGGGCGCCGCTTGTTTTCCTGCACCAGGCGGCCGACATATTCCCCGATGATGCCGATGCAGATGAGCTGGATGGCGCTGAAAGCGGTGATTGCCGCCATGATGCTCGACCAGCCGACGATGGTCTCCCCGGCAAACCAGCGGAAAAGCGTATAGACGAGCAACAGGGCCGCGCAGCCGGCGCTGGCAAGGCCGAGCCAGGTGCTGATGCGCAGCGGCACGGTAGAGAAGCTGGTGATGGCGTCGATCGCGAAGTTGATCATCTTGCGCAAGGGATATTTGGTCGTGCCGGCAAAGCGCGCGTCGCGCTCATAGGGCAGCGCCACTTGGCGGCCGCCGATCCAGCTCACCATGCCGCGAATGAAGCGATCCCGCTCCGGCATCGCCAGCAGGATATCGACGACGCGGCGACGCATCAGCCTGAAATCGCCGACGTCGCGCGGGATCGCGACCGAGGCGAGCCGCGACAGCAGCCGATAGAAGAGCGAGGCCGAAGCGAGCTTGAACCAGCTCTCCCCCTGGCGGCGCACGCGCTGGCCATAGACGACATCAGCGCCGCGATCCATGATCGGCATCATCATGAGCAGCAGTTCCGGCGGGTCCTGAAGATCGGCATCGATCAACAGCACCCGCTCGCCGCGCGAGGCGGCAAGACCGGCGGTCGCGGCAAGCTGATGACCATGATTGCGCATCAGGCGCACGCCGAGCACCTGCGGCGTCTCCGCAGCAAGCGAAGAGATCACTTCCCAGGTGCTGTCGGTGGACCCATCATCCACCAGGACGATCTCGAAGGCTTCACCGGCAATGCCCCGCGCCGTCGCCACCGCCCGCCGGCAAAATTCGCCGAGCCCCTCCTCCTCATTATGACAGGGGGCAACGATGGAGAGCAGCAGTTCAGGAGATTTCTGGTTCATGATCGTCCGCATCGGAATGGCGGCAATCAGAGTGCAGGAGAAAGGTCAAACAAGTTTTAAGGGTTGAGGGAAAGCACGAAGTCGGTCGGTAAAGGTCGCCCGGCTTGTTGTTTTCTGCTGCTAGATTGTATCGTTGTTTCGACGCACGACCCATGAAAGAATCACATGAGCAAAGAGCAGATCAAGCGAGACATTCTTGAGAAGATCAGAAAGATCGCTGCTGAAACAGGCGAGGCACCGGGTCAGACGAGGTTCGCGAGCCTAACTGGCGTCAAAGAGCATGTGTGGCGTGGAAAATTCTGGCGCAGCTGGAGTGAAGCTCTCGTAGAGGCAGGTTTTCGCGGAAAGAATGGGGCGCTAGACATGACGAAGCTTACTTACTCAAAAATGTTGCCGATCTGACCGCGAAGCTCCAGCGGTTCCCTGCGGCGGTTGACATGCGATTAGAAGGCTCGAACAATCCTGATTTTCCAAGCTACACCGCGATTAGGCAACGGTGGAACATGCTGGAGCTCGCGAACGCCGTTGCCAAGTTTTGTGACAGTATGAGACGACGAGCAGACGGCGAACTGGCACGCGAATACATCGCATCTCGACCAGCCTCGACGGATGGAGACCTTCAAGCGAGCCTAGCTGACACGGCGCTAGGTCACGTCTACATGCAGCGCCATGGCACCGATTATAAGATCGGCTTTACCAAATCGCTCAACAAGCGAGGGCGGCAAATACAGATCGAGCTTCCGCAGGAGATAGAACTTGTCCATTCGATCCTTACCGACGATCCCGCGGGCGTCGAAGCCTATTGGCACAAGCGATTCGCCGCAAAGCGGACGCGCGGTGAATGGTTCAAGCTGACAAGGGCCGATGTCGCCGCCTTTAAGCGGTGGTCAAAGATTTGGTAGGGGATCGAATATGGAATGGATATTACCGCTGCTCGGCGGCCTTGGCATCGGAGCCGTGATTAAGTCTGTCATTGACCACTTCAATGCCCGGCGTGCGGTCTCACAAGATCGTCATTATCAAGAGAAGCGTGAAGCCTACCTCGGGCTACTCGGCGCTCTTCATAAGGCAGCAGTGGAATCATCAGATCAGAATTCCAAGGAATTTGCTCTTTGGCAGACACGGTGTCAGCTTTTTGGGTCCCTGGAGGTCGCGAATTTTGCTCAAGCCATTGTAGATACAAATGATCGGCCACGAGTCGAGCGGGAAGAAGCGTTTAAGGGTTTGATAGAAGCTATGCGGAAAGACCTTCAGCCGTGATAGCGAAAGGTTCATGTTGATCATACGCCAGAGTGCAAAACTTGGAATTCTCTAACGCATTCTAACTAATTGATTTTTTTAAAAAATATTATGTGGCTGGGGCGCCAGGATTCGAACCTGGGAATGCCGGTACCAAAAACCGGTGCCTTACCGCTTGGCGACGCCCCAACAGAGGAAATGGTGGCTATGCCAGCCAAATCGGCGTCTGATTAGCAAAGGTCGCATCGCGCTACAATGACTAAGTGATGCGCGGATGCATATTTCTGTGCGCTTTCCGGGCGGCTATGATAGGTCTTGCCGCGCTGCAATCCCATCAGGAGCTTCGATGAGCCAGTTTCGCGCCCGCCCGCCGGCCGTACCTACCGTACTTCTCGACGACGCGGTTTGCCGTATCACGCGCTGGGATTTCGAGGCCGGAGCCGACACCGGGCATCATGTCCATGGCCTCGGCTATGTCGTGGTGCCGATGACGGATTGTCAGTTCCTGCTCGAGGAGCCCGGCGGCATCAGGCGGGTCGATATCGCCAAGGGCGCCGCCTATCGGCGCGAGGCGGGGGCCGAGCACAATGTCGTCAATGCCGGCTCCGAGCCGATGTCTTTTATCGAAATCGAATACAAGCAATCATGAGCACGCCTGACTTCGATCTTGCCTTCGAGCCCGCCTATGGCCGCTCCGTTCCCGTTGCGCCCGGCATCGAACGCATGACGGTCAACAACCCCAGCGCTTTCACCTTTCACGGCACCAACAGCTATATCGTCGGCACCTCCTCTGTCGCGGTCATCGATCCGGGACCGGAGAATGAGGCGCATTTCGCGGCGCTGATGGCGGCGCTCAGAGGGCGCGAAGTCACCCATATTTTCGTCAGCCACACCCATCGCGATCATTCGCCGCTTGCCAGGCGGCTGAAGGAAGCGACGGGGGCTCTCACCGTCGGCGAAGGGCCGCATCGGGCCGCGCGGCCGCTCCATCAGGGCGAAATCAACCCCTTCGCCGAAAGCTCCGATATGGAGTTTCGGCCGGATATCGTGCTTGCCGATGGCGAAAGCGTCTCGGGAGACGGCTGGCAAATGACGGCGCTGCTGACGCCGGGCCACACGGCAAACCATGCCTGCTTTGCGTTCGACAGCACCGGCATCGTCTTCTCCGCCGATCATGTCATGGCCTGGGCAACCTCGATCGTCGCACCTCCGGACGGCTCCATGACCGACTATATGGCGTCGCTCGAGAAGCTGCTCGTCCGCGAAGACCGGCTGTTCCTGCCCGGCCACGGCGGCCCCGTAAGGGAACCGTCCTCCTTCATGCGCGGGATCAGGACCCATCGCCGCATGCGCGAGCGTGCCGTGCTGGAACGCATCAAGGCCGGTGACCGGCTGATATCGGACATGGTGAAGGCCATCTATCGCGATACCGACCCTCGGCTGCACGGTGCGGCAGCGCTCTCGGTTCTGGCGCATCTGGAGGACCTGGTCGAGAAAGGCCGGGTAGAAACCGACGGACCTCCGGCACTTGCGGGGGCCTATCGGCTCGCCTGAGCCGGGACGGGTGAATATCGTCGATTTCAGAAGTTTGATGGCGGGCATGGTTCCCGCTCTCCCCCTCGGGAGAGGGCAGGGTCAGAGGGCGTCAAGAGCACAAAATTCCCGCATTCAAAGCGACAAGCCCCCTCATCCGATCTCCTGAGCCTATCGAGGGGCGGGCCACCTTCTCCCCGAGGGGAGAAGGAGCTTACGGCGCCGACATGCCACACATGCGATTGTCCTGCCCTAAGAAGGGCTGGCGAACCTCAGCTTCCAGCGATGCCGAGCAATTCCGCGTCCAGCGCTTTCAGATAGCCATCGGCCAGATCAGCGCTGACGCCGAGATCGTTCTGCCCGTAGCGGGAGGCGACGCGGATATCGACGAGCGTCGTTTCCGCCTCCTCGCGAATACGAATCAGCACGTCGCACGGGAGACCGAAAATGCGCGTGCGGGTCTCACCCTGCAAGATGACGTCGGTGTTCTGGCGGATGAGTTCCGCCACGCCATCACGGAACGGGCGCGGCGTCGGCACGGGGACGATATCGGGCACATCGGCGACTGCAGCGCCGTCATCCTGTGCCGGGCTGATGACCTGCCGGCGCGTACGACGCTTCGGCTTTGCGTTACCATGCGGGTCCGCGACCTCCGTGCCCTCTGCCTTGACGATGGTAATATGGTCATCTCTTGCGACCTTGCGCACTGCCTCCAGCACTCGGTCGGCAGCGCCCTCATAGCGCCGGCTGATCAGCGCCGGATAGGCATCGAACTGCGCTTCGCGCTCCTGCTGCGTCACCAGATGGCGCGGCGGCAGCCACATCTGCTTCGCGTCAGGCGTCGCCAGCCATTCCGGAGGATCGCTGAGATCAGTCGACACCTCATAGATGGTCGGCCTGGTCCAATAACGCTCGGCGCCGAAGCCGAAAATGGCAAGCGGCAGGGCAGCATAGACGAGCGCCTTGACCGCCGAAACGCCGCCGATTGCGGCGCTTTGCCAGAGCTGGACAAGGCCGACCAGCGCAAGCAGCACCGCCAGCATGGCGCAGCCGGCGGAAATCAGCAGCAGCAGCACGAAATAAGGGGTTTCCAGCGGCGCGAAGCGGTGGCCGATCAGTGTCACCCCGCAAAGCACCAGTGCAAACGAAGCGATCAAACGCGCAGCGCGGGCGGCATGTGAAACGGGACGGTCGAAGCGAATAGTCATCAAGGGCTCGTCGGCACGTCGGATCGGAGGCCGGATGCACCGAATCCTGGAAAGCGACTTATGTTTAGATCAAGAAGCGGTGAAAATAAATCGAATGTCACGGCATCGATGGGCAACGTTCCCCTAAGGTTCGAATCAGTAACGCCTAGACCAAAAACGTGAGCGCTTGCTTAAATTCCTAAAAAAGGCCATTCTTTAGCGTTTTATCGAGGCTGTGAAAGGGCTTGATGGGATGGAACCGATGCTTTCTCAAGACGTCGCCGCCAAACCGCTGCCGGGAGCAGCGATCGCCGGAGCCGATACGGCCGACCCGATCCTGCCGCTGGAGCTGCTCGAACTGGAGCTTTCGCTCGAAGGGTTTTCCGGCGGCGAGCCGGGCTTCTGCGAAGCCGTACGCAATGCCGCTTCGGCCGTGCGCGGCGATTTCCTGTTCGATCTGCCGGCTGAAGGACTGATACCCGATTGCCGCAGGTTGGCGGTGCTGCGAATTCCGGAACGGGACGCAACGATGCGCACCCTCTTTGCCGCGCTTGACGAAGTTGGCGCGGAAATCCGCCTGCTGCAGCCGGATGAAGAAACCGAGCACCTGCTGCGCTTTGCCGATGCCTTCGTCGATCTCTTGCAAAGGCTGCCGGCGAGACCGAAAGAGGCCGCGTAAGCGATTAGCCTCCGGCTGCAATTCGCCTTTCGCGCCTCCCCGCGCGGCGCTATAGTTCATGCCTGCAAATCCGCATTCAGGATAACATGTCATGCGTATAGCCGCTTCCGTCCTCTCCCTTCTCGCCGTTGCGCTTGTGCTCTCCTCCTGCCAGACGGCTGAGGAAATCAGAGCCGCCGACGAAGCCAGGTGCAGTGGCTATGGCTTTAAGCCAGGCACCCAGAACTTTGCCAACTGCCTGATGAACCAGGATCTTAGCCGGCGCGCGGATCAGCGGGCTTTCATGGAAAGCAATGATGATTTCTTCTGGGGTCCGACCATCGTCGTTGGCGGGCCTGGGTATTACTATCATCGCGGCTACCGGCGCCACTGACCGCATATCAGCTTTAGAAAATCAAGCTCGCCCCTTGATCGCCGCCTGTGCCGCGGCAAGCCGCGCGATCGGCACGCGGAAGGGGGAACAGGACACATAGTCCAGCCCGATATCCTCGCAGAAATGGATCGAGGCGGGATCGCCGCCATGCTCGCCGCAGATGCCGAGCTTCATGTCGTTGCGCGTGCGGCGGCCG
>JBCNPI010000179.1:0-12218 GCA_039593415.1 Rhizobium sp. | reverse complement strand
CGCCCGCATAATCGACGTGCCGTTTACCATGGCCGACGCGACGACGCTGACCGAAGCGGGCTATGTCGGCGAAGACGTCGAAAACATCATTCTCAAGCTGCTGCAGGCCGCCGACTACAACGTCGAGCGTGCGCAGCGCGGCATCGTCTACATCGACGAAGTCGACAAGATTTCCCGCAAGTCGGATAATCCGTCGATCACGCGCGATGTCTCGGGCGAGGGCGTGCAGCAGGCGCTTCTGAAGATCATGGAAGGCACGGTGGCTTCGGTTCCCCCGCAGGGCGGCCGCAAACATCCGCAGCAGGAATTCCTGCAGGTGGACACGACCAACATCCTTTTCATCTGCGGCGGCGCCTTCGCGGGCTTGGACAAGATCATCTCCGCCCGTGGCGAGAAGACCTCGATCGGCTTCGGCGCCACCGTCAAGGCGCCGGATGATCGCCGCGTCGGCGAAGTGCTGCGCGAGCTGGAGCCGGAAGATCTGGTGAAGTTCGGCCTCATCCCGGAATTCATCGGCCGTCTGCCTGTTCTGGCGACGCTGGAGGACCTCGACGAGGACGCCCTGATCCAGATCCTGTCCGAGCCGAAAAACGCGCTGGTGAAGCAGTATCAGCGCCTGTTCGAGATGGAAGACGTCGAGTTGACCTTCCATGAGGATGCCCTGCGCGAAATCGCTCGCAAGGCAATCGTCCGCAAGACGGGTGCCCGCGGTCTGCGCTCCATCATGGAGAAGATCCTTCTCGACACCATGTTTGAGCTGCCGGCGTTGGAAGGCGTGCGCGAGGTGGTCATTTCCGAGGAAGTGGTTCGCGGCTCGGCCCGCCCGCTCTACATCTATGCCGATCGGCAGGAGGAAAAGGCCAACGCTACGGCCTGATCCGCTATCCGTGATCACGAATCGGGGGCTCGCCATCGGCGGGCCCCTTTCTGTTTGAAAAATCGTGCGGTTTGCTGATAAAGTCTTGGATAAGCTTATCGGAACGCCGTCGGAGCCGGTTGTGAAGAGCCCCTGCTGCAGCCATGATGGCATGATTCTGGAGCATTCGGCGGGCAGGGTGTAGGTCCGGCGCTTTTTCTTCGGATTGTTGCGTCGCCCCAATGTTCGAGTTGCCGGGCTTTGGTATTTTGTTGTTGCGTTCTTCCTTGCGAATACGCGGGACCGCTGCCTGATGGCAGACGTTTCCTGCGACTTGAAATAGGCAGTGTGAAGCTCCACTTGTTTACCAAGTGAGAGAGCCGGCTAACTCCCCCAAGCCGGCAGAGAGCCCGGGAACGGGACGACGGAAAGGAAATGACATGAGTAAGAAAACGTCTGCGACACACGACAGCATTGCCTATCCGGTACTGCCGTTGCGCGACATCGTGGTCTTCCCCCACATGATCGTGCCTCTGTTCGTCGGACGGGAAAAATCCATCCGTGCGCTGGAAGAGGTCATGGGTTCGGACAAGCAGATCATGCTCGCCACCCAGATCAATGCCAGCGATGATGATCCCACGCCGGACGCCATCCATAAGGTCGGCACCGTTGCAAATGTCCTGCAGCTGCTGAAACTGCCCGACGGTACCGTCAAGGTGCTGGTGGAGGGCCGCGCGCGCGCAGAGATCGACGAATATACCGGCCGCGAAGACTTCTACGAAGCCCTCGGCCATGTCCTGCACGAGCCGGAAGAAGACCAGGTCGAGCTCGAAGCTTTGAGCCGCTCCGTCGTTTCCGAATTCGAGAGCTATGTGAAGCTCAACAAGAAGATTTCGCCGGAAGTGGTCGGTGCCGCCAGCCAGATCGACGATTATTCGAAGCTGGCCGACACTGTCGCATCGCATCTTTCGATCAAGATCACCGAAAAGCAGGAGATGCTGGAGACGACAAGCGTCAAGGCTCGCCTGGAAAAGGCACTCGGCTTCATGGAAGGCGAGATTTCGGTTCTTCAGGTCGAGAAGCGCATCCGCTCGCGCGTCAAGCGCCAGATGGAGAAGACGCAGCGCGAATACTATCTGAACGAACAGATGAAGGCGATCCAGAAGGAGCTTGGCGACGGCGAAGAAGGCCGTGACGAGATGGCCGAACTGGAAGAACGCATCTCCAAGACCAAGCTGTCGAAGGAAGCCAAGGAAAAGGCCGATGCCGAGCTGAAGAAGCTCCGGCAGATGAGCCCGATGTCGGCGGAAGCGACCGTCGTGCGCAATTATCTCGACTGGCTGCTGGGCATTCCCTGGCACAAGAAGTCGAAGATCAAGGCTGACCTGAATAATGCCGAGAAGATTCTCGAAGCGGATCATTTCGGTCTGGACAAGGTCAAGGAGCGCATCGTCGAATATCTGGCTGTTCAGGCCCGCGCCACCAAGATCAAAGGCCCGATCCTGTGCCTCGTCGGCCCTCCGGGCGTCGGCAAGACCTCGCTCGCCCAGTCGATCGCCAAGGCGACCGGCCGTGAGTATGTCCGCATGGCGCTGGGCGGCGTTCGTGACGAAGCCGAGATCCGCGGTCACCGCCGCACCTATATCGGCTCGATGCCCGGCAAGGTCATCCAGTCGATGAAGAAGGCAAAGAAGTCCAACCCGCTCTTCCTGCTCGACGAGATCGACAAGCTCGGCCAGGACTATCGCGGCGATCCGTCTTCGGCGCTGCTTGAGGTGCTGGACCCGGCGCAGAACTCGACCTTCATGGATCACTACCTGGAAGTCGAATACGACCTGTCGGATGTGATGTTCATCACGACGGCGAATACGCTGAATATCCCTGCGCCCCTGATGGACCGCATGGAGATCATCCGTATCGCCGGCTACACCGAAGACGAAAAGCGCGAGATCGCCAAGCGGCACCTGCTGCCGAAGGCCATCAAGGAACATGCTTTGCAGCCGAACGAGTTCTCGGTCACCGATGGCGCCCTGATGATCATCATCCAGCAGTACACCCGCGAAGCCGGCGTGCGTAACTTCGAGCGCGAATTGATGAAGCTCGCCCGCAAGGCGGTCACCGAGATCATCAAGGGCAAGGTGAAGTCGGTTGCCGTCACGGCAGAGAACGTCCCGGACTATCTCGGCGTGCCGCGCTTCCGCCATGGCGAAGCCGAGCGCGACGATCAGGTCGGTGTCGTCACCGGTCTTGCCTGGACCGAAGTCGGCGGCGAGCTGCTGACGATCGAAGGCGTGATGATGCCGGGCAAGGGCCGCATGACGGTTACCGGCAACCTGAAGGAAGTCATGAAGGAATCGATCTCGGCAGCGGCTTCCTACGTCCGTTCGCGCGCTGTCGATTTCGGCATCGAACCGCCACGCTTCGACAAGAGCGACATCCATGTGCACGTACCGGAAGGTGCGACGCCGAAGGATGGTCCGTCGGCCGGTGTCGCCATGGCAACCGCGATCGTTTCGATCATGACCGGCATCCCGGTTTCCAAGGATGTCGCGATGACGGGCGAAATCACGCTGCGCGGCCGCGTGCTGCCGATCGGCGGCCTGAAGGAGAAGTTGCTCGCAGCGCTGCGAGGCGGCATCAAGAAGGTGCTGATCCCGGAAGAGAACGCCAAAGATCTGGCGGAAATTCCGGACAACGTGAAGAACAGCATGGAAATCATCCCCGTGTCGCGCATGGGTGAGGTGATCAAGCACGCGCTTGTTCGTCGCCCCGAGCCGATCGAGTGGGATGGCACCGTGGAAACGCCTGTGATCGCAACGGTCGAAGGCGTGGACGAAGTGGGTTCGACCATCGCTCATTGACGCACTTCGCCTCAATTCTGTCGAATTGACACAAATGGACGAAAAGACCGGCATCTTTGCCGGTCTTTTTTTGTGAAAAGCGTATGCCAGCGCTTGCTTTTCCTTGATTTGCAAGGCTTTTGGGGTTGCGGCGGGTAAGAGCATTGCTATTTTGCGCCCCGCTTACTGATAAGTCGTTTCATACCAGAGAAAGGGGTGGAAACATGAACAAGAATGAGCTCGTGTCCGCAGTGGCCGAGAAGGCCGGTATCACGAAGGCTGACGCTGCTTCCGCTGTCGACGCTGTTTTCGATACTGTCCAGGCCGAACTGAAGAAGGGCGGCGACATTCGCCTTGCTGGTTTCGGCAGCTTCACCGTTTCTCACCGTGCAGCCAGCAAGGGCCGTAACCCGTCCACCGGTGCTGAGGTCGATATTCCTGCCCGTAACGTACCGAAGTTCACGCCCGGCAAGGGCCTGAAGGACTCGGTCAACAGCTAATTCGTTTTCACCCGCTGCGAGGCATTTGCCTTGCGGGTGGACAACATCGGGGCCCGCCTTTGCGGGCCCTTTTTTGTGGTCTCATACGGCAAGTGTCGCCATTGCCGCTTTCAAAAGCATGTCGCAGAAGTGCGCCGTTTCCCGTCCGGAATGCGGTGGAAAACAGGAGGAGAGGGCGTTCTAGCGATTCCAGGAAAAGCGGAAATGCTCTGGCCCAAAGCAGTAAAGTTCAATGGGCTTATGCCTTCGTCCTATCCGTATTTCCCAATGCCATCCGTGCCGGTCGGGTCAATTGTCAGGCCCGCGTTCAGAGCTCACCCGATACCATCCGCATGATGAGCGTGATGCGTTGAGCCCGGAAGGCGGGTCTTATTCTGCCGTGACGTTCAAGCTCCGCCAGACCGTGAAGTGCTGCCCAGAAAGTTTCGGTTGCGGTATCCACGTCCTGGGCGAACGGCGCAATCACCGTCGCCATGGCTCCGAAACCCTCCCGAAGTTGGGGTGGCGTATCGGATCTGGCGAAGCGGAGGCCAGTCGGCAGGACGAACATCGCCTCGTACATCGCAGGGCGGGCGAAAGCAAAATCGAGATAGGCGGTTGCGACATCCTCCACTCGCTCCTTTGACGTGGACGATGGCCGGATCGCGGCGCGCAGTATCGCAGCCAATTCGCCGAAGCCTTCGAGCGCCACCGCGCCGACGATCTGATCGCGATTTTCGAAATGCGAATAGAGAACTGGCTGACTGTATTCTATCTCCTCGGCGAGGCGCCGGATCGTGACGGAAGCCCAGCCGTCGCGTTCTGCGATCGTCCTCGCAGCGACGATGATTCTGCGTTCGCGTTCACTTCGTTCTCGAATCTTGCGTTCGCTGATACCCACCCCATGTCCTCGATCTTCATGCGCGATTTTCCTCACGCAAAACTATCAAAGCGAACATCGATTGACAAATTAGCACTGCTAGATTATTTAATGAAGGTATAGAAACTTTATACGCAAGGTTCGTCAGCGAAGAGAATATCAATGAGTCTTCCTATGGAAATTTTCACAGGCACAACGTCACTCGATACCATTCTCGTCTGGCTGGCTGCCGGCGCGTTTATCGTCGGCGCCGTCGTCAACGCGAGTGGGCATTCGAAAATCCGCGCGGGCTTCGTGCGGCTTGGATTTCCTTTCTGGTGGTGCTGGGTCACAGCCGCCCTTGAACTCATGACAGCGGTGCTTTTGGTCACTGCCGGCACCCGATATATCGGAGTCGCGTTAGGCGCCTGCATCATGCTCGCCGCGATCGCGGCTATTGTCCGTATCCGGAACTATCGAGAACTCCCGCCACCGTTCGTATTTCTGTTGCTGCTGGCACTTGCGGGTGTCGGCGGCCAAGTCTGAATATCGCGCGCCGAAGAGTTCATTCCACCGAGAACCCCATGTAACTGGCTGGATGCAGGTCTCCATTGCCAAGACACAGGGTTTCATCCGCCCCAGTCATCGATCCATCGAAAAGAAGACGCAAGTCGGAGCGGTCTCGCTTCCGGACAGCGCAATGCAATGGCCAGAAGGAGGCCAGGAACCGTCATGTCAAATCGCACAGCAAACACAGTCGTCGTCTATCATTCCGGCTACGGCCACACCCAGCGGATGGCGGAAGCCATAGCGGAGGGGGCAGGCGCGGTACTTTGCGCCATCGATGCGGATGGCAACCTTGCCGATGAGGGATGGATCGCCTTGGACGCCGCCGACGCCATCATCTTCGGATCGCCAACCTACATGGGCGGGCCAAGCTGGCAGTTCAAGAAGTTTGCCGACGCATCCTCGAAGGCTTGGTTCACCAGCAAATGGCAGGACAAGGTTTTCGGAGGCTTCACCAACAGCGCCAGTTTGAACGGCGACAAGCTCAATACTCTCGAATACTTCGTTCTTCTGGCGGGGCAGCACGGTGGCCTTTGGGTCAGTCTGGGAGTGAAGCCAGCGAACGTAAAGGCTTCGAAGCGCGATGACGCGAATAGGATGGGATCCTACATCGGACCAATGGCGCAATGCGATGCCGACGCAGCTCCGGGCGAAATGTCGATCGGCGACCTGGAAACTGCCCGCGCTTATGGCGCGCGCGTAGCGCAAGTTGCACAGCGTTTCGCGTCGGCGTGAACGACGGATGAATCCGGCAAGCAGAGCAGTCCGTTTATGGCATGGGCCGATCCGCGCGACGGTGCAGCCTGTGCCGGGAAACACGGAATAAACGGAGGTCGCCCGCTCTGCTCGCCACACACCGAGAGACATTCCCCAAGACGGCCGAAAGCGCGTTCCGGCCACCCATGTCAGATATGGACGTTACCAGCGATGATGAACGTGCGGTGCGATCAGGCGCTCGTAGATCTCGCGCGTGGCTGCCATGACATCTGCCGAGAGCGGCGCAAGATCGGCTGCGGCCGCATTGGCCTTGGCCTGCTCGGCATTGCGCGCCCCCGGAATGACGATGGTGACGGGGTCATTCATCAGGATCCAGCGCAGGGCGAAAGCCGCCATGGTGGCGCCTGCGGGCACCAGCTTGCGCACCTCTTCGACAGCCTGCAGACCGACTTCGAATGGCACGCCTGCAAAGGTTTCGCCCACATCGAAGGCCTCGCCGTGGCGGTTGAAGTTGCGGTGGTCGTCGCTGGCGAATTGCGTATCGCGGGTGATCTTGCCGGAGAGCAGACCGGAGGCGAGGGGGACGCGGGCGATGACGGCTACGTTCCTGCGCTTGGCTTCCTTGAAGAACAGATGGTCGGGCCGCTGACGGAAGATGTTGTAAATGATCTGGATGCTGACGACGCCTGGGTACTCGATCGCCTTTAGCGCTTCCTCAACCTTTTCGACGCTGACGCCATATCCCTTGATTTTGCCGGCCTTCTGCAATTCATCGAGACCGGCAAAAACCTCCGGCCGATAGAGAATTTCGGTCGGCGGGCAGTGAAGCTGCACGAGATCGAGGCTTTCGACGCCGAGGTTCTTCAGGCTGCGGTCGATGAAGCCTTCGAGATTGGCCTTGTTATAGCCGTCGGCAACATGCGGGTTCAGTCGACGGCCGGCCTTCGTCGCCACCATCGGGCGCTCGCCTCCACCCGCCTTCAGCACATCGGCAATGATCTTTTCGGAGCGGCCATCGCCATAGACGTCGGCGGTGTCGATGAACGTCATGCCCGCATCGAGGGCGGCATTCAGCGCTGCGCGGCCGTCAGCCTCGCTGACATCTCCCCATGCGCCGCCGATCTGCCAGGCTCCGAAGCCGACATCGGTCACGATAAAGGGCGTCCGTCCAAAGGCATGATGTCTCATGGGAAGTCTCCTCATCTTTGTTTGCAAGATGATAGGCAGTAGCAGCCGCCCGGCAGGGCCACAAGCGCACATCCGTGGTCGAGGATCGCAATGTCGTGACCTAGAAATATGACAGGGCGCGGCCTGGCTTACGAAACCGTTGGATGAAGCCTTAGGCGCGGTATTCATCGCGCCTTCCTTTCCTTACAAAAGAAAGACCGCATACCTGACCGCTATCGGAGCCCATGCCCTCATTCAGCTTCATCCATGCCGCTGATCTGCATCTTGGCAGCCCCTTTCAAGGTCTCGCCTTGAAGGACGCCGCCGTCGCTGCCATTTTCGTCGAAGCGAGCCGCAAGGCCTTCTCGACGCTTGTGGGGCTGGCGATCGAGAAGCGCGTCGATTTCTTCGTCATCGCCGGCGATGTTTATGACGGCGACTGGAAGGACAACAAGATCGGCCTGTTCTTCAATCGCGAAATGGCGCGTCTGGAGCGCGCGGGCATTCCGGTCTATCTGCTGCGCGGCAATCATGACGCGGCAAGCGTCATCACCAAGACCATCACCTTGCCGCCAAACGTCCACGAATTTCCGACTGGCAAGCCCGGCAGCGTCAGGCTCGAGGCGCTAAAGGTGGCGCTGCATGGCCAGGGCTTTGCCGAACGCTCGGCCAACGACAATCTGGCGATTGCCTATCCGGCACCCGTCTCCGGCTGGTTCAACATCGGCATTCTCCATACCTCGCTGACCGGCCGCGAGCCGCACGCGCCTTATGCGCCTTGTTCCGTCGACGACCTGCGTTCACGCGGTTATGACTACTGGGCGCTCGGCCATGTGCACGACTTTGAAGTGGTGGCGCAGGACCCGCTCGTCATCTTCCCCGGCAATCTGCAAGGCCGCAATATTCGCGAGCGCGGCGCCAAGGGCGCGGTGCTCGTGACCGTCGAAGACGGGCTGATCGAACATGAACGCATCATTGTCGACGAAGCGCGGTTCGCGCAGGCTGACATCGTTGTCGGTCCAGAGGATGACCAAGCCGCGATCCTCCGTCAGGTGGAACAGGCGGTGCAGCCCTTGGTGGATGAGATGGACGGCCGCATGACTGCGCTGCGCGTTCGGCTTTCCGGCGTCACGCCGCTGCATGGCGCGATTGCCGCCAACCGCCAGCAATGGCGTGATGAGGTTGAAGCCGCTTGCCATCGCGTGCATGAGGATATCTGGCTGGAAAAGCTTGAGCTGCGGCTGGAGCCGCCGCCGGAGAGAGCGTCGGATGCGGCCGGCGCGCTCGATCTGCGCCAGTTGCTGACCGAGCACGCCGGCGATGCCGATATCGCGGCGGCAGCAAGCCGCTTGATCGACGAGATTGCGGTACGTCTGCCGGGCGGCCTTGGCGCGACCGAACGGCCATTGGACGACAGTATGGAGGCTCTTATCGAAGAGGCGCGGCAATTGCTGCTGGCGCGCGGGCAGGGGGCGGGCTGATGCGTTTTACCCGTCTCGATATTCTCCGCTACGGCGCGCTGACCGATCGCGCGCTCGATTTTCGCCCCAGTGCGCGGCTGCATGTAATCTATGGTCCGAACGAGGCAGGCAAATCCTCGGCCTTGAGCGCGATTTCGGATCTTCTGTTCGGGTTCCCGACTGCGGCGGAACAAAGCTTCCTGCATGAGCCGGGGACCTTGCGGATAGGAGCTGATATCAGCGCGCTCGACGGCGCAAGCTTAAGTTTTCGCCGTCGCCGCGGCCGCAAGGGGACGCTTCTGGCGCCTGATGCCAGGGAGTCGCCGTTGGCCGAGGATGCGCTTTCGCCCTTCCTCGGCAATTTGAGCCGCGACGTCTTCGAGCGCGCCTTCGGCCTCGACTCGCAACGGCTGCGGCAAGGCGCGACGGCCATGTTGCGCAGCGGTGGTGAAATCGGCAGCCTGCTTTTTTCCGCAGCTTCGGGCCTCACTGGCCTGTCCCGGGTGCGTCAATCACTGGAAGCGGAAGCCGATGGCATCTATGCGGCCAGGCGCTCGAAGGACCGCGGCTTCTATCAGGCTCTCGACCGCTACGAGGCTGCCCGGAAGGCTGAGCGGGACAATGAACTGAAATCCGGTGACTGGAAGAAGCTTCTTGCCGAGGCGGCCGAACTGGAGACGGAACTGGAGCGCTTGCAGGCGGAGCGCCGCGGCACGCGCGAGGCGCTGGATCGGCTCAAGCGGCTGAAGACCCTGCAGCCCTTGCTTGCCGAAATCGATGCGGAAACGCTGGCCCTCGACGGCCTCTCCGATCTTGCCGCCATACCAGATGGCTTTGCCGGCAAGCTGGAACAGAGGTTGCGCGACAAGCAAGCGAGCGAAGAGGAATTGCGCCGGGCGCGGCAAGCTGTTGCTCGCGCCGAGGAAGACCTCGCGCGCATTCACGTCGATGAGATGCTGCTCCAGATGTCGGGCGATATCACCCAGCTTTTTGCCGATACCGGCAACTACCGCGCCCAGCGTCAAGATCTGCCGCGCGTCGATCAGGAGCTGGCCGGTTACGACACCACGCTTTCTCAACTCGCCCGCCGCCTCGGTCTTGCTGAGGCCGAGCTCGAACGGAGGCAGCCGAGCGACGTCGACCGCGCGCGCCTGTCCGAGCTGGTGGACGAGGGCAGGCAGCTCGCGCGACAACTACAGTCTCTCGCAGAGCAGTCCGATGCTGAGCACAGACAGCTCGCGGCGCTTGAGAAGGATAGTCATGCGGGCCGGCCGATCGATCCAAGGCCCTATCTCGATCAGCTCGAGGCGCTGAGCAACGATCTCTCTGCCTTGGGCCGTCTTGACGGCCTGGAAACGGAGATTCGCCGCATCGAGTCCGATCTGAAAGAGACTGCGGGCCGGCTTAAGCCGCCGGTCGGTGACATTGATGTGCTATTCTCCATCCCGCTGCCGGAAACGGCGGAGATCACCGGACATCGTGATGCCATTGACGCTGCGCGATCGAAGGTGCGCGACGCTGCCGCCAAGCTGCAGACCTATGATGAGCAGCTGGCGGAGATGGAACGTATGCTCGCCGATGCCGAGCGCACCGGACCGATCGTCACCCGCGAGCAGATCATCGCCGCGCGCGAGAGCCGCGATGCGCAATGGTCCTCCATCCAGCAAAGATGGTCGGATGGTGCGGCTCCGGAAGTCGGGGTGCTTGCCGCGTTGACGGTTGGGGTGGCCGAAGCTGACCGCCTGGCCGATGCCGCCTTGAGCGATGCGGATCGTGTCGCGCGCCACGCCGATTATCGCCTGCGTCAAGCGCGCCTGATGCAGGAGCGGGAGGCGGCTGATGAACGGCTGAAGAGCTGTGAGAAAGCGCTGAAGGATGCCCAGGCAACCTTCGCAGCCCTTTTCGAGCCTTGCGGCGTCGATGTGCTCGATCCACCGATGATGCTGGAGTGGCGGCGCGGAGTGGAACTGCTGCGGCGCGAGCGCAAGGCATTGCTGGACATGCTGGACCAACGGGATGAGAGCGCGCGGGCGGAAGGCCGCATCTTGCCCGCTCTGCAGGATATCGTCGAGGCAACCGGCTATAAGAGCGGCCGCCTTCCGCCTGCCGCGATTGCGGAGGGCTTGCGCAAGCATCTGCGCCTTCTCTCGGAACGCTGGAGCGAAAGCCGGACGCGGGAAGGAGAGATCGGCGCCGCACGCGACCGTTTGGCCCGCTTCGGCGACCAGCAACAGGTCTTGGAACGCCAGCATTTCGAGTGGCGCGGTGCGTTCGCCAAAGCTGCCGAGCTCCTTGGCCTGCCATCAGACACGACGCTTGACATGGCGAGCGCCGCGCTGAAGGCATGGGCCGAACTGCCCGATATCCTCACCGAGCGCGAAAACCGCTTGCGCCGTGTCAATGGCATGCGGCGCGACATGGCGGATTTCGAGCGGCGTTTGGCAACGCTTGGAGCCAATAGCGGCCATGACCTGGATCATCTGCCGCCGGATGTCGCCGCCGAGGCGCTACACACCAGCGTCAATGCCATGCGCGGCGAACTGAAGAAGCGCGACGGCCTCGAAGAGGAGCGGCTGCGCGGGGCAGAACTGGTGACGCGCCAGGAGGCAGCGCTCGCCGCCATTATCGCCGACCTCGATTATCTGACCGCCGAGCTGGGCGGCGTTGACGATCTGCCGGCGCTGCTTCTACGGCTGCGCGAACGGCTGCGCCTGAGTGCGCGGCTCGCGGAAAGCCGCGATCGGTTCCGCCAGCAGGCCGACGGCAAGGCCGAAGACGAACTTCGTGCCGAGCTTGCCGACTTTGAACGGGTTGCTGCCGATCTCGAAATCGAGCGATTGACTGAGGAAGATCAGCGACAGTTTGCCATGCATGGCGAGCTTTCGGCACAGCTGGCGGAGAACCGCCGTCAGCGTCAGGCCCTGGAAACCGGCATCAGCGCAGAATATGCGGTTTTCGAAAAGCTCTCCGCAGAGCAGGAGGCAAAGGACCTCGCGCGGCAATGGGTCGTCCTCAAGATCGCAGCCCGCATGCTGGCCGGCTCGATGGAGGCCTATCGCGAGAAGCAAGCCGATCCCGTCATCAGGCGAGCCGGCGAGCTGTTCTCGCAACTGACCGGCGGGCGTTTCGCCCGTCTCGTGGAAGCCCATGATGAAAGCGATGCTTTGCAGCTGCTGGCCGAGCGCGCTGCCGGCGAACGCGTGCCGCTCGATGGTCTGAGCGAGGGTACGGGCGAGCAGCTTTATCTTGCCCTGCGGCTGGCGTTCCTCGAGG
>JBCNPI010000178.1:0-12243 GCA_039593415.1 Rhizobium sp. | reverse complement strand
GTCGCCGATCAGCGCGCCGCGGTCGGCCAGTTCGCGCAGATGGTCGCTGCCGTAGATCAGTCGAAGGATGCCTTGCTGGTAGACCAGGGTGACCACCAAATAATGGCTCTACTGGTTCCGAAGTACCGCTTCGGAACCTGTTTTCTTTTGTGTGTGCGGAAGAGCAGCGCAGGGAGTGAAGGACAAGGCAAATGGTTGAAAAGGTACCGATGACACAGAACGGGTTCGTCAAGCTGCAGGAAGAGCTGCGCTGGCGTCAGCAGGAAGAGCGCCCGCGAATCATCGAGGCAATCGCGGAAGCACGCGCCCATGGCGACCTCTCCGAAAATGCCGAGTACCATGCAGCCAAGGAAGCCCAGAGCCACAATGAAGGCCGCATCACCGAGCTCGAAGACCTGACGGCGCGCGCCGAAGTCATCGACCTCACCAAGATGTCCGGCTCGAAGATCAAGTTTGGCGCCAGGGTGAAGCTCGTCGACGAAGATACCGACGAAGAGAAGATCTATCAGATCGTCGGCGACCAGGAAGCCGACGTGAAGGCAGGCCGCATCTCCATCTCCTCCCCGATCGCCCGCGCCCTGATCGGCAAGGAAGTCGGCGATTCCATCGAGGTCAATGCACCCGGCGGCGCCAAGGCCTACGAAATCCTCTCCATCTCCTGGGGCTGATCGCCCGTGCGCGATCGCGAATCAGCGCATACCAGCGATCTCAGCGAGATCGAAATCATAGCGACGAATTTCAAACGCCGCTTATCCGGCGTTACGTCGACGATCGTGCAGCTAATCCCCAAGCAGATTGAGTTCGGCTATCACATAGCAACGCTCGGTCCCGGCTTGCCGGAAGACCTGCCGAAGCTAGGCTGGCTCCGCCTGCCTGGCCTCTGGATCAGGCCGCGCCGCTACCGCGTGCGCGTCTGGCACGCCCGTCGCAACAACGAAATGCTGGTTGGCTTGCTGCTGCGCTCCGTTCTGCGCATGCCTTTGAAGCTGGTCTTCACCTCGGCGGCCCAGCGCCGCCACACCGCCTATACGCGTTGGCTCATCCGCAGCATGGATGCCGTCATCGCCACCAGCACTCGTTCCGGCAGCTTCCTGCAGGTGCCGCACACCGTCATCCAGCACGGCGTCGATCTCAACCGTTTCCATCCGCCCGAAAAGCCTGACGACCGCATGGCCGCAACCGGTCTGCCCGGCTCCTATCTGATTGGCTGCTTCGGCCGCGTCCGCCATCAGAAGGGCACGGATCTTTTCGTCAAGGCAATGATAGAGCTCCTGCCGCGCTATCCCGACTGGACGGCCGTGATCTGCGGTCGCGTCACCGCCGAGCATCGCCGTTTCGGCGATGAACTGGAGAAAATGGTGGCTGCGGCCGGCCTATCGGACCGCATCCGCTTTCTCGGCGAAGTCGATGACATCAAGCCCTGGTACCGCCGCGCCACGCTCTATGTCGCCCCTTCCCGCAATGAAGGCTTCGGCCTCACGCCATTGGAAGCCATGGCCTCCCGAACGGCCGTCGTCGCATCGGATGCAGGCGCCTATGCCGAGATGATCGTTCCGGGCGAAACCGGCGCCGTCGTTCCCGCCGGTGATGGCGAAGCCCTCACCAAGGCGATCGCCTTCTATCTGGCCAATCCGGAGGAGGCGCTTCGCCAGGGCGGGAACGGCGTACTCCATGTGCGCAGCGAATTCGCACTGGAAAAGGAAGCGACCGCCATCGGCGAGATTTACAAGCGGCTGCTTGTCGGCGATAGGTGAGCCTATCCTCAAGGTAGCAAGCTCCGCTCTTCGCGCAAGCTTGCTATATCCGACTGAGTTTCACCCCATCCCGGCGTCCGAAACGATGCATCGATGCAAAGCTTCGGCAGGCGTCACGCCTCTAATCGAGCCGCGAACCTATCATCGTAGCCGAAATCATATTTCCGCAGCGCAGAAACGGGGGAATAGTTGACGAAGGAAACGCCGCGCTCCGTTGCGATCCGCCGGGCGAGCACAAGATGCTCGATGATACGCTGCTCGGCCTGCGCTATGCCCGAGAAAGCCGTATTGCCCGCGTCTTCGTAGAAGCGCGGCTCTCGGGCGTTGGAAATATCAATACCCAGAAAGCCGATCATTTGCTGTGCGCAATAGAGGGCAAACTGCAGCGCAGACACGGCAACCGATCCCCCCAGAAAGACGCCACGATCCGGCGAGAGCGAGAAGCCGGCCGCCCCTGTCGCATCCATGCGCACATATTGGAGCTTCTTCAGATCGGCCAGCGAACGGCGGTGAGCGCTGTAGGGCTTGCGGATATCATCGATCAGAATGATGGTCTTGTCCGCTAGCCAGCCCTTGTCGATTTCGCAAAGGGCGCGCAGCACGGCAACGGAAAACAGGCAGAGCGAGCCCGGCGCAATCTTCCTGCGCATCATGTCGCCATGCCGCCAGACGAAACGCTCGTCCTCGATAGCGATGGCCAGCGGCTCGGTGATCCGTTCGCCCGTCAGTCCAATGGCGCCGTTCAGGAGAATGGCGCCATTGGCTTCCAGGCCGCTCAGGTTGCAATCTCTGATCGATGGGCCTGAACCGACAATATAGATTGCCTCGCCGCAGCGCTCGCGCAGCCGATCCATGCCGGCAAGGTCGGCGACTTTCGCTCCGCGATAATGAACTTCACTGAGATCCTGGCTGCGGATGATGCTAAGCCCGGGAAACCAGTCCTGCACATGTGCCAGCGAACTGCCCAGGAACACGCGCACACCGGACTTGATCACCGATCGATGCCAGGGGCGATGCATCATCTATCTATAGCTCTACTAGTCCAAGCTTCTTGACCTGTCGGATGGTCAACATAGTGCGCACCGTATCGACATGTTCGTTCGCGGTCAAAACCTCGATCACAAAATCCTGGAATCGGGTGAGATTCTCGGCGACGCAGTGCAGTAGAAAGTCGCTGTCGCCGGAAACCATCCATGCCTGCCGGACCAGCGGCCAGGCTGTGGTCGCGCTGGCAAAGGCCTTGAGATTGGCTTCAGATTGATGCTTGAGACCGACCATGCAGAATGCCACCAGATCGAAACCCAGCTTTGGGCTGTTCAGCATGGCGTGATAGCCTTCGATAACGCCCGCTTCCTCAAGCTTGCGCACCCGGCGCAAGCATGGCGGCGCGGAAATGCCGACCCGATCTGCGAGTTCGACGTTGGTCATCCGTCCATCCCGCTGGAGTTCCCGCAAAATCTTGATATCGATGGCATCGAGCTCAGCGCGAAGCACTTTCATTGCCTTTCTTTAATTCCCCTTCGCCAGCTTCTATATAAGGCACGGAAATACGCAAGAAAGTTTCGCTCGGGTAATTGATTCTTACACAAAGCCGATTTGCTCTGTGTGTAATGCAAGGCTGCCCTTGAATAAATGCATAAGGCAATCATAAATGAAGCGGCGGATCGTGAAATCGCCTGCTTTGCGCGTTTGAAGCCGCGGTTTCCCAAGCGCTGAAATTTGAAAGGACTGACTATGCCTGCCCGCCACACGAAGGTGCTCATCATCGGTTCCGGCCCTGCCGGTTATACCGCCGCGGTTTACGCCGCGCGCGCGATGCTGCAGCCTGTCTTGATCGCTGGTCTGGAACAGGGTGGCCAGTTGATGATCACGACGGATGTCGAGAACTATCCGGGTTTTGCCGATCCGATCCAGGGCCCGTGGCTGATGGAGCAGATGCTGCAGCAGGCTCAGCATGTCGGCGCCGAGATCGTCAACGACCTTGTGACCGAAGTCGATACAAGCAAGCGCCCCTTCGTTGCCCATACCGATAGCGGTCAGGTCTGGACCGCCGACACCCTCATCATTGCTACCGGCGCCAAGGCAAAGTGGCTCGGCATCGAGAGCGAGCAGCATTTCCAGGGCTTCGGCGTCTCTGCCTGCGCCACCTGCGACGGTTTCTTCTACCGCAACAAGGACGTGATCGTCGTCGGCGGCGGCAACAGCGCCGTCGAGGAGGCACTTTACCTCTCGAACATTGCCAAATCGGTGACCGTGGTACATCGCCGCGATACTTTCCGTTCGGAAAAGATCCTGCAGGAGCGCCTGTTCGCCAAGGCAAACGTCAAGATCCTCTGGAATACCGAGGTAGCCGAGATCACCGGCACTCCGGCCAAGCCGCCGATGCCGCCGTCGGTCACGGGTGCCCGCCTGCGCGATGCACGCACCGGCGCCATCACGGAAATGCCGATCGACGGCGTTTTCGTCGCCATCGGCCATGCGCCGGCGACAGAACTCTTCAAGGGCAAGCTGAAACTCAAGGACAATGGTTATCTCTGGACCGCTGCCGATTCGACCGCAACCAGCATCGAAGGCATCTATGCTGCCGGCGACGTGACCGACGATACGTTCCGACAGGCGATCACTGCAGCCGGGATGGGCTGCATGGCGGCGCTTGAGGCGGAACGCTACTTGACAGGGCATATGCCCGTCGCCGTGGCTGCGGAGTAATGCAGCCGATGAGGGGAAACGGCATGCCATTGGATTGGGACAAGCTGCGTATCTTTCACGCAGCTGCCGAAGCGGGTTCGTTCACGCACGCGGCCGACAAATTGCATTTATCCCAATCCGCCATCAGCCGACAGGTCAGCGCTCTCGAGCAGGATGTCGGCATCAAGCTTTTTCATCGCCATGCGCGCGGCCTGATCCTGACAGAACAGGGCGAGCTGCTTTATCGCACGGCTCACGACGTTCTGCTGAAGCTCGAAACGGTCAAGATGCAATTGACCGAGACGACCGACAAGCCGAGCGGCAAGCTGCGCGTGACGACCACCGTCGGCCTCGGCCAAGGCTGGCTCACCGACAAGATCCAGGAGTTCCTGCAGCTTTATCCTGACATGTCGATCCAGCTCATCCTCGACAACGAGGAGCTGGACGTGAACATGCGCCATGCCGACTGCGCCATCCGTCTGCGTCAGCCGCAGCAGTCGGATCTCATCCAGCGCAAGCTCTTCACCGTGCATATGCACGTCTATGCGGCCCCCTCCTACATCAACCGCTACGGCGAGCCGCAGTCGGTGGAGGATCTGGACGAACATCGCATCATCAGCTTCGGCGAACCGGCGCCGAATTACCTGCTCGACGTCAACTGGCTGGAGATCGCGGGCCGGTCTTCGGACAACAAGCGCGTGCCGCATCTTCAGATCAACAGCCAGACGTCCATCAAGCGCGCCTGCCTGCTCGGCATCGGCATCGCAGTGCTGCCTGATTATATCGTCGGCCGCGACCCGGGTCTCATTCAGCTCGCGATCAATGCCGACGTGCCATCCTTCGACACCTATTTCTGCTATCCCGATGAGATGAAAAACGCGGCCAAGCTGAAGGTTTTCCGTGATTTTATCGTGTCAAAGGCCCGTAACTGGAATTTCTGACGAAGGTAAGTCACTGATAACGAACTCTTTTTAGCGGCGATATATCAGCCACGCATATGACGCATAGCTGATATGCACAAAATAGAGTTGAAGCCTGCACATTAAACTACCATATCGGTTGCAGCTGATGCACACGGTGGCTTTTCCTCCCAGTTCCACCGCATTGGCTGTTCCCCTCTGGAGGTTTTTGACCTTCATACCTATAGGGCCCTGGTTTACTCCGGAGGCCCTTTTTTTTGCTCTTTTCCTGCCAATCCGCCGAATGCATAACTGCCATGCACAAAAAAGCATTGCGCACTGCACAAATTAGCATCATAACGCACACAGCTGATGCACACGGTGGCTTTTCCTCCCAGTTCCACCGCATTGGCTGTTCCCCTCTGGAGGTTTTGACCTTCACACCTATAAGGGCCCTGGTTTACTCCGGCGGCCCTCTTTTTTTGCCCAATTTCTAGGCATGCACGCCAGCTGCCCTTGCAGAAAATAATGTTCCGCATCGGCCTTGATATATCGGAAATCGTCGATACATAAATCGAAATTATTCGATATTCACGCGGTGAGCGTTATGGACAAGAACGAGATACTGAAGGCGCTGGCGCATCCGGCACGGCTCGCAATCCTCAACCACCTCAAAGATCCGCACGCCCATTTCCCGACCCAGGAACACCCGCTGGAGCTTGGGGTCTGCGCCAGTCAGTTTGAGCGCTGCGGCCTGTCGCAATCAACTGTTTCGGCCCATCTCGGCACGCTGCACCGTGCCGGCCTGGTGACGACGCGGCGCCTGGGCCAGTGGATTTTCTACAAGCGCAACGAGGAGACCATCGCCGAATTCCTTGAAGCGATGCAGAAGGAACTCTGAAATGGCTGTTACGCTCCCCGTTCTCGCGCTCGCCACCCTTATCACCATCGACGAGAGCTTTTCTCCAGTGCAGGTGTCGCTCACCGGCTCGGCGGTGACGATCCTCGGCTTTCTGGCCGTCTTGCTGACTTTCATCCCCACACGTTTCAAGGAAGAGGCGCTCGCCTCGTCCTGACCCCTCTCCTCCTCCCGTTCCCAATAGAAAGGACGATCCATGACCAAACTGTTCGAACCGACGAAGCTGGGTGATATTTCCATCGCCAACCGCATCGTCATGGCGCCTCTGACACGCAATCGCTCGCCGAACGCCGTGCCGAATGAGCTGAATGTCAAATATTATGCCCAGCGCGCAACTGCGGGCCTGATCATCACCGAAGCGACGGCGATCACCCATCAGGGTCAGGGTTATGCCAACGTTCCCGGCCTTTACAGCGAGGAAGCGCTCGACGGCTGGAAGAAGGTGACGGACGCGGTACATGCCAATGGCGGCAAGATCGTCGTACAGATGTGGCATGTCGGCCGCATCTCCCACACGACCCTGCAGCCGAACGGCGGCAAACCGGTTTCCTCCACTTCCAGGCGCGCCGAAAACTCGAAGACCTATTTGGTCAACAAGGACGGCACCGGCGGCTTTGCCGACGTTTCCGAGCCGCGTGCGCTCGAAACCGCCGAAATTCCGGGCATTGTCGAAGACTATCGCAAAGCTGCGCGCGCCGCGATCGATGCCGGTTTCGACGGTGTCGAGATCCATGGCGCCAACGGTTATCTGATCGACCAGTTCCTGCGCGGCGACGTCAACGACCGCACAGACCAGTATGGCGGCTCGATCGAAAATCGCGCCCGCTTCCTTTTCGAAGTGGTCGATGCTGTCACCAAGGAAGTCGGCGCCGGCCGCACGGCGATCCGCATTTCGCCGGTCACTCCATCCGGCGATGCCAGCGATCCGGCTCCGCAGCAGCTCTTCACCCATGTCATCGAAGGTCTGGCGAAATACGGCCTCGCCTATATCCACGTCATCGAAGGCCAGACCGGCGGCAAGCGTGACTTCCTGCCCTTCGACTACGACGCCCTGCACGCAGCCTACAAGGCCGCTGGCGGCAAGGCGGGCTGGATGCTGAACAACGCCTATACCCGCGAGATGGCGATCGAAGCTGTCGAAAGCGGCAGGGCCGATGTCGTTGCCTTCGGCAAGCCGTTCATTTCTAACCCGGATCTTGTCCGCCGCCTCAAGGAAAACGCCCCGTTGGCCCAATGGAACCAGGCGACGCTCTATGGCGGCGGGGCCGAAGGCTACGCCGATTATCCGACGCTGGACGAGGCCGCCTGATTCCGGCTTTTCTGACGTGTTTTGAGATCAGTAAGGAGTCCTCGCAGCTATGTTGCGGGGACTTTCCATAAGAGCGTTTGATTTGAGCGCATAGACCGAGCTGAGGACGTATTCCTACATCTTAGCCGGCCTCATGCCGCCTGCAGACAACCGATCGACGCTAGGCTGCTCCGAACGGCCTCATCGATCGGAGTATGGGGCTCTTCACCGAGCTCAGCCACTAGCTTGTCGTTCCGCATCTGCAGCGGCACGTCCCAGAGATAGCTCATTTCGCGCAGTTCCCGCATCAATGTCACAAAGGGAGCGGCTAGCGGAACCATCCACCAGGGAAACGATTTCACCTTCACTTTGTGTCCAACGACCCGCTGCACGGCTTCGATCATCTGTCTGCCGTCTCCATCCCAGTGACCGCGCATATGATAGACCGCGAACGCCGGCAGTTCATCGCCCTTCTCGATTAGACGGATCATGGTCTCGGCGACATCGGGCAGATAGGCCCATTGGTGGCCGACGCCACGTTTGCCCGGATAGGTCATCGAGCTGATCGGCTTGCCCGGCGTCACCATCGCCTGCGAAAACCAGCTGTTGGCGCGGGAGCCGCCGAAGAAATCGCCAGCGCGAACGATGATAACAGAGGTATTGCCCTGCTCTGCGGCCTCTCGCAGACGCCGCTCCATCTGGACGCGGATTGCCCCCTTGCGGGTCTTCGGCTGCTGAGCGCTGTCTTCCGTGACATTCGGGAAAACATCGGGACCAAAATTATAGACCGTACCGGGCAGCACGATCCGCGCACCGACTGCCTTTGCTGCGGCAATGGTGTTGTCGAGCATCGGCAGGACGAGCTTGCCCCAATTGCGGTAACCGGGCGGGTTGACCGCATGCACGATGACATCGGCACCTTGCGCGGCCCTCAGAACATCCTCCGCCTGCATGGCATCGCCCTGGAACCAGTCGAATTCCGGCTGGCGGCGGGCCGCCTCGGCTGCATTGCGGTTCAGCGCCCGGATGCGCCAGCCGCGAAGGGCAAGCCCCTCTGCGACAGCACCGCCAATGCCGCCGGTAGCGCCAAGTATCAAGGCTGTCTTCGTGTTTTCCATCTTGTTGCACATCGTCATCTCCCTCGGTTTCGATGAGGTGACTATGCTTTGAACCCGCGGTAAACGAAATTGCCGAAAAATCTGCATATGCTATACATAAATGTATGACAAACTTCGCTGAACCAAGCTGGGATTTCTATCGCACCTTTCTCGCCGTGCTGGAGCACGGCTCACTATCGGCGGCTGCGCGCGAACTCGGCCTGACGCAGCCGACGGTCGGCCGCCATATCCTCGCATTGGAGCAATCGGTCGGCGCAGAGTTGTTCACGCGTTCACAACAGGGCCTTTTGCCGACTGATGCAGCCATGGTTCTGAAACCCTATGCCGAGACTTTGGCGAGCACGGCCGCGGCTCTGCTGCGCGCAACCTCCGGTTCGAAGGACAGGGTCAGCGGCACTGTGCGCATCAGCGCGAGCGAGGTCATAGGCGCCGAAGTGCTGCCACCGATCCTCGCCAAGCTGCAGGCACGATACCCGGACCTGATCGTGGAGCTTTCGGCCTCCGATACGGTGGAGGATCTGCTGCAGCGCGAGGCCGATATCGCCGTGCGCATGGTAGCGCCGGCGCAGGAGGCGTTGCTTGCCCGGCATATCGGCATCATCTCTCTCGGCCTCTTCGCCCACCGCATCTATATCGAACGACACGGTAAGCCCGAAACCCTTGAGGAATTGCGGCAGCACAAGCTCATCGGCTTCGATCGCCAGACCGCCTATATCCGCCTGATGCTGAAGCGTTATCCGATGCTCGAGGGTGTCTCCTTCAACTTTCGCTCCGACCACAGCATCGCTCTGCATAACGCCCTGCGCGCCGGCATCGGCATCAGCTTCCTTCAAATCCCTTTGGCAAAAACTGATACAAACCTCGTTCGCCTATTGCCCGCGATCGAACTGCCGCTCGACACTTGGATCGTCATGCATGAAAACCTGAAGACATCACCACGCTGTCGGGTGACATTCGATGCCCTGGTGACGGGATTGCTTGATTACATCAAGGAAAACAACGTGGAGAATGGATCTTGACGGTGGGAACAGCGGTGGAATTGGTGCCATACGAGCCACGATGGCCGGAAGATTACAAACGCATTCGCGAAAAGCTCCAGCGATTGCTGGCGCCCTACGTCGTAGCGATCGAGCACATCGGCAGCACATCCATTCCCGGAATTGCAGCAAAACCGCTTATCGATATCGACATCATCCTGCGCAGCGCAGCCGACGTCCCTCCGGCGACCCGGATTCTTCTGGAGCAAAATTACGAGCCGCGCGGCAATCGCTATGATGATGATGTGTGGGCCTTCATGCGGCGCAACGGTACACCGCCGGAACGGATTTATCTCTGCCCGCCCAACAACCGGACACACGAACGCCGGGTGATCTTTCGCGATCATCTTCGGAAGCATCCGGCAGAAGCAGCAGCCTATGCAACACTGAAACTGGAGCTGGCCCAACTCCATCGATATGATGGCGATCGTTACACCGCCGAAAAGCGTGACTTTGTCGACGCAATCATAAAAAAGGCATCGGACAAGCCGAAAGGCTAAGCGCCAGGGGCAGTATCGACTGGCGGGAAATGCGCCTGGCCGTCGATCACTTCCGTTTCCGGACGGTCACCGCCATCGGCATATTCCTCATGCCACTTGCCACTCTCATCCTGCCAGCTGATTTCGGCCGAGTCACCGCCAACCTGCTGCTCGGCCGCCACGATCCTGGCTGCCTCCACCGCCTCGGAATGTGTCGGAAACGCCTCCGAATAGACGTCACGGAAACGATAAGCCCATCCACCATCATGCGGCACGATTTCGTAAACGACCTTGACCATTCAAATCTCCTTCCCATCTGCCAAGACCTTTGGCTCCGGACGCTACCGGCAGGATCGCGTGCATATGAGACGGGTTTCGAGTATGCCGCGACGTTGTGGGTTGGGCAGACACCTATTTACGCAGTATTCCATTAAACGACGCGGACTGCAAATCGCCCTCTCCCGCGGCAAGCTTGATGTGCGAAACCATTGATTTAGAGTGCAACCGTGAATCGGCGCAGAGGTGGGGAAATTGATTACAGCGAATTGGATGAGGCAGGAGAAAGCCCTGTTCACGGCATTGGCAATTGCCGTCATTGCCTATCTTGGCGAGCATTCCGTGCTCGAAATGGGGCAGACGGCGTCTATGGTCGCCGCAGCGGGATTGATCGCCACGATTGTACTCACATCCATGCGTGTTGCGCATCACGCCGAGACCCTCGCCGTTAAGGTCGGCGACCCCTACGGCACGATGATCCTTACCCTTTCGGCAGTCGCCGTCGAAGTCATCATACTTGCCATCATGATGGGCGGCGAAACTTCACCGACGCTGGTGCGGGATACCATCTATGCCGCCGTCATGCTCGATATCAACGGCATCCTCGGCCTTGCTGCCCTTCTCGGCGGGCTGAAGCATGGCGAGCAGCCCTACAATGACGATTCCAGCCGAACCTATGGTGTAATGATCCTGACCGCCATGGGCATTTCGATGATCGTGCCGGAATTCATTCCCGGTGCGAAATGGCATTATTATTCGGCCTTCACCATCGCCGCGATGGTCGCGCTCTACGCGCTGTTCCTGCGCATGCAGGTCGGCCGTCATAGCTATTTCTTCAGCTACAGCTATCCGCGCGCCGAAAAGAAGCATGCCGCGGAAGAAGAGCATCACGAAAAAGAGTCCACGACCGCCTCCATCGGCACCATCCTGATCGGCGTCGTCCTGATCGGCGTGCTGGCCGAATTCATGTCAACATTCATGGATACCGGCCTCAGAGGCACCGGCGCTCCCCCCGCCATCGCCGCTATCGTCGTCGCCGCCATCTCCGCAGCACCGGAAATTCTGACCGCACTGCGCGCAGCGCTTAAAAACCGCATGCAGGCAACGGTCAACATAGCCCTGGGCGCGTCTCTTTCGACCGTCATCCTGACGGTGCCTGTCATGGAGGCGATCGCGCTCTACACCGGCCAGCCCTTCATCATGGCGATGTCGCCGGTACAGACGGTCATGGTGATGATCACGCTGATTGTCGCCGCCATCAACCTCAATGACGGCGAAACCAACGCGATCGAGGGCATGACCCATTTCATTCTTTTCGCCACCTTCATCATGCTGACGGCGCTCGGTGTTTGAGTCTGATTTCAGAGACTTGCGCGGATGAGCGGATTCAAATTGCGAAGCCCTTGAATCAATTGATGAAGCCGAAACCGGCAGCCTGAATGAAAAGAGCCCGCCATTTCTGACGGGCTCTCCATTCAAGCTATTGTCGGCAGCTTACTTGCAAGCTGCGCAGAAGCGCTGAATGCGGCGGCAAGCTTCTTCGAGCAGCTCTTCCGAGGTCGCGTAGGAGATGCGGAAGTTCGGGCCGAGACCGAAGGCGGAACCGTGCACGACGGCAACGCCTTCCGATTCCAGCAGCTCGGAGACGAAATCCTCGTCCGTCTCGATGACCTTGCCCGTCGGAGCCGTCTTGCCGATCAGGCCGGCGCAGGACGGATAGACGTAGAAGGCGCCTTCCGGAACCGGGCAGGAAATACCCTTCGCCTGGTTCAGCATCGAGACAAC
>JBCNPI010000177.1:0-12322 GCA_039593415.1 Rhizobium sp. | reverse complement strand
CGACGAATACATGGACGCGCACGCGCGAGCGCATGCCAACGACATCGCCCGCCGGTTCAAAAGCCAAAACGTCACGACGTGGCAGATCATCTTGTTCGGTCTTACCGGTGGCCTGATCCCCTGCCCTGCTGCGATCACGGTCCTGCTCTTGTGCCTCCAGCTCAAGCAACTTTCGCTTGGAGCGGTCCTGGTGATCTGCTTCAGCATCGGCTTAGCCGTGACGATGGTGTCGGCCGGTGTTCTCGCGTCGCTGAGCGTGCGGCACGTCCAGAAGCGCTGGTCGGGGTTCAGCACCTTTGCCCGACGCGCTCCTTATGCCTCGGGCGTGCTAATGTTACTGATTGCGCTCTATATGGGGTATTCGGGCATCATCGGCTTGGAGCGGGATCATGCTCCCGAAGCAGCCTCGATCAGCGCGACGCCCCGCACCTAAACTGGCTTGCCGGCCGCGAAGCTTCTGCGGCCGGTGCGCTCCGATAGAAGACGGGTTTGCGACATACAATGCTCCGGTATCGAATGGGTCAAAAAGGCAACGACGTCTTTAGCGGCTGGAGCGGCAAGCTATACCAAGGTATCGGTTGCAGGCTCCCATCAGAGGAGTATATCAGATAACACCCAGAATCGTAATATTCTGGGGCGGCCGGCACAACCCGGCAAGTAACTTCATAGAGGACCACATGAACCCGCGATCTAGTAGCCAGCAGACGGAATGCGACAGTCGACGCTTGTCGAACATCCTTACCGCCGTGCTGACCCAACGCCCGGGTAGACCATGTGACCGCGAGGACCTTCGCCGCCGGCGCTGACCCGCGGCACTGGCCTCCCGGGTTCGAACAACTATCGAACCAGGAGGAGGTCAGCATCATGACCATCGTCTTCAAACTACCAGCCACGACCCGTGGCACAACCATCCTGCACATAGACAATTGCACCGAGGAGCGGTCTGTTACACCCGCCCGGCCAATCTACGCTTGTTGCATCGAGCTTGCTTCCGCATCGCTCCTTGGTCTGCAGCGATGTACTGCGTCGATGACGTCAGCAGGTTAGCCGACTGCACCGGATTATTACCAAACATGATCGTTGAGGCCGCCGCGGAGGCGGCTCTCAGTGTAACCGATGAAGACGTGGCGGTTCGTCGCGGGGGAGTAAGACTATGGATAATTTAAACACAAACGGGTCAGTATCGGCCGTCCTCGACACGGCGCATGTCGGTGACATTCGCGGCGCGCTTGGCACCATCAGCCACGGCGACGTTGACGCACGCACCACCTGGCGGGCACGTCTGATGACGCTCTTGGCAATTCTCGGGCCCGGTCTCATCGTCATGGTTGGCGACAATGACGCGGGTGCGTTTGCCACCTATACCCAAGCGGGACAAAACTATGGGACCTCGCTTCTGTGGACACTGCTGTTGCTGATCCCGGTGCTTTATGTCAATCAGGAAATGGTACTGCGTTTGGGCGCGGTCACTGGCGTCGGCCACGCCCGCCTTATCCTTGAGCGTTTCGGCAAGTTCTGGGGGGCGTTCAGCGTCATCGATCTGTTCATTCTCAATGGCCTCACAATCGTCACGGAGTTCATTGGTATCAGTTTGGCGCTCGATTATCTCGGGGGTGTCGAAGGTCGCCGGTGTTGCGATCGCAGCCGTGTTGACCATGACGGCCGCAAGCACCGGCAGCTTCCGCCGCTTCGAGCGCTTTGCGCTGATGCTTTGCCTCGGCAGCCTTTTGCTCGTGCCGATCGTATTGGCGGTGCACGTTCCGGCGCATCAGATCATTCGCGATCTGGCAATCCCCAACCTGCCCGACGGCAAGCTTTCTGATATCTTGCTTCTCATCATCGGCATGGTCGGCACGACCGTGGCTCCCTGGCAGCTGTTTTTCCAGCAGAGCTACGTCATCGACAAGCGCATTACGCCGCGTTTCATCGGTTATGAAAAGGCCGATCTATGGCTCGGCATCATCATGGTCATGATCGGCGCCGTGGCAATGATCGTGTTCTGCGCAGCGATCTTTCAAGGACAGCCCGAATTCGGCAATTTCACCGACGCCGGCGGCATCGCTGCGGGACTTGGCAAGTATGTGAGCCCGACGATGGGGGTATTGTTCGCCATTGCCCTTATTGATGCTGCCATCATCGGCGCGGCTGCCGTTTCGCTCGCGACCGCCTATGCGATCGGCGACGTTCTGTCCCTCAATCATTCACTCCATCGCAAGGCAAGCGAAGCCAAGGGCTTCTATCTCGTCTATTGTGGCTTGATTGCCGCTGCTGCCGCCCTCGTGCTCATCCCGGGTTCGCCTCTCGGCCTGATAACACTTGCCGTGCAGACCCTGGCCGGCGTGCTACTACCGAGCGCGACTGTGTTCCTGCTGCTGCTGTGCAATGACAGGGCCGTGCTTGGCCCCTGGGTCAACGGCAAGGCCATGAACCTGTTTACGGGCGCGGTCATTGCCGTACTGGTGATGCTGTCTATCATTCTGACGGCCTCCGTTCTCTATCCGGAGATTACAGGCGCACAGATAGTCTGGATCCTTGCGGGCGGCACCTTGCTCGGTTTTGTCGGACTCATCGTAACGGCCATCATGAAAAGCCGATCAGTCGGCCGCGGCGAAATTCGGCAGCTCATCAAAGACCGATCTCTGCGACCGACCTGGCGCATGCCGCCGCTTTCCGCTCTCGAACCCATTCAGCTCTCGCTCTCCCGGCGGATATGGATGATTGTGCTGCGCGGTTATCTTATCGTCGCGGTTGGAATGATACTTGTGCGCGTGGTGCAGCTTGCGTTCGGCGAAGGCTGAACTGGGCGAAAATGCCCTTCGTGCCAATCATGACGGCCAGCGGCTCATCCGCCGGCCGCTCAAAAGGTTGCCACCGCCCTGAGGCCAAAAATCGCTGCATTGTGTATCCGGGAGCCAAGCTTGCTCGGATCGGGTGCATGGCCGCCGGGCCGGATGACATATTGAAAGAGGGGCTGGGCCGACGGCCATTTCGTGACGGCAGCCTAATATGTGGTTTTGATCACGGCTTCGGAACTCGGCACCGGCTGCGCAAGTAAAGGGATTCTCAGCTTTTACCAGATCCGACATGCTTGAACTCATGCTGGCATAGGCAAAGCTCACACCGGCGGTGTCATCGTCATGCGCCGGCAAAAGCGTCTTAGAGGCAGGCCCCCTTCAACGTACCAGTTTTGTGCTATTGCGCTCCTGCTGGGGTGCAATTGCCACCCGGACAAAGCCATTGAGACCCTTGTCGGCGCTACCCGGCTCCTGCTGAAGGCTCCAATCCGCAATGGCAAATATTGCAAAATTTCCCGGGAGTCGGCGTGGACCTCCGCTCGATGGAGGATTTGCAGGGAAACGCCGTTCGATGCAGTGGAAAGACTATCAAACTCATCCGGGCCCTACCATTTCTGTCTCCGAACGATGAGTTATACTTTGATATAAAGGCGATGCACCATCGCTTAATTGACACCCCTAAATGGCTGTGACAAGACGGCCATGCCTGCGCAACGTGATGCGAAGGCTTACGAAACCCACAGACCAAGAAACCAATGGACAGCTACCCTAGTCGCTGTCCGGTTGTGGCGTCATGCTGCATCCGGACGGTCATCGCAACAACCTGGACCGCCGCCGGCATTCGCCGGGCGAGCGCCGGTCGGGCCTAGCCTGTCCGGCTCGCCCTTCGGATCTGCCGTCAGGTGGGCCGAAGAGGTGAGCCATGAACAACATCATTCGTTTCCGCGGACGCAGGTTCGCAACCAAGTTTTCCGCCCCGAACGCTTTTGCCGTTTCGACCGGCACCCGTCCGGCTCAACGCTCCGTATCGCCGCAGCGTCCGCGACTGATCGCCGTCTGGCACACCAATTCCCACACCGGAAAGCTTGAGTGCTTCTGGACGACCGAAGGAGCCGCCGGCTCCAATGAGGATCATAGTCGTCGGGAGGCCTAACCCATCTCTCCAAACAAGCGCCCCGCCGCCTCACAAACGCGGCACCCGCGGGGCGCACATTTGTAACATCCTGATTTCAAGGGCTTATACATGGTCTTCCTTGCCAATGATCGACGCCAGCGTAGCGCCGTAGCCGCGTTGGCCGGTGCACGTATCTTGCCAAACGGCTATGATCTTGCCGCCTTCGCCTTCATCGCTGCTGCAGCCTACCTGACCCTTCACGGGGTCGGAGAGATGCGTGCGCCGTTATCCGGGCTATCCACGGGATCGATTTCGCTGGATCCGGCCAATTTGCCCGAATATGCGCTGCGCACGACATTGCGCATGATGGCGGCAATCGTCGCCTCGCTCATCTTTACCTTCGTGGTCGCAACGCTTGCTGCAAAGAGCCGCCGCGCAGAGAGGATCATTATTCCGGCTCTCGACATCTTGCAGTCCGTTCCGGTGCTCGGCTTTTTGACGTTTACCGTCACGTTTTTCTTGCGCCTGTTTCCCGGAAGCCAGCTTGGTGCGGAATGCGCCTCGATCTTCGCAATTTTTACCGCCCAAGCATGGAATATGGCCTTTTCCTTCTATCAGTCGCTGCGGACGGTGCCGCGCGATCTCGATGAGGTCAGCCGCGGTTTCGGCCTGTCGAGCTGGCAGCGCTTCTGGCGGCTGGAGGCTCCCTTTGCCGCGCCTGGCCTCGTCTGGAATACGATGATGTCGATGTCCGGCGGCTGGTTCTTCGTGGTTGCATCCGAAGCGATAACCGTAGGCGATACCACCGTGCAGCTTCCCGGGCTCGGTTCCTGGCTGGCAGTCGCAATCGATAAGCAGGATTTCGCAGCCGTCAGCTGGGCAGTAATTGCCATGGCAATCGTCATCCTGCTCTACGATCAGCTGCTCTTCCGGCCGATCGTCGCCTGGGCCGATAAGTTCCGCTTTGAGCAGACCGCTGGCCAGCAGAAGCCGCGTTCCTGGGTCTATTCGCTGATCCCCCGCACGCGTCTTCTAAAGTATGTGACTGCGCCATTTGCCATGGTATGGAACGCGCTATTTCTGCTGCGGCTACGCCCCGCGTCGAAAGCCTTCTCAAGCAGGCAGGGCGAGCGGCACGTTGTTAGCCGGGTCATAGATTATGCCTGGCTCACTCTGATCGCCGCGATTGGCGCCTGGAGCATTTGGGATATCGTTTCCTACCTCAGCCAGACGCTATCGTGGGGTGATGTCTGGATCGCTTTCGCCGGTGGGTTCGTCACGCTCATTCGGGTCGCCGTTCTCATTGCCGTTGCTAGCGTGATCTGGGTTCCGATCGGAGTATGGATCGGTCTTCGGCCGGCAGTCGCCGAGCGTGTGCAGCCTCTCGCCCAATTCCTGGCCGCATTTCCGGCGAACGTCCTCTTTCCCGTCGCGGTGGTTGCGATCGTTGCGACAGGCGCAAGCCCGAATATCTGGCTATCGCCGCTGATGGTGCTGGGCACGCAATGGTACATTCTGTTCAACGTGATCGCCGGCGCCAGCGCTTTCCCGACGGATCTGCGGGAAGCGTCCTCCGTCTACAGATTACGTTCCTGGATCTGGTGGCGGCGTGCGATACTGCCGGGAATATTCCCTTATTACGTAACGGGAGCGCTGACGGCTTCCGGCGGTTCGTGGAATGCGAGCATCGTCGCCGAACTGGCGAGCTGGGGCAACACGAAACTCGAAGCCTTCGGGCTTGGATCATACATCGCGAAAGCGACGGCAGCGGGTGATTTTCCGCGGGTCATCCTTGGCATCGTCGTCATGTCGGTTTTCGTCACGCTCTTCAACAGAACGCTCTGGCGGCCGCTCTACGTCTTTGCTGAACGCCGCATGCGCCTCGATTAATTCAAGATCGGAGAACCGAATATGGAAAATGCTGTCATCTCCAGGAAGCTCGATACTGTAAAAAATGGACCGCTGGTTCTCGCGAAGCAAGTGTGCCAAGCCTACGACAAGGGTGCGTCTGGCTCGCTCGTCGTGCTCGAGAATGTCGATCTGCAGCTTTATCCCAATGAAATCGTTGGGCTGCTTGGCCGTTCCGGCTCCGGCAAATCAACGCTGCTGCGTGCAATCGCCGGCCTGATCCGCCCCAGCAGAGGGGACATCACCTTCCAAGGCCGGCCGGTCGTCGGCCCCATCTCCGATGTTGCCGTGGTCTTTCAGAGCTTTGCGCTCTTTCCCTGGCTGACCGTACTGCAAAACGTCGAACTTGGCCTGGAGGCGCAAGGCGTTGCATCCTCCGAGCGGCGCAAGCGTGCGCTGGCTGCCATCGACCTCATTGGCCTCGACGGTTTCGAAAGCGCCTATCCGAAGGAGCTGTCGGGCGGCATGCGCCAGCGTGTCGGCCTTGCCCGCGCGCTCGTCGTTCGCCCCAAGGTCCTTTTGATGGACGAACCCTTCTCCGCACTCGACGTGCTGACGGCCGAGACGCTGCGCACTGATCTGCTCGATCTGTGGTGCGAAGGCCGCATGCCGATCGAGGCCGTCCTGATGGTGACCCACAATATCGAGGAAGCCGTGCTGATGTGTGACCGCATCCTGATCTTCGGATCGAATCCGGGTCGCGTCATCGCCGAAATCCATGTGGATCTGCCGCAGCCGCGCAATCGTCTCGACCCGGCGTTTCGCATGCTGGTCGAAGACATCTATGCCCGGATGACCGTAAAGACCGGCGCGCCGACGCGCGAAGGCTTGTTCCCTGGTACGGGCATTGCCATGGCGTTGCCGCGCGTGTCGACCAATCTGATGTCCGGTCTCATCGAAACCGTCGCCGCTGAGCCCTATCGCGGGCAGGCCGACCTGCCGCCGCTGGCCGCCCATCTGCATCTCGGCATCGATGACCTCTTTCCGGTCGCGGAAACGCTTCAACTCCTGCGTTTTGCCGATCTGGAAGGGGGCGACATCAAGTTGACGGCGCCGGGCTTGCGTTTCTTCGACAGCGACGTCGATGAACGCAAGAAACTCTTCGAACAGCACCTGGCGACCTATGTGCCGTTGGCTGCACATATTCGCCGTGTGCTCGACGAGCGGCCGACCCACCGCGCACCTGCACGGCGCTTCCGCGATGAGCTGGAGGATTACATGTCCGAGGATTACGCCGACACCACGCTCAAGGCTGTTACGAACTGGGCTCGCTATGCGGAATATTTCGCTTATGACGAAAACGCGGATCTCTTCACGCTGGAGAACCCGAGTTGAGATCCATGTCCGCAACGGATGCAACAGCGTCGCCGCCGGCTGAGGCGGCGACTGGCCGTACAAGATTTCCAAATTTGATAGGCTGTCAAGGCAGGGTCTAGCGCATGAGAATTCGGCAAGCCGGCCAATCTCGGCGATCTGCGCTCGCGCGGCCTTCCTGGCAGCGGGACGGATTGACATGCCCAGAGACAACGAAGAACTCGGCCGTTTCCTGGTAGGGCTCAACAGGAGCGGCCGAAACAGACGAGACAACGGAAAGCGCCGCCATTCTCGACCCAAAAAGAGCTTCAGCGCGCGGATGGAGCGATTGAAAGATCTTGTCGATCTGGCACGCATGCTGGCGCTTCTCTGGGGCGCACATTGGCTTATGCGATCGGCCACGCGGCTGTTCTTTCGCGGATTTCTATCAGCGAACCAGACACGCACATTGCTTCGCGGAGCAGCGCGTCTCAACAGGGCGAGTCTTAGCATTCTTCGACGTCGCCAACGCCGGCGTCTCTTTAAACACTATTCGGGAAACGACAATCATGACCGTCGCACTTGACCAGGTTGCTCTCAATTTGTGCACCGCTTTCGCCTTCGGCGCCGTCATTGGTTTCGAGCGGCAATGGAGGCAGCGTCTTGCCGGCCTCAGGACCAACACGCTCGTGGCCCTGGGGGCGGCAATCTTTGTCAACTTTGCGGGTCTCTTTCCCGAGGACGGAAGCCCGACCCGCGTAGCGGCACAAGTGGTCTCTGGGATCGGTTTCCTGGGAGCGGGGGTCATCTTCAAGGAGGGGCTCAATGTCCGTGGCCTCAACACCGCCGCGACGCTGTGGTGTTCCGCGGCGGTCGGCCTCATGGCCGGTGCCGGCTACCCGCTGCATGCGTTGATAGCGACAGCCTTCGTAATCCTAGTCAATCTGGCGCTAAGGCCGCTGATCCAGCTCATTGCCCGTCAATCCATATCGTCGACGGAGCTGATCGTGCGATACACCGTGACGGCGATCTGCCGGAACGAGGGCGAAGCTCATGTCCGCGCGTTGATGCTTCAGGGCTTGGGCTCAGCCAAGCTGCACCTTCAGCAGCTCGACAGCGTCAACATCGAAGCCAGCGATCGCGTGGAGGTTACTGCGATCGTCACGGCGGAACATCGCGAGGACACTGCACTGGAGCAGATTGTCGGACGGCTGAGTCTTGAACCGCTGGTAACCGCGGCGCGCTGGCGGGCCGAAACTCTCATCGAGTGAAATCGATGCTGTTTGAAAATCAAATCAAGAAGGGGCGCGGTTGTCTTGAAGCTTCAGGTCAGGCAATTTTCCGCCTACATACGCAATGCCGCGAGAACGCTGATGCGGGGATGCAAGGGATGAGGCGCGAGTTTCTGAAATATCTCTTCGAAATGCCTTTGCTTTGGCTCGGCATCGCGGTTCTTGCCGGCCTCATTTTCATCGGCGATACGATCACGGATTTGGAGATTGCATTTGCCGTTCTTTACGTCTCGGTTATCCTACTATCGGTCAATTTCGGGCGAACCGGAGCGATCGCAGTTGTTGGCGTCATCTGCGCAGCCCTTACGGTGGTAAGCTATTTTCTCACGCGCCACGGCGCTTCCCACGCCGGCCTGATCAATGGCATTCTCAGCCTGGTTGCCATCGGTGCCACGACCTATCTGGCGATCAGGATCGAGGCGTTTGATGCAAGAGCAAGGGAGGCGCAATCCGAACTTGCACGGATGTCGCGCCTGATGATTGTCGGCGAGCTCGGTACATCGATTGCCCATGAGGTTAGCCAGCCGATCACCGCGATCACGGCGAATGGCAATGCCGCGCTTCGGTGGCTTGCGGCTGTGCCCGCCGATCAGGAGGAGGCACGGCGGGCCATCGAGCGGATTCTCAAGGATGCAGACAGGGCTGGCGATGTCATCGCTCGTGTTCGCAAACTCGTTGCACGATCGTCTCCATCGCGCGATACGTTCGATCTGGTCGAGGCGATCAACGACGTGCTGGAACTCGTTCGCATTGAAATCCGCCGGAATCACATACTCTTCCGTGCCGAGTTGGCGAGCGATTTACCGCCGGTGGCCGGCGATCGTGTCCAGCTCCAGCAGGTGATCCTCAATCTCGTCATGAACGCGATCGAGGCTTTGGTGGAGGTCGAAGTCGAAGCACGCGAGCTGCTCGTCAGCGCCGCTGCGGACGAACGGAAAGTGACCGTAAGTGTGCGTGATACCGGTAGCGGCATGCCACCCGAGAGGCTCGAGAGGACATTCGAAGCTTTTTATACGACGAAGCCAAATGGCATGGGTATGGGGCTTGCCATTAGCCGGACAATCATCGAGACGCATGGTGGAACCGTTTATGCGGCGCCGAATTTTCCGCATGGGACCGTATTTGGTTTCACCCTGCCGGCGGACGGAAAGACAGGAGGATAGGATATGCAAGAGCAGCGACCAACCGTTTACGTCATCGACGACGACCCATCCGTGCGCGAAGGACTGGACAGCCTATTGCGCTCTGTCGGCTATGAGACGCGTGGTTTTGCCTCGCCTCGCGATTTTCTTCTGCATCCTCGTCCGGGCGGCCCGGCGTGCATCGTTCTCGATGTCCGGATGCCAGATACGAGCGGTCTCGACTTTCAGGATGAGCTCGTGCGGATGGGATATGCGATCCCGATCATTTTCCTCACCGGGCACGGCGATGTGCCGATGTCCGTCAGGGCGATGAAAGCGGGTGCGGTGGAGTTTCTTCTAAAGCCGTTCCGGGAGCAGGATCTGCTCGATGCTATCAAGCAGGCTCTCGAGATCGATCGCGCCCAGCTTCGGAAGCAGGCTGCGTCAATCGATCTTCACCAGCGCTTTTCAACGCTCACGACCCGCGAACGCGAGGTGATGGCGCTCGTCACGCGAGGCTTTCTGAACAAGCAGATCGCGGCCGAGATCGGCCTCCGCGAAGTCACCGTGAAAGTCCATCGGGGTCAGGTCATGCGCAAGATGCGCGCCTACTCGGTCGCCGACCTCATCCGGATGGCGGATAGTCTGGGATTGCCGGACGGCAAAGCTGGTGATCTCGTATCTGGAATGCGGCGATTTATGGCTTAGATTATCTGAGACTATAATCCGTTTCGAGATCACATTCGGCGAGACCGGATTCAAGTTATCTGCGGCGAGCTCACGGCGTTGAGACCGAGAATCGGGGGCCGCCATTTTCGCGCGATCATAGTGCAATTCCGATGGCTCGTACCTCGTCGGCACGCTCACGGACAGGGTGGCGGTCGAGCTGGCCGCTTAGGAGACGCCGGATTTCGATGCCCTGCTGCCTCAGCTCCGGCTACAGGGCATCGGAATCCGGCGCAAGGGTTGCCGTACCCTCGTCACCCCCGCAAGTCCAGGTGCAGCTAAACGTCCGTCCGGCGCCGCTTCACAGATCGATTTTGGCATTGAAAGTTCAGCTCGGGATCAACATCCCGAGCGCGGCAACGCCCATCACCGCCGTGCCAATCCATCCGAGCACGATCAAACTACGACTAGCCGTGCATTCACCCATGACGGACTTCTTCGATGCCAGTATCACGATCACCGCCATCAATGGCACGGCGACAACTCCGTTGATCACGGCGGACCAGAAGAGCGCTTTCATCGGATCGATTGGAGTGTACTGGATGATGAGCGCCGCCAGAACGCTGACCGCGATCACACCGTAGAAGCCGCGAGCGTCGGTGGCCTTCAGTTCCAGGCCTTCGTGCCAACCCATGGCCTCGGCGAGGGCATAAGCGCCCGAGCCGGCCAGCACCGGCACGCCGATTAAGCCAACGCCCAGGATGCCGCAGGCGAAAAGGATGTAGGCGAAGTCACCCGCCAGCGGACGCAGCGCCTTGGCGGCCTGCGCCGCGGTATTGATATCGGTGACGCCGGCAACATTAAGCGTAACGGCGGTTGCCAGGATGACGCAGTAAGAGGTGAGGTCCGAGTAGAACATGCCGCTCCACGTGTCCCACTTGATTCGGCGGAGTTCTTCCCGCGCGTTGTGGGCGTCGCTCACGAGCGCAGCCTCGCGTCCCTTCTGCATATCCTCGACCTCCTCGGAGGCCTGCCAAAAGAAGAGATAAGGGCTGATGGTAGTGTCATTTGGCAGTTAATCATAAGACTCGGGTTTCAACAAAATCACATAGTTATCGGTGCACGAAATTTGAGAATTGGCAGTTAAATTGAGAACGCCACTCGGATCTTTCCATCTTATTTGAGATTCCCTTCCTTCCTGTAAAACGGTCAATCCTTGGGGCACTCGTTCCACAATTTACAAATAAGACAAAACGTTACCTCGACTTGGACAATCGCTGAGTATCAGGATTGGCAGGCGAGATTCTTACATTTAAATGCCAAATCTCGCCGTAACGGCGGCATTCTTACAATTAACTGCCAAACGACAGAAAGGCGAGCCCGCATCGAATATGGTCAGGTGGTGAAAAGCCGCGAATGAGAGTATGATAACCATCGGTTCGGACCACCATCTCCAGCACCGTGCACAGGCTACATCAATTGACCGGCTCCGCGTAGGCGGGGTAGTTTAACTGCGCCCGGAAAACCAAAATCGCTCATGAGAGCGTACGATTTCGCACTGATCTTGTTCTGGTCCCATATAGGAACCACCGCTTTCCACCTTCATTGGTTGGTCAGGCGGCGGGATCCAAATAAATTAGATTCGCGGCCCGGCCTCCCTTATTGTTTCATTCATTGCAGTTCCGCTTTACGGGTTTCAGGCCAAAATCAGGCAAAAGCCTTATTTATGCCGGCTGTGCGATTTTCTCGCGCCAGATCTTGTTAAGGTTGAAAGCGGAATTGGTGCAGCAAAACTCGTGTCCCTTCTCCAAATGTAGAAAGTTTTTTGTTTCCGTCGACGGATTTCGTTCGATCGCTCGTTTAAGGACGGGTACGATAATTAAGGAGCTCGGTGACGATCCCTCATTGAGACGGTCATATGTTGGACATTCGATATTGGAGAGTAAGATTGGTTCCATCATTCAGCGTGCTGGCAAATCGAGGTCGCTACGCATTCTTCGCCCTGATGTTAGTTTTAGGCGGCATTGCCGCGGTGAGCCCGGTCCAGGCGCAAGGTTCCCCTGAAAAGAGAATAGCGTTTGTAGTCGGTAACGCCGCCTATAAGGCAGGCGCCTTACCGACGCCGGCCAATGA
>JBCNPI010000176.1:0-12378 GCA_039593415.1 Rhizobium sp. | reverse complement strand
GCCCATGCGGAAATAACCGAAGGCTTCCTGGTAAAGATAGAGCGTGTAGAACAGCGTCGAATCGATCGGCCCGCCGGTGCCGGATGAAATCACATAGGCCGGCGTGAAGGCCTTGAAGGCGTCGATCGTCTGGACCACGGCGTTGAAGAAGATCACTGGCGTCAGCAGCGGCAGGGTGATCTTGAAAAAGATCCTTGCCTTTGAGGCGCCGTCGAGGCTGGCGGCTTCGTAAAGATCGGTCGGGATCTGGCGCAGGCCGGCAAGGAAGATGATCATCGGCGAGCCGAACTGCCAGATCGCCAGGATGACGAGCGTATAGAGCGAATAGTCGGGATTGGAGATCCAGCTCGGCCCGTTGATGCCGAAGGCGTACCAGAGCAGGGTGTTGACGATGCCGTCGGCATCGAAGATCTGCCGCCACAGCACCGCAATTGCAACGCTGGAGCCGAGCAGCGACGGCAGGTAGAAGATGGCGCGATAGACCGGCAGGCCTTTGATGCCGCGGTTGAGCAGCAACGCCACCAGCAGCGCGAACGCAAGTTTCAGCGGCACGGAGCAGACGACGTAGAACAGCGTCACCTTCATCGACGACAGGAACTTGTCGTCAGCCGTCGCGATCCGCACGTAGTTCTCGATCCCGACGAGGTTCGGAGACTGCAGCAGATTATAGTCGGTGAAGGAGAGATAGAGCGAGGCGATGGCCGGCCCGAGGGTCAGTCCGAAGAAGCCGATGAACCACGGCAGAAGGAAAAGATAGCCGGGTGCGTTGCGCGCGAATGCGCTCGGCGCCTTATAGGAGGTTTCCACGCGCAACGGCGCGCGCGCGCCGACGGCCAAGCCGCCGGCAACGCTCTTGCTGTTTGTACCCACGATGTCAGCCTCGCGTGATGTTTGCTGCTGCCTGTTCGGTGAACTTCGTGCCAGCGTCCTGTGCGGTGGTTTTGCCGAAGGCCACCTCCTCGGCGATCTTCTTCAGCAGGAACGCATTCTCGCCGGCGCCATTCGGCGGGGACGGCGGCAGCGCTCCGACATGCGGTGTCAGCCGGCCGATATAGTCGACCACCTGTTTGCTTGTTGCGTCGAGATCCGGCGTCAAGAGATCGCGGATCTTCGGTGAGGCGGGAACGCCGCGCTCGACGCCGAGCGTCTTCGCCCCTTCCGGGTCTTCCACGAGATAATTGACGAAGGCGACAGCGGCTTCCTTATTCGGGGATGTTGCCGAGACCGACATGAGCATGGAGGGCTTCAGATACTGGCCGGGTTTGCTGCCGGGGTCACTCGGATAGGAGACCAGGTCAATCTTTTCCTTGACGAGGCCCTGAATGGCGACAAACTGGTTGGAATGGGCGTAGCTAACCGCCGCCTTCTTGGTCACGAGCATGTCGGTTTCAAGGGTCTGCTGGTCCAGCGCCTGGACATCGGCTGGCGTGCAAGCGCCGATCTTGCGCATATGGCCCCAGAAATCGAACCATGCGGCCGCGTCCTTGGCCTCGAAAGCCAGTTTGCCATCGGACGTGTAGAGCGCCTTGCCGCGCTGGCGCAGCCAGCATTCGAAAGCCGGCTCGCCGCCGCTTGCATCCGCCGTGCCGTAAAAGCCGCGGCGCTTCTTGGCGGCTGTGACCTTGGCACAGGCATCGCCGAGTTCTTCCCATGCCATGCCGTCATGCGGCGGCTCGACGCCGGCTTCGTTCCAGGCGGCCGTATTGACGACGACCATCGAGGAGTTCACGCCGAGGCTGACGCCGTAGATCTTGTTGTCGACCTTCCCGGAATCGATGTTGGCTGGGCCGAAATCCTCGATCGCCAGGCTCTTGCCGAGATAGGGCGTCATGTCGAGCAGCGCGCCGCGGCGGGCATATTCGAAAATGTAGCGGTAATCCATCTGGATGAGATCGGGGGCATTGCCGCCGCCGGTCTGGGTGGCGAGGCGCGTCCAATAGCTGTCCCAGCCGAAGGATTCGCCAGCTATAGTGACGTCCGGGTGCTTGGTCTGATAGGCCTTTACCGCTGCAAACGTGCGGTCCGCACGCTCCTTCGATCCCCACCAAAGAAGGCGCATCGCGGTCGCCGCGTTGGCGCGGGAAAGCCCGATACCGCTGAAAGCCAGCGTAGCTGCAATGCCGGCAAGCAACTGCCGGCGGTCGATCGTCAACGTCATCCTGGTCTCCTCCCCAGCGAACCGATGATTTACGAACTTCTTTGCATGATATAACTATTTGGTTACAAGTTGGATAGAAACGCGGCCGCTGTCAAGCGTCAATCGTGCGGCAATCAAAACGATGCATGCCGGAACCGGCAGCATCCGTCGCTAGTGCTACCGTTCGGAAAGGAGATCGTGATGGCGGGCAGGGCGAGACAAGAGAATGAAAATGCAGCGCAAGCGGACGCCAATAAGACTGTCGGAAAACGATCGAAGAAGGTGACGCGCAACCCGCAGCGCACTCATGCCACGATCCTGGAAGCGGCGACGGAAGAATTTGCCGCGCACGGTTTCGGCGGTGCCCGAGTGGATGCGATCGCGGCGCGGGCGCAGACCAACAAGCGGATGCTCTACCACTATTTCGGCGACAAGGAGGGGCTCTATCTCGCCGTGCTGGAAGCGAGCTATGCGACGATCCGCAACGCTGAAAAGCAACTGGATCTTGCGCATCGCGATCCGGAGGAGGGGATGCGGGAGCTTGCAATGTTTACCTGGCGGCATTTTCTTGCGCATCCTGAGTTTTTGAGCCTGCTGGCCACGGAAAACCTGCATCAGGCGCATTATCTGCGGCGGTCCGACAAAGTTTCGGCCATGCATTCGCATCTGATCGACGAGCTTTCCGATGTACTGCGCCGCGGGGAGGCGCTCGGTATTTTCCGGCCGGCGGTCGATCCGATATCCGTCTATCTTACGATCGCGGCGCTCGGCTTCTTCTACCTGTCGAACCGACATACGCTGTCGACGATTTTCGCCCGCAAGCTGACGGCGCCGGATGCGCTGAATGCCTGGGGTGAGCATATCGTTGCCGTCACGCTTGCTTCGATCCGGGCATAAGGCTCCGGAAGCAGACTTCTGAGCTTCGAGAAATTTTCAAAAGGCGATTGACAAGGCTGGAGGTAACGCGCGATCTTGTAACCATATGGTTACATTGCTTGGCCTGCTCAAGCATTTGCTTTTCCTGATTCTGAAGGGAATTGGGCATGGAGGATAATCATGAAGCCTGTGCCGAGAGGATCTATGGCCCGCCAGACGGCGATGCGATCGGCTGACGGTACAATTGCTTCTGCAATGAACTAAATTGCCCCTCACCCCCAGCCCTCTGCCTGCCCCTTCGACAAGTTCAAGGCGGGGAGAGGGCTGGGGTGAGGGGCCGCGCACATTGACGCCTTATGCAACAGACTTGCCTGATAATCACGGGAGCCGCCTCACGTCATGACCGATCCATTGAAACTCAGGCTTGTCGAGGCCGAAACATTCGAGCGCCCGGTCACGCTGCGGCTTCCCTTCCGTTTCGGGGCGGCGACCCTGCGGGAGGCGCGGCAGATTTTTTTGCGGATACGCATCGAGGATGAGCAAGGACGTTCGGCCGAGGGCATGGCGGCTGAGCTGATGGTGCCGAAATGGTTCGACAAGTCGCCCGAGCTTTCCAATGCCGATAACGAAAGCCAGCTGCGCCGGTCGCTGGCGCTGGCACTCGATGCGCTTAGGGATGCCGGGTCGGGAACAGCTTTCGGTCTGCATGCAGCTGTCGAAGCCTCGCATCATGCTCGGGCAGCAGCTGAAAAGCTGAATGGGCTGGTTGCCTCATTTGGTCTGGCAGTTGCCAACCGCGCGATCCTCGATGCGCTCTGCCGGCTGGAAGGGCTGACGATCGCGCAGGCGGTCAAGGCAAACCGTCCCGGCATCGATGCTTCCACGGCGCGCGATCTCTCGGGCTTCGATCTCTCGGGCTTCCTGTCGACACTGGAACCATCGGCAAGCCTTGCCGCCCGGCACACCGTCGGCCTGGTCGATGCCATCGTGTCTGGCGATATTCCGGCGAACGAGCGCCTGAACGACGGACTGCCGGAGAGTTTCGAGGAGGCGATCGGCGCCTATGGACTAACCTTCTTCAAGGTCAAGGTCTCGGGTGCACCAGAAGCCGATATCGACCGCCTTTGCCGCGTCGCTGCCGTTATCGATGCGAAGGTGGCCAACTACTCGGTGACGCTCGACGGCAATGAGCAATTTTCGTCCGCCGAGGCGGTCGCCGATCTGCTCGCCCGTGTGAAGGAGGAGCCGAGGCTTGCACGTTTTGCCTCTTCGATCCTGTTCGTCGAACAGCCGGTCGCCCGCGCCCATGCCTTCGAGAAGCCGGTCAAGGCGCTTGCCGCCTTCAAGCCGGTGGAGATCGACGAATCCGATGCCGATATCGATGCTTTCGTCACGGCGAGGGCGCTCGGCTACACCGGCATTTCCTCGAAATCCTGCAAAGGGTTCTATCGCTCGCTATTGAACCGGGCGCGCGTCACCAAATGGAGCGCCGAGGACGGTATTCCCTATTTCATGTCGGCGGAGGACCTGACAACGCAAGGGGGGCTTGCTGTGCAGCAGGATCTGGCGCTCGCGTCGCTGATCGGCATGACGCATATCGAACGCAACGGCCATCACTATGTCGACGGCATGGCCGGCGCGCCGGAGGCGGAGCAGGCAGCTTTCGCCGAGGCGCATTCCGATCTCTACCGTGTCAGCAATGGCCGCACCAGGCTTCGGATCGAAGCCGGGCAGCTTGCGATCGGCTCCGTGATCGGTGCTGTCGGCCTCGGTTCGTCGGTCGAGCCGGATTGGTCGGCGATGGAGAGGTCGCCGACGTAGGATTTCGGTCAATATGATGAGGGGCCTTTGTCGCAGTAAATGAAGGCCGTCGCGGCCTCATCATCGCTGTTTGCAGATTCTGGAGGAAAGATATGCAGTCATCGAAGAAGCGCTATGTTCTGGTCGGCACGGGCAATCGTGGCGCGACCATGTGGGGCAGGGATCTGGTCGAGCGCTGGAACGACGAGGTCGAGCTTGTGGCCGTCTGCGATCTCAATGCCATGCGTGCGAAGCGGGCGCTGGAGTATATCGGCGCATCGGTGCCCGTTTACACCGACTTCGACGAGCTGCTGCGGGTGGAAAGGCCGGATCTCGTCATTGTCTGCACCCGCGATTCCACCCATGACGACCGGATCGTAAAGGCGATGGACGCCGGCGCCGATGTCATCAGCGAGAAGCCGATGACGACGAAGGTCGACAAGATCAAGCGCATCCTCAATGCCGAGGCGCGCACCGGCAAACGGCTGGATATCTCCTTCAACTACCGCTTCGCGCCGACTTCGGCGAAGCTCAAGGAGCTGATCAATTCCGGCGTTATCGGCGAGGTCACGTCCGTCGATTTCCATTGGTATCTCGACACGAGCCATGGCGCCGATTACTTCCGCCGTTGGCATGCTTACGTCGAAAATTCCGGCAGCCTCTTCGTTCACAAGGCGACGCATCATTTCGACCTTCTGAACTGGTATCTGGATTCTGACCCGGAAACGGTCGCCGCCTTCGCCGATCTCAAGCATTATGGCCGCAAGGGGCCTTTCCGCGGCGAGCGCTGTCGGACCTGCCGTTACAAGGACGAGTGCGACTATTATCTCGATATCAGCGTGACGCCGCTGCTCGAAAGCCTCTATGAGGACCCATCGACCATCGACGGCTATGTTCGCGATGCCTGCGTCTTCCGCGAGGATATCGATATTCCGGACACGATGGTTGCCTCCATCCGCTATCGCAACGGCGTCAACGTCTCCTATTCCCTCAATACCTATATGCCGATCGAGGGGCATCACATTGCCTTCAACGGCCAGAAGGGCCGCATTGAGCTGCGCCAATATGAAAAGCAGAACTGGACGACGCCACCGGCCGACGAGATCGTCGTGATGAGGAATTTCGGCGATGTCGAGCGCATTTGGGTGCCGCATTCGTCCGGCGGGCACTATGGCGGCGACGACCGGTTGCGCAACATGCTGTTGCGCTCAGAGCCGAACGATGAGCTCAGGCAGCGGGCCGGTTCGAGGGCTGGGGCAATGTCGGTCCTGTGCGGTATCGCGGCCTTGCAAAGCAGCCGCACGGGCCAGCAGGTGTCAATTGCCGATATCTGGGGTGAGGATGGCGGCTTGAATCTCTTGGAGCCGCGACCCTAGAGCCGGATGATTTCAGGTCGAATTGACCTGAAATCTGAATCCGCTCTGGAATCAAAGATGTAGAGCATGATGTCGTCTGAAAACCGATCACCCTTTTCGGCATCATGTCCCAGGGGCTGCGAGCCCCGAATTTCCAGCCATCGGGATCAGCTGCAGCTCGGAAGCTGCTGCGCGTAGATTCTTGTCATGCCGTTGAAGCGCTTGGCACCGGCCAATGCCGTGCCGTTGCCGCGCCACGATCCCTGCAGATAGCCTTTGGGGCCTGAGTAATAGGCGAGATAGAGATCGTAGGAATCGTTCAGCGGAATGCCGGTCTGCAGATGCGTCTGGTAGTGATACCAGCCGACGAAATCGATGGCGTCGGAGAAATTGGTGCGGCTTGCGCCCCAGTTACCCGTCTCGCGTTTGTATTTATCCCAGGTGCCGTCGAGTGCCTGCGAGTAGCCATAGGCCGTCGTCGGGCGCGTCCAAGGAATGAAGCCGAGCAAATAGCGCCTCGGCGGGCGGGCACGCGGACGGAAGCCGGATTCGGTGTAGATGGTCGCCATCAGGATCGGCACCGGCACGCCATATTTGCGTTGCGTGCGGTCAGCAGCTCGCTGCCAGTTGTTGAACCAGCCGTCGCGCTGGTCGAAGATCGCGCAGATGTTGCGGGTATGGCGGGGGGCGGTCGCACAGCCCGCCAGCACGCCGAGCAGCATTACGGCCAGAATGGAAAGGACGCGGGTACGCATTACTAGAACCTCTTCATTGCTGCGTCACGCGTTTCGGAGGCGTGAGGGTCGCAGCAACAACCTGTTGGCGCATGGTCCCTTCCAAAAATCCGCAACCGAAATTTGGGAGGCCATGCGCAAAGAGATTGCTAGCGCGGAATGATTAAAAACGGGTTGTTCGCCTGTGCCGAAATGGGGCGATTTCAGGGAGTTTTCATGGATCTGCTGCGGCGCATCATGCCATGCGCGCCATGTCCTCGCGGCGGATTTCATGGAGCAGCGGCTTGCCTTCGATGAAGCGGGTGGCTTCGTCGACTGCCATCTCGCCGAGGCGGGTCCGTTCCAGCCCGACGGCGCCGGCGATATGCGGTGTCAGGAAGACATTCGGCAGATCGTAGAAGGCGGATGCCGCCTCCGGAATTTCCGGATCGGTGACGTCGATGATCGCGTCGATCCGGCCGGTCTTCAGCGTCGCAATCAAGGCTGTTTCATCGACCAGCGCACCGCGAGCCGTGTTGATGAAGGTCGCTCCCTCCTTCATCAGCGAGAGGCGGTGCGCATCGATCATGTGCCGTGTCGCCGGCAGCGACGGCGCATGCAGCGAAACGATTTCGGCCGATGCCATCAAGGCATCCAGCTCGGCCTTTTCGACGCCGAGGCGTGCCGCTTCGGCCGCATCGACCATCGGGTCATAAAGCAGGATGCGGTAGTTAAAAGGGGCAAGCAGCTCGATCACCCGCCGGCCGATGCGCGAGGCGCCGATGATGCCGACGGTACGGCCGTAATTGCCGATGGCCTCGGCCTGCATCGGCACAGTCCGGTTGCGGTTGCGGTCGGCGATGTAGAAATCGTGGAACCGAAAGACCTTCTTGCCGGCAAAGATGATGGCGGCAAGGGTGAATTCGGCAACCGGCAGCGCGTTCGCCTGTGCGGCATGGCTGACCACTATGCCGCGATCGAACAGGCTTTCCGCGAGCAGGCCTTTCACCGTGCCGGCGGCGTGGACGACCAGCTTCAGATGCGGCGCGCGAGCCAGTGCCACGGCATCGATCGTCGGAGCGCCCCAGCCCGTGATCAGGATTTCGGTTTCTGCCAGGAGTTTTGCCGCGCGCTCGTCATCGAAGCTTTGCATCGGTGCGGCATCGAGCACGCGGCCAATTGCCCCAAGGCGCTGGATGAGCGCCTCCGGCAGGACGTGCTGCGTCCGCGATGGCTGCATGGCAAGGGCGATGGCCGGACGGCCGGAGGTAAATTGCGTCATGGCAGTCGACCAGGTGCTTCGATGGCGCTGACTGTGATGCCCCTAGTCTGGACAAGGGCGCGCAGGGCATCGATATCGGGTTTTGCCGGCGGTCTGCTCCAAGCGTAATCGACCGCCGTGATATCCTTTTCCGCGAGCACGGCAGCGACAAGAGTAGTCTCGCCTGCCGGGATCGTGCCGCGCAGTTGCGGCACAAGGGTTTTCGCGAGGATGAGGTTGGTATTCGGCGGCGCTTTCTGCGCTATGCCTTCGCGCCTGATCGTCGAACCCAGATCGAGAATGCCGCTGAAATCCTCTTCGCCGATTGCATAGGCGGCACCGGCTTTGGATGAGAGTGTGTCCGCTTCGAAATCCCGCCGCGCTATGGCAAAACCGCCTTCGGCCGTCTGCAGCGGCCGTGGCGTGGCGATCCTATGCAGTCGGATATGCCAGAGCGAAGCCGGCACGAGCCATGTCTCGACGGTTACATCCGGATAGGGCGACCATCTGGCATAGAGCGTATCGCCAGCGAGCTTGGCTTCCTCGTTGGTTTCGCGCACGCGGTAGTGCAGGCCGTCGTCGCTGAAGGCGAGCATGCTGTCGAAGGCGCCGCCGGCAAAGATGCGCTCGTCGCTTTCGATGCTGAAGCCGTAGCGGGCGGAATAGGCGAACTTCGAGTATTTCTCGGCGCCGAAGCGCATCTGCTGGTTTTCTTGGCCGGAAGAGAGCGCCACGACATCATCCTTGCTGCGTATCAGGACCATTCCGGGATGCTTTTGCGGGACGATGGCCGGCTCAGTTTCTCGCGGCTTCTCCTTGGCAGTCCAGAATGGATGCGTCTCGGGAAGCGCCAATGGCAGGAAGGCCTTGAAGGCCCAGTAGGGCGAGCCGGCGGAATTGTAGTTCTCCGACATCAATAGGTTAGGATAGGCAAAGCCGATCGGCAGGGTGCCGTCGCGATGCGCGATCGGCTTGTCGGCCCACCAGCGCAGATGACGGAGGCACAGGCCCTTGACTTCGCCCCATGGCAGCGCCTCGACATCGGCAAAGGCGAGTGCCGACCAGAAGCCGGCGCAGGCGAAGCGATAGGTGAGACTCCGACCGAAGGGGATTGTGGCTCCATCTGGCGCGAACCAGTGGCGGAAATCCCTGGCGAAGAGGATGGCACGTTCGCGATAGCGGTTGGCGCGATCGTCATCCACGAGCTTGGAGTAGATCAGCCCATAGAAATGCATGGCGAAGGGAATGTAGTGATCGATGCGCCGGACATTGCCGTCTCGATACCAGCCCTCGTCGATGTAGAAGCCGTCCAGTTCGCTCAGATAGGTTTCCGTGAGGCTGCGGTCGAAAGAGGCGCCGAGCCGGTCGAGCGCGATATCCACGAAGATGCGGAAGAATTTCCAGTTGTTGTCGGCGTAATCGAAGGTGCGGGCGTGCTTGAGATAGGTGATGAGATTGTCGCGCGCGCCCTGATCGAGCGGCTCCCAGATTTTTTCGGGCACGAGGGCAAGCGCGAAGCCGAGCGCGGCCAGCTCGACCATCCGCTGGTCGCGGCCATTGACCGTGCCCCAATATTCCGGGTGCTTGGGATCGACGCCATTGGCGAGGCCTTCAGCATAGCGATCCCAATGGCGGAAGTCACCACCGCCTGCGCCGAGCGGCGCAAGGCCCCAGAGCGGCCGGGCGAAGCCCTCGAGGTCGGCCGCCGCCCGATCGAAATGCGCGCCGGCGCCGTCTATGCGAACGCGGGCGTTGCCTTCGGAAAAGTATGGCAGCAACGGATCGAACAGGTCGGTCAACGCCCGGCGCATATCGGCGAGGTTCGCAAGCGGATTGCCGGCGAGCGGATTGGAGCTGGCGGGGTCATAGATCATCGGTTCGACTTTCTCGATCGTTTCCGCGGCGGGATTGGGATCAGGGTTCGGGTGGCAGCGTGCCGCCGGCGATCGGTGGAACGCCGTGGCAGATCTGGCGGGCCGGCGCATCGCGGTCGCGGAAGCGCGCGATCATGAGGCCGATGGCTTCGCGGCCGATGGCCCCGCGGTCCACGCGCATGGTCGCAAGCCGGGGGTTGGTCATCAGGGCGCAGGGAAGATCGTCGAAGCCGACGATGGCGAAATCTTCCGGCACGCGCAGGCCCGCTTCGACAACGGCGTCGAGCACGCCGACGGCGATGAAATCGTTCATGCAGAAGGCGGCGGTGTAGCCTTCGCTTGTGGCTAGGATTGCCGAGGTCGTGTCATGCGCCTCCTGACTGGAGCTGCCGCGGAAATTCATCGGGACGATGCGGCCTTCCGAACCCTGCACCGAAGCGATCGCCGCCTCGAAACCGCGGATACGCTCGCGGATCGTCTGGCGATGAGAGCCGGTCAGATGCAGGATGCGGCGATGGCCGGCATCGAGCAGGCGCTGCGTTGCATTATAGGCGCCGAAGAAGTTGGCTGGCGAAACGCCATCGAAACGAAGCTTCGGGTCGGTGCCATTGACCAGCACGGTCGGCGTGCCGCTCATCTCAAGCCATCGGCACAAATCTTCCGAAGGATCGATACCGACGAGAAACAGGCCTTCTGCGCCCGCAGTCTGCAGATATGCCTTTACAAGCTCCGGCTCCGTCCTCGCCTCGCGCACAAGGCGGATATCGAAGCGCATGCCGCGTTCGGCAGCTCCGCTGCGCAAGCCCTCCAGAATGCCCTCGTAGAAAACGCTCAAGCCGCCGGTGACGCTATCGCTGGCGATCAGCGCCAGGCTGCCTGATGTCGTTTCGGCCGTCGTTTTCAGGGGGTAGCCGAGATCGCTCGCCACCTTGAAGATGTGCTGGCGGATCGTCTCGCTGATGCCGGGCTCATTGGTAAGAACCCGGGACACCGTGGAAACGGAGACGCCGGCAGCAGCGGCAATGTCGGCCTGTCGGATGCGTTTGGAGCGAATATCGTTCATATCGCAAAGTTATGCAAAATTGCGCAAATTTGCAATAGAGAGATTTTTTATTGCACGACGCAAAGATGTTGCATATCTTCACCTTACTTCATCCGCAAAAGGCATCGGGGAGACCGCCGCGGATGACAACGCAAGAGAAGGAGGAATCTCATGCGCATGAATCGCCGTTCATTCATGATTGGAGCCACTGGGGCCGCAGCTGGTCTCGCCTTCACTGGCGGAGCGATGCCGGCCTTTGCCGATGCGACGCAGTTAAGGGCGATGTGGTGGGGCTCGCCCGATCGCGGCAAGCGTACGGTCGCGGTCGCCGAGCTGTTCCACAGCAAGAACACGGATATTTCCGTTGTTGGCGAAAGCATCAGCGGCGACGGCTATTGGGCCAAGCTCGCGACGGGGATGGCGAGCCAGAACATAGCGGACGTTTTCCAGCTCGAGCCGAGCACGATTTCGGACTATTCGCAGCGCGGCGCCTGCATGCCGCTCGATCAGTTCGTGCCGTCGATCCTGAAGATCGATGCCTTCGGCAAGGATGTGCTCAAGCTGACGACGATCGACGACAAGCTCTATGGCGTCGGCCTTGGGCTGAATTCCTTCGCGATGTTCTATGACGAAGAGATTTTCCAGAAAACCGGCCTGACCCCGCCCGGTCCGACAACGACTTGGGCCGAGTATGCCGATCTGGCCGTGGAGATGACCAAGGCGGCCGGCAAGCGCGCCTATTGGGGCGGTCCCTATGGTGCGCGCTACAATTACGTGCTTGATGCCTGGATGCGCCAGCGCGGGAAAAGCCTGTTTACCAAGGAAGGCAATCTCGGTTTCGGCGTCGACGATGCCAAGGAATGGTATTCCTATTGGGAAGAGCTGCGCAAACGCGGCGGCACGGTGCCGCCGGACGTGCAGACGCTTGATCAGAACGTGATCGAAAGCAATTGCCTGGCGCTCGGCAAGTCGGCGATGGGCATGGCCTATTCCAACCAGCTGGTGGGCTACCAGCTTGTGGTCAAGAGCAAGCTGGGCATCACCATGCTGCCGCGCGAAAAGAAGGACGGGCCGTCAGGGCATTACTACCGTCCGGCTCTGATCTGGAGCGTCGGCGCCACCAGCAAGAATGGCGAAGCGGCGGCAAAATTCATCAATTTCTTCGTCAACGACGTCGAAGCCGGCAAGATCCTCGGCGTCGAGCGCGGCGTGCCGATGTCGCCGGCCGTGCGTGAGGCGATCCTGCCGCAGCTCAATCCGGTGGAGCAGCTGACGGTGAAATACGTCCAGCTGCTGAAGGATCAGGTGGGCGATTATCCG
>JBCNPI010000175.1:0-12406 GCA_039593415.1 Rhizobium sp. | reverse complement strand
AGAAACGCCTGCCGGTGCAGGCGAGCAAAGGGGTTAGAGATGCTCAACCAGATCAAAGGTCTTCACCACGTTACCTCGATGGCGGAAGACGCCCGGACCAATAATAAATTTTTCACCGACACGCTCGGCCTGCGTCGCGTGAAGAAGACGGTGAATTTCGACGCTCCCGATGTCTACCACCTCTATTATGGTGACGAAGTGGGCACGCCCGGCACGATCATGACCTATTTCCCGTTCCCGAAGATGGCGCGTGGCCGTCCGGGTACCGGCGAAGTTGGCAATACGGTCTACTCCGTTCCGGAAGGTGCCATCGGCTACTGGACTGAACGGCTCGGCCAGCATGGTGTCGAGAGCCTGAAGGCCGACGAATCCTTCGGTCAGAAGCGCCTGCATTTTGCCGGCCCGGATGGCGATGGCTTCGCGCTCGTCGAGGTTAAGGATGACAAGCGGCAGCCCTGGACGCATAACGGTGTCGATGCCGAACATGCCATCCGAGGCTTCCATTCCGTTGCCATGCGGCTCAGGGATGAAGGCGCCACGGCCGAACTGCTGAAGTACATGGGCTATGAAGTCGTCGATACGCATGACGGCATCAAGCGCCTTGCCATTCCCGGCGGCAACGGTGCCGACTATGTCGATCTCGAAACGATGCCGAACATCAACCGGGCGTTGCCGGGCGCAGGCTCCGTCCACCATGTCGCCTTTGCCGTCGAGAACCGGGCGAAGCAGCTAGAAGTGCGCAAGGCGCTGATGGATACGGGCTATCAGGTCACCCCGGTCATCGACCGCGATTACTTCTGGGCGATCTACTTCCGTACGCCGGGCGGCGTGCTGTTCGAGGTTGCCACCAATGAGCCCGGCTTTGACCGTGATGAAGATAGGGCCCATCTCGGCGAAGCACTGAAGCTGCCTGAACAGCATGCACATCTGCGCGGGCTGATCGAGCAGCATCTGGAGCCGCTGGAAGGCTAATCGGGGAGAAAACGATGACGAACAAGAGTTATGTGCATCGGCTGAAGGCCGGTGCATCCGGAAAGCCTATCTTCTTCACGTTCCATGGTACAGGCGGCGACGAGAACCAGTTCTTCGATTTTGCTGCTCGCCTGCTGCCGGACGCGACCATCGTCTCGCCGCGCGGCGATGTCTCGGAATATGGTGCAGCGCGCTTTTTCCGCCGGACGGGCGAGGGGGTCTATGACATGGCCGATCTCGCGCGAGCGACGGAAAAGATGGCGGCCTATGTCTCGGAACTCGCGGCGGAACATGGCGCGTCGCAGGTGCTTGGCCTCGGCTTTTCCAATGGTGCGAACATCCTCGCGAACGTTCTGATCGAGCATGGCGATCTCTTCGATGCGGCCGTGCTGATGCATCCGCTGATCCCGTTTCAGCCGAAGGACAATACCAGGCTGGAGGGCAAGCGCGTGCTGATCACGGCGGGCGAGCGCGATCCGATCGCCCCCGCGCCCGTCACCAAGGCGCTGGCCGATTACTTTACCCGGCAGAATGCCGAGGTCACGCTCGAATGGCATACCGGCGGCCACGACATTCGCCCCAACGAAATCGAGGCAATCCGCAATTTCCTCGCGCCTTACGCTTAGAACCTGTGCAAAAAAAATGGACCGCGCGGCAGAAGACCTCTGGCGCGTGGCCTCTATTTGCCGATCAAGCGGAGCATTGCCTTTGCTTGCGGGGCGGCTGCAAGCTTTTCCTTCCCGTCGACGTAATCCGGCCCGCAGAAGCGGATAAGGTTTGCGAAATCCATGCTGTCCGGTTGGGCGTGTGTTGCCTCGGCAATCACCATGCGCCAGGCGCAGCCGAGCATCTTGTCGGGTTGGATCGCATGGTCGCAGCCGGTGCTCAGGCATAAAGCAACATGTTTTTGCGCCCGATACCCACCTGCAATGGCTTCCTCGTAATCGGCCTTCCAGCTGTCGCGGGTATGCTCGCATCGGGCGGGATTGCTGCTCTCGCTGCATTGCACCGAATTGTCGACATAGGCTTGCGCCGGCGGCCACATCGGACCGTCGACCAGGCTGACGCAGCTGCAGGCAAACAAAGTGGCTGACAGCAGGTGCAATTGATTCTCCTTCGACGGGGTCGCCAGAACCCTAGAGCGATCGCCAATATGTGCAAGATCAATATGATCCTACCAATACCAATGGGTAGGTAAGCGCCTTTCGACTGCTCGCCGGAGTATGCGGCGTGATCTTCCCGCATCCTTGCTATCTTCCGGCATCAGCGACATGCATCGGCGCAAGCTTTGCTTGTAGAGGTCATGGCCGCCCGCTAATGATCTGGCATCATTGGGCGGGGGGATTCCATCGTGACGCTGGCGGAGCAGCAGCAATACAGGTTGGGGGTGATCTATGTGGCGCTTTCGGCGCTTGCCTGGTCGACCTCCGGCCTTTTCGTCCGGGCGATCCATGCCGACCTCATGACCATTCTCTTCTGCCGTGGCATCGTGTCCGGTCTTGGAGTCTTCGCGCTGTTTTTCTACATCGAGCGGCGCAACGCCTTTCGCGTCCTGCATTCCATGCGTGGCCCCTCACTGGCGGCAACGATCTTTTCCACCGCCTCCATGATCAGCGGCATCGGGTCGATCTATTACACCTCGGTTGCCGATGCCATGGTCATCTACGCGACAGTACCCTTCGTCACGGCGGGCGTTGCCTTCCTCTTCATCCGCGAGCGCCCCAACATGAGAACGCTGGTGGCCAGCGGCATCGCCTTCATCGGCGTGCTCGTCATGCTTTCAGGCCATGCGAGCGACGGCGGCAGCTGGCTCGGCAAGGGGCTTGCCGCCATCATGACGCTGACGGTCGCCGGTCTTGCGGTGGTCATGCGTCAGCACCGCAATGTGCCGATGCTGCCGGCCATGGCTCTGTCCGCCTGGCTGTGCTCCCTGATTACCTTCTGGTTTGCCTCGCCGCTTTCGATATCAGGCGGGGACCTCGGTCTGATCATTGCCTTTGGCATCGTCCAGAACGCCATGGGCCTCAGCCTCTATACATTCGGTTCACGGCTGGTGCCGGCTTCCGATGCCGCGCTGTTGACTGCGCTTGAGGTGCCGCTGACGCCGCTCTGGGTCTGGATGGTCTTTGCCGAGCGTCCATCGACGGCGACACTGATCGGCGGACCGATCGTGCTTGCGGCCCTTTTCGGACATATCCTGTTGGAAGTGCGGCGAAATCGGGCGGTGACATCGACAGGGGCCCACTGACCGTCTTGCCCCTTTCATCTCAAAATGCTGAAATCGGCTCAGTCATCAGGAGTCGGAATCGATGAAAAAGGTCTTCAACCCCCCATCCGTCCGCCGCCCTTTCGGCAATTATAATCACGGCCTGCTGGTGCCGCCGGGAGCAAGCCTACTGGTCACGTCCGGCCAGCTCGGCATTGGTGTCGACGATCGCATTCCGCCTGATGTTACCGCTCAGGCCGAACTGTGTTTCAAGGCGATCGGCGCTATCCTCGAGGAGGCTGGCATGGGGTTTGCTGACGTCATCCGCATTGGTGGCTTCGTGACTACGCGCGAGGATTTTCCCGCCTATATGGCCGTGCGCGATCGCTATGTCCAAAACCCCGCACCAGTCTCTACGCTGCTGATCGTCGGCGGGTTTACACGGTCCGAGTTTCTGGTCGAGGTCGAAGTTACGGCGGCGAAGGTGATGTAACCTTAGCAGCGATGCGGCCTCAAAATTAATGCTGCCTGACCGACATTGCCGATCAGCAGGAGACGAGCATGGTTCAGAATATCTACGACGATCCGGGTTTCTTCGAAGGCTACAGCCGCTTGCAGCGCTCTATCGAGGGGTTGGCGGGTGCCGCCGAGTGGCCGGCCATCCGTGCCCTGATGCCCGCGATGAAAGGACTCGATGTCGCCGATCTTGGCTGCGGCTTTGGCTGGTTTTGCCGCTGGGCGGCCGAGCAGGGGGCTGACAGCGTGCTTGGACTGGATGTCTCAGAGAAAATGCTGGAGCGCGCCCGCATGGAGACCACGGATGCGCGCATCCGCTATGACCGGGCGGATCTGGAAAGGCTTCAGCTTCTCAAGGCGAGCTTCGATCTCGTCTATAGTTCCCTGGCCTTTCATTATATCGAAGGCTTTGCCGGATTGCTGGCAACGATCCGTCAGGCACTGAAGCCCGGCGGCCGGCTGATCTTTTCGATCGAGCATCCGATCTATATGGCCCCACGACGACCGGAATGGCTCGACGATTCCGGCGGCGGCAAGATTTGGCCGCTCAATGCCTATCAGATCGAAGGGCCGCGGATAACGAACTGGCTCGCCGAGGGCGTCGTCAAGCAGCATCGCACGATGGGCACGACGCTCAATCTTCTGATCAAGTCCGGTTTTATCATTGCCCATGTCGAAGAATGGTCGCCAAGCGACGACGATCTCGTAGCCCATCCGGAGTGGGCAATCGAGCGTGAGCGGCCGATGTTCCTCCTGATTTCCACCCGGACCTAAGGCGAGCTTAAACATGTCGCGGCAGTTTCGAACCCAGGGATCAGCCAATTTCTTTTGTTGATAGATTTTATAGAAAATTAATTGCTCGTGAAGGGCTATATCCGCAAAATGTCGTTTCTTGAGGCGCATCCTCCCTACCGATAATGTGAACTATCGGCGCGAGTCAGGGAAAAGTGCGATGAACATGAAAACTTCCGTGGCAATCGAGAAGGCAGTGCCTGTCGCCGATCCCGACATTGCGCGCACCGAGTTTCGCAATGCCATGGCAAGGATGGCAGCGGCGGTGAATATCGTCACGACCAATGGCCCCGCAGGGCTCGCCGGCTTTGCCGCGACCGCCGTCTGCAGCGTTACCGATAGCCCGCCGACCCTGCTCGTCTGCCTCAATCGCAGCGCTTCCGTTCATCCTGCCGTCACGCAGAATGGCGTGCTTTGCGTTAATGTCCTGTCGGAAGCGCATCAGGATCTGTCGCGGCTCTTCGGCGGCAAGACTCCCGTTGCCGAGCGCTTTGCCGGCGCCTCCTGGTCGGAGCTATCGACGGGTGCACCGGTGCTTGAGGGTGCCCTTGTCTCCTTCGATTGCCGCATCGTCCGTCAAGCCGATGGTGGGACGCATGATATCCTGTTCTGTGAAGTCGATGCCATTCGCCGCCGTAATGACGGGCAGGGGCTTGTCTATTTCGACCGAGCCTATCACTCGGCAGGTCAGGCCGAATAGGGCCGTTCGAGTCGTCACGCCAGAAAGTCTTCGATCGCCTTTATGACAAGGGCAGGGTGCTCGCGATGCGGCACATGTCCGGTGTCCGGCATGATGTGGACCCGGCCGCGTACGCCCGCGATCCGGCGTGGATGCGCTTCGGAGCCATATTCGTCGCGGTCTCCGTGGATGGCGAGCACCGGGCAAAGCAGGTCCCCAAGTGCTGCATCGAGGGACCAGCCGACTCTTGCCGGTTCAAGCCAGGTGTCGATCCATGCGTGCAATACCCAATCGGCCTTGGCGTCGTGATATTTGGCAAGCCTTGCGAAAGTCTCGGCTGACTTGAACTCCTGTTGCGCGACCCGGATGCCCTGCAGAGTCTTCTGCTCCACGAAGGCCTGGGCGGCGATGGTAATCACGGCACGGCAGCGTTCGCCAAATCTTGCTCCCGTCTCCACCGCCATCCCGCCCCCTACGCTATGTCCGCAGGCGGCGAACTCCCGGATGGACAGTTGCTCGCAAAGAAGCGGGATGAAATGCTGCGCCTCCGACGCAATGAAATCCTGCGCCAGAAGGTCGTTGCGAGCATCGGATCGACCAAAGCCCAGCCGATCGTAGGCGATGACTTGACGGCCGAGGGAACGAGCGAGCAGTTGCGGGAAATCCCTCCAGAGCGCGACGCATCCAAGAGAATCATGAAAGAGAATTATCGGCGATCCGGATATTTTGGCATCCGGCATCCACGACTTGGCGTAAAGCCGTCCGGTCGAGCTCTCGATCCAGTGTTCCGTTTCGACGATGCCGATCATTTCGTCAATAATTGTCCTGATACCACTCGACGAAGCGCTTTACGCCTTCATCGACTTCGATCTGCGGCTTGAAGCCGGTGAGCGCCACGAGCAGGTCCGGAACGGCATAGGTGTTGTGTACGTCGCCGGGCTGCATGGGCAGCATCTTGCGGATTGCCTTCTTGCTGAGCATCGTCTCGATGGTTTCGACGAAACTCATCAGCCCGACGGGCTGGCCGCCGCCGATATTGACGACGCGGAAGGGGGCGTTCTTCGAGAGCGTGTCGATGACCGTCTCCGATACGACGCGGTTTTCTTCCGATGGTATAACGCCGATGAGACGAACGATGCCCTCGATGAGATCGTCGATATAGGTGAAATCGCGGCTCATCTTGCCTTCGCCGTAGATCTCGATCGGCCTGTCATTGCGGATGGCGTCGACGAATTTGAAGAGCGCCATGTCCGGGCGGCCCCAGGGGCCATAGACCGTGAAGAAGCGGAAAGCGGTCGTAGGTGTGTTGAAGAGATGGGCGTAACTGTGCGCCATCAGTTCCATGCTCTTCTTGGTCGCCGCATAGATCGTCATCTGCTCGTCGGCCTTGTCGCTTTCGGCAAAAGGGATCTTTTCGTTGGCGCCGTAGACCGAAGAGGTCGATGCCAAAAGCAGGTGCTTCGGCTGCAGATTTCTCGCCAATTCCAGAATGTTGAATGAGCCGACAAGGTTGGAATCGACGTAGGATCGCGGATTCTCGAGGCTATAGCGGACGCCGGCCTGGGCTGCGAGGTGGACGATCACGTCCGGCTCGGCAAGTTCCGCTGCGTGATCCAGGGCCGCCTTGTCCTCCAGCATGCCGGTCACGGCCTTGAAGCCGTTGGAGCGGGCGAGGATGGCTGTGCGCTTTTCCTTCAGCTTGACGTCGTAATAAGGCGTCATGCCGTCGAAGCCGACCACGAAATGTCCCTCGTCGAGCAGGCGCTTGGCAAGATGGAATCCGATAAAGCCCGCGGTGCCGGTGATGAGATAACGCATTGATTTGCCTTTGCTTGAAGCATTTCCGGGAAAAGTGCGCAGCGGTTTTCCGTTCGGAATGCGTAAACGCTCTAAAGTGTGGCGTCGCTCGAGGGTCTGCCGACGCTTGTATAGGCAAAGCCGTGCTTTGTGACCTCGTCATGGCGATAGATGTTTCTGAGGTCGACGAGGACCGGAGCCTTCATGACGGATTTGAGCCGCGCGAAATCCAGAGCGCGGAACTGGTTCCATTCCGTCACGATAACGAGCGCGTCGGCGCCGCGCGCAGCACTATAGGCGTCCTCGGCATAGGCAATGTTGTCGATCACGAGGCGGGCATTCTCCACGCCTTCGGGATCGTAGCCGGTCACCGTGGCGCCCGCATCCTGCAGTGTCTGAATGATCGAGATAGCCGGGCTGTCGCGCATGTCGTCGGTATTCGGCTTGAAAGTCAGGCCGAGGACGGCGATCGTCTTGCCTCTGATGTCGCCGCCCATGGCTGCGATTACCTTGCGGCCCATGGCGCGCTTGCGGTTGTCGTTGATCGATACGGTCGTTTCGATCAGGCGAACGGGGCTGTCGTAATCCTGCGCCGTTTTGGCGAGCGCCAGCGTATCTTTCGGGAAGCAGGATCCGCCATAACCCGGGCCGGCATGCAGGAACTTCGAGCCGATGCGCCCATCGAGACCGATGCCGCGCGAGACTTCCTGCACATTGGCACCCACCTTCTCGCAGAGATCGGATATCTCGTTGATGAAGGTGATCTTCATGGCGAGGAATGCATTGGCAGCGTATTTGATCAGCTCCGAGGTGCGCCGGGACGTAAAGAGCAGCGGCGCCTGGTTGAGGTAGAGCGGCCGGTAGACTTCGGTCATGACGCTGCGGGCACGCTCGTCGTTGAGGCCGATAACGATACGATCCGGCCGTTTGAAGTCCTCGATGGCGGCGCCTTCGCGCAGGAATTCCGGGTTGGAGACGATGGCGACATCTGCATCGGGATTGGTTTCGCGCACGATACGCTCGACCTCGTCGCCGGTGCCGACCGGCACGGTCGATTTGGTGACGATAACCGTGAAACCCTTCACATGCTCGGCAATCTCGTGAGCAGCGGCATAGACGTAGGAGAGGTCGGCATGACCGTCGCCGCGCCGCGACGGCGTGCCCACCGCGATGAAGACGACATCGCTTGCAGCAACGCTTGCCTCCACTTCCGTAGTGAAGGAGAGACGACCGGCGCGAACATTGTCCGCAACGAGCTGCTCGAGGCCGGGTTCGAAGATTGGTATTTCGCCCCGCTGCAGCGCTTGGATCTTGGTTGCATCCTTGTCGACGCAAACAACGTCGTGGCCGAAATCAGCAAAGCAAACGCCCGACACAAGCCCCACATAACCCGAGCCGATCATCGTGATGCGCATGAAACTTCATTCCTTTTGCTGGCGTCGGCTCGGCTTGGAGGCGCAAAGCAGACATTGGCGATTAGCTGCATTTATACATAGGATTGCCGCCGACGCCTATATGCGATCCCTGGTTTGGGAAAACTGCGACAGAAGTGTCACAAAAGACCGTTCACATTTTGAAGCATGTCGCGATCTTTCAGATTTGCGTCCCGCGCTTTCGGTCTTTGATTTCGGGCATGTCGTTCCCGCAAAACCGCTGCATACTTCGGACGACATGCCTTGGCTGTTGTATTCATGCAATTGCCGTGATTTTCCAAATGAAACGAAGCCTTTGTATTTTAATGTTATCATTGCCTATTGTTTGGGATTGGCATCATGTTGCTGCATGATCAATTGGGCGCAATCGTTCCGTGGGAGCGGCTGTGTAATGGGCGGTTCGGGACTATTGCATGAAATCGACTTTTGCCGTGCGTACGATGCGGGCCGGCGAGCTGGAGCTTGCTCTGGAATGGGCCCGGCAGGAGGGATGGAACCCCGGTGTTGACGATGCCCCGGCCTTCTGGGAGGCGGACCCATCGGGCTTTCTGATCGGCGCGATCGGCGAAGTGCCTGTCGGCTGCATCTCCGTTGTCCGCTATGGCGAGACTTTCGCTTTTCTCGGTCTTTATATGCTTCATCCGGAATTTCGCGGCCGCGGATATGGCAGACAGCTCTGGAACAAGGGCATGATGCTTGCCGGCAATCGCACAATCGGGCTCGATGGCGTTGTCGCACAGCAGGAAAACTATCGTCGCCACGGTTTCGAGACTGCCTATCAAACGCTGCGCTATGGTGGCATTCCCAAAGTGCCCGATGTGGGCGAGCAGGCCAAGCAGGTGGTGCCGGTCACCGACGGCAAGCTCGATGCGCTGGTGCGATACGACGCGGAAATTTTTCCGGGATTGCGGTATTCCTTCATCCGTACATGGTGCGGCACTCCCGAAAGGCGCAAATCCTTCATCGTTGGCGGCGGGAGCAGGGTCCGCGGCTATGGTACGATCCGGCGCTGTTTCGAGGGCTACAAGATCGGCCCGCTGTTTGCCAATAAGCCGGAGATCGCGCTTGCCCTGCTGAGCAGGCTGCTTGCCGAGGCCAAGGGGGCGCCGGTCTATCTAGACGTGCCGGCAAGCAATCTTCCGGCCCTGAAGCTCGCGGAAGAATGTGGCCTGTCGCCGGTCTTCGAGGCGGCCCGCATGTATCGCGGCCAGACGCCAGAAACACCGCTCGATCGCGTATTCGGCGTAACCACGCTCGAACTCGGTTAACCTTTTCCGTCTTGGTCGGCGGGCATGGACGGTGTTTCGTCGTTCCCGAGTCCGGCGTCATCTGTTCTTCAGGCAGCAAAATCCTGTTGGATGCGCCGTTTCGTCACGCAAAAAGCTGAATCTCCTGAGACAACAGGGTCGCTTTCCCAAAAACAAAGCTTTATAGATGCGCGGGTTTGAGCAAGGCGCGCCGCCGCGCGCAGGAAGCGGGAATGGATAGATGACGAATGTTGTAGTGATCGGCTCGCAATGGGGCGACGAGGGCAAGGGCAAGATTGTCGACTGGCTTTCGGAACGCGCCGATGTGATTGTACGCTTTCAGGGCGGCCATAATGCCGGTCACACGCTGGTCGTGGATGGCGTCAGCTACAAGCTCGCGCTGCTGCCTTCCGGGCTGGTGCGCGGCAAGCTCAGCGTCATCGGCAACGGTGTCGTCGTCGATCCCCATCATTTCGTTGCCGAGGTCGAAAAGCTGCGCGCCCAGGGCGTCGCGGTCGCGCCCGATGTGCTGCGCGTTGCCGAGAACGCGCCGCTGATCCTTTCGCTGCATCGCGATCTCGACGCCATGCGCGAAGATGCAGCGTCGAACAGCGGCACGAAGATCGGCACGACGCGCCGTGGTATCGGCCCGGCCTACGAAGACAAGGTCGGCCGCCGCGCTATCCGCGTCATCGATCTTGCCGAACCCGAAACGCTGCCAGCCAAGATCGACCGGCTCCTGACCCATCACAATGCGCTACGTCGCGGCATGGGCGTCGATGAAATCTCCTTCGATGCCCTGCATGAGGAGCTGAGCTCCGTTGCGGAGCATATTCTTCCCTATATCGATCAGGTCTGGCGCTTGCTCGACGAGCAGCGCAAGGCCGGCGCCCGCATCCTCTTCGAAGGAGCACAGGGCGCTCTCCTGGACAATGATCACGGCACATATCCGTTCGTGACCTCGTCCAACACGGTTGCCGGTCAGGCCGCAGCCGGCTCGGGCCTGGGCCCGACGGCGCTTGGCTACGTGCTCGGCATCACCAAGGCTTATACGACGCGCGTCGGCGAAGGCCCGTTCCCTTGCGAACTGCATGACGAGATCGGCAAGCACCTGTCCACGGTTGGCCGCGAAGTGGGCGTCAACACCGGTCGACCGCGCCGCTGCGGTTGGTTCGATGCCGTGCTGGTGCGCCAGACCGTGAAGACATCGGGCATTACGGGCATCGCGCTCACCAAGCTCGATGTGCTCGACGGCCTCGACGAACTGAAGATTTGCGTTGGCTACAAGCTCGACGGCAAGGAAATCGATTATCTGCCGGCAAGCCAGGCAGCACAGGCCCGGGTCGAGCCGATCTACATCACGCTCGAGGGCTGGAAGGAATCGACCGTCGGCGCCCGCAAATGGGCCGATCTGCCCGCGCAAGCGATCAAATATGTCCGGCAGGTGGAGGAGCTGATCGGTGCGCCTGTGGCGCTGCTTTCGACCAGTCCCGAGCGTGAGGACACCATACTTGTGACGGACCCCTTTGAGGGCTAAAGTCCCCAACCTATGACGAATCCCGGCTCGGCGGCACGCCGGGCATCATGAGAAAGTGCTGATGGCGGATTTTGTAGCAGTTATTCGACGGGCCGTTGACGGCCTGACGGAAAATACTCCCGAGATGCGGGTCAAGGTTTACGATCGAGCTCGTGGTGCCGTGCAGCGGCAGCTCGAGAGCATGAAGCCACGTCCGCCCGAGGAAATGCTGCGCCGCCAGCTCGACAAGCTCGAAGCCGCGATCGTCGAGGTCGAAGCCGAGCATGCCGAGGCGTTGCCGGGGGCTGAGGAACCGGCCGCGGAAGTGCCAGTGGCGCATGAGGAGGTCGCTCCCGAGCCGGTGCGGGAGCATCATGCACCCGAGGAAGCCCATGCTGAACCACATGTGGAAGAGCCCGCGCCCGCAACGGCAGAGGTTCATGCCCATGAGGAGCCGACAGCGGACGCGCCGATCCATGAAGAGCCAGCCTATGAGGAGCCGGCCGCGCATGTCGAGGCCGATCATGCTCATGAGCATCCGCCGGTTGAGGAATGGCGCGAGCCGCATCGGGAGGAAGAGCATCTTGCTTCGGCTGCCGAACATGCCGGCGTCGAGCATCATGCCGAGGTTCGCGAGGAACCGGCGTCCGAGCCTGTTTATCACGAAGAGCCGCAACACCATGTGGAAGAGGTGCCGGCGGTAGCTGCCGAGCCGGCCCATGCCGCTCCCGCGTTGCACGCACAAGCAGCGCCGGTTGACGATGTCATAAGCCAAGTCGAGCAGATCTGGGCGGAGGTCGATGCGCCGGTTCGCCACGCTGCGCCAGAGCCGGCCGTTTCGCGCCACAACGAGCCGGTCATGCCGGCTGCGGCTTTTGCCGAGGCGCCCTTCGGCCATCCTGTCGAGGGAGCCGCGGCTGCAAAGGCGCCTGCGGGCAATGCGGGTTTCGTCTGGGATGCGGATGTCTTCGAGGAGATGCAACCCGCGCCGGCGGCTTCCAAGCCGGTCCAGCCGCCAGCCCGGCAGATGCCGGAAAACGCTTTTGATGATGTCGATCTCTTCGCGGACGTGCATCCTTCCCGCAAGACGGCGGCCGATGCCGACAACGCCAATGACGGCTGGCGCGAACTGAAGGAGCTTGCGGGCTTCGACAAGCGTGCCGAAGACGAACGGGGTGGTGGTCCCACCGTTCCCCCCGATCTCGATCAGGCGATGGCGGCGAAGCTGCAGGGCCGACATCCGGCCAG
>JBCNPI010000174.1:0-12448 GCA_039593415.1 Rhizobium sp. | reverse complement strand
GGCGGACGCCCAACATGACCCTCTACGACCGTTATGTTGCCGACAGCAATGCATGCGACAACGGCTTCTATGCCTATCAGGACTATATGCCGACGAAGGACCGCGCCTCCTGCCCCGTCTATACCTGCCGGCCGATGACCGATCTCGACGACGATGAATTGATTTTCCGACGCTAAGCGTGTCGCGTCACTTCGACCATCGAGGACGGGATCGAACAATCCGCTGCGACTGCTGATTGTTCAAGGCATGCTTGTCGTCGCCGTGGCAACCCGCAGGCGTTGCGCCGCGCTGCGCTCAAACGCCTTTCAAAGCGTTAGCAGAAATTTTCTCCACATGGCGAAATTGCGTTCTCCAGAAATGCAATCTTCGTTCGCTATTCATTCGCAATAAATTAGAAAGGACTCAAGAACGGCAGGCTAAATTGAGAACTGAGAGATATGCTGCTTCATAATTTCTACAGAACAATTCCAAACACTCCCGCCGCAATATACCCGACACTTCACCGGCTTTCGAATTTTTACTTGAGGTAAATGCAACTTTTAAACGATTATTTGCATAGTCAATCACAAATGCGATCTGAAATATTTTTCATCGCCCGCAGAATTATCCACTACGTTTAGCGATACCGCTGGAACTAGGGATGGCTTTGCGTCGCGATTTCCAGGCGCCCGGCGCATCCGCTACCGGATGCATTCATTCTAACGTCACAGCCGGCTGTCGCTTTTAAGTAAGAAGTATCTAATTCTACTCTCGCGTTCACAAGACATGCGATATTTGTTCGCGCTTCATACTCCAATAAATTAGCTATTTATAATGTCCGCGCAAAAGAAATAAAACATAAAGGGAACACCCCTTGTAAGACCCGCCACCGAGAAGCGGCCGAACACGTCAAAGCCTTATGATGAAGGACATCCTGTTGCTTTTTGATGTATTGCGGATCATATGAGGCTCAACTCCCACAAAAGGCCAAGTATTCGCAGCCTTCTGCCAATTTCAGAGGTTTTCCGTGTCTCTCGACGTTATCGCGCTTGTCCTCTTCGGCGCTCTGCTGCACGCGACGTGGAACGCGATAATCAAGGCGGGATCCGATAAATCGCTCGATGCGGCACTGGTCTCTGCCGGCGGCGCGGTCGCGGCCCTTCCCCTGCTGCCGTTTCTGCCTCTGCCGGCCTCCGCGGCATGGCCCTTCATCGGCGCTTCGGCCATCCTGCAATTTGCCTATTTCCAGCTTGTGGCGGCAGCCTATCGCGCCGGCGATATTGGTCTTGTCTATCCGCTCATGCGCGGCGTTGCGCCGCTCATCATAGTCTCCACAAGCAGCTTCATCCTGAAGGAATCGCTTTCGGGCGGCGCACTGATCGGCACGATGACCATTTGCGCCGGCATATTGACGCTTGCCTTTGAGGCACGAAAAGGCAGCCGACGGGCAATCGTTCTGGCCCTTGCCAATGCCGTCGTCATCGCGACCTATACTTATGTCGATGGCATCGGCGCACGGATATCGGGCAATTCCGTTTCCTATACGCTTTGGATGGCGCTCCTGCCCCCGGTCCTCCTTTTCGCATGGGCGGTATCCCAACGCGGCATCAATGCCGTCGCCGCCCATGTCCGCTATAATTGGTGGCGCGGGCTCATCGGCGGTGGCGGATCGATCGCCTCCTATGGGCTGGCATTGTGGGCAATGACCAAGGCGCCGGTCGCCATGGTCGCCGCCTTGCGCGAGACCTCGATCCTCTTCGCGCTGGTGATATCGGTCGTCGTCTTGAAGGAGCGGTCCAGTATCTGGCGCTATATTGCCGGTGCCATTATCGCCGTTGGAGTATTGGTTTTGCGGTTAGGCTGACGATAAAATATGTGGTCTTATTATACCACATTCACAGCCTATTGATTTTGTTAGGTAATTTTTTAAAGCATACGATTAGTCGATATTGACCCAGACTCCTAATCGCTCTATAAGCCGCCGCAGATTGCAGCCTTTCCGGGCTGCTTTCTTTTTGGCACGCATCCATGCGCACCAAACCAAGCAACAAGAAACGCCCATAAGCCTTCGGGCCAAGGGTCTCAAAAGAGAGTATGCAACATGGCAACCTTCTCCCAGAAGCCTGCAGAGGTGGAGAAGAAGTGGGTTCTCATCGACGCCGAAGGGCTTGTCGTTGGCCGTCTCGCTTCTATCATCGCAATGCGTCTGCGCGGCAAGCATAAGGCTACCTTCACGCCGCACGTCGACGATGGCGACAACGTTATCGTCATCAATGCCGACAAGGTCGTTTTCACCGGCAAGAAGTACGAAGACAAGGTTTACTACTGGCACACCGGTTATGCCGGCGGCATCAAGGAGCGTACCGCTCGTCAGATCATCGAAGGCCGCTTCCCGGAGCGTGTCGTTGAGAAGGCTGTCGAACGCATGGTTCCCCGCGGCCCGCTCGGCCGTCGCCAGATGAAGAACCTGCGCGTCTACGCCGGCTCCAACCATCCCCACGAAGCCCAGCAGCCGGTCGTCCTCGACGTCGCCAAGCTGAACAAGAAGAACGTAAGGAGCGCCTGATAATGGCTGACCTCTCCTCCCTGAAGGATCTCGGCACGTCTGAAGCAGCCGCTGCTCCGGTTCACGTCCGCAAGGTCGATTCGTTCGGCCGCTCCTACGCGACCGGCAAGCGCAAGGACGCCGTCGCCCGCGTATGGGTCAAGGCCGGTTCCGGCAAGATCATCGTCAACGGCAAGGACTACACGGCTTACTTCGCCCGTCCGGTTCTCCAGATGATCCTGCGTCAGCCTATCGTTGCTGCTGCCCGTGACGGCCAGTTCGACATCATCGCAACCGTTGCCGGCGGCGGTCTCTCCGGCCAGGCCGGTGCCGTTCGTCACGGCTTGTCCAAGGCGCTCACCTACTTCGAGCCGGGCCTGCGCTCGGTCCTGAAGAAGGGCGGCTTCCTGACCCGCGACAGCCGCGTTGTCGAACGCAAGAAGTACGGCCGCGCAAAGGCACGTCGTTCGTTCCAGTTCTCCAAGCGTTAATCGCTTGCCCGAGATGGGATTTCGGAAAGGCCGGGGTTTCCTCGGCCTTTTTCTTTTGCGGCATTGAAGGATGCAGATTTGCCAAGGCAGGAAATGCTTTTTTATGGCAAGGTCCCGCTACGCGCATCGGGGGAGTTCAATGCACAACGTCATCTTTTCGCTTCTATTCTTGATCGGAATGGCCTCACCGGCTCTATGTGACGATGCGCAGCCTGCAGGGCCTGCGGAAAAGCCTGCCGGCATGCAGAGCATGAAGGACTTTCTTCAGGAAAACTCCGACTGTCACGAATTCACCGATAGCTGCTCCTATTGTGTCGTGACGAACGGACAGGCCGAATGCTCCACGCCCCAGATCGCCTGCGTGAAAAAACCTTATCAATGTACTGCGCGTTCGGGCAAATAGTCGCGTGATCCCAATTTGAAATGCTGGGCCGAACCCGAAATTTGACCCCTCTCCGGAGAACTATCATGAGCAGCAGCAACTCGTCGCGTTTCGCGGCCACGCCCGAGCCGCCCTACTACATCGTCTCCTTCGCCTCGATTCGGACAGCCGGCGACAATGGTTATGGTGCCATGGGCAAGCGCATGGAGGAACTGGCGCTGGCGCAAGACGGTTGCTTTGGGCTCGAGAGCGCGAGAGGTGCCGATGGTTTCGGCATCACCAATTCCTTCTGGCGGGACGAGGAAAGCATCCTAGCCTGGAAGAACGTCGTGTCGCATCTGGCCGCGCAGAAACTCGGCCGCGAGCGCTGGTACGAAGAATACAAGGTTCGCGTAGGCAGGATAGAACGGGCCTACGACTTTCAGGCAAGCAAAGGAGACGCCCTTGCCGAGCACGTCGATTGACCACGCCTTCACTGCGGCGAGCTTGACCTCGGCGGCGAGCGATCCGACCTTCGCCGGCGTGCTCTCCTTCATGCGCCGGCGCTTCACCAAATCGCTTGAGGGTGTCGATGCGGTGATATGGGGCGTCCCCTTCGATGCAGCGACCTCCAACCGGCCTGGAACGCGCTTCGGACCGCAGGCGATCCGGCGTGCGTCGGCGATCTTCGACAACGATCCGCAATATCCGTTCAATCGCGATCTCTTCGCCGAGACGGCGGTGATCGACTATGGCGACTGCCTGCTCGATTACGGCAATCATCAGAACACGCCCGCTGCAATCGAAAGACAGGCAACGACGATCCTCGACAGCGGAGCCTTCCTGCTGACGCTTGGCGGCGATCACTTCATCACATGGCCGCTGTTGAAGGCCCATGTCGCCAAGCACGGGCCGCTGGCGCTGGTGCAATTCGATGCCCATCAAGACACCTGGTTCGATGACGGCAGGCGTATCGACCACGGGTCATTCGTCGCCCGGGCCGTGCGCGATGGGCTGGTCGACCCGGACCGCTCCATACAGATCGGCATCCGCACGCATGCGCCTGATGATTTCGGCATCCAAATTCTTCATGGCCACCAGATTGAAGACATGAGCGCCGGCGATATCGCCTCGATGATCATCTTCCACACCAAGGGCGCGCCCACCTATCTGACCTTCGACATCGATTGCCTCGATCCGGCCTATGCGCCCGGCACGGGAACGCCGGTGGCCGGCGGCCCCTCCAGCGCCAAGATTCTCTCGGTGCTGCAAAGACTGCATCAGCTGGACATCAGGGGCGCCGACGTCGTCGAAGTCTCGCCGGCCTACGATCACGCCGATATCACTGCCATTGCAGGGGCAACGGTAGCGATGTATATGCTCGGTCTATATGCCGAAAGGCGTGCTGCAGGGCGTTGAGCCGCCTGTTATCATTTTGAATCAACTCCATGGCAAACTGAGTCCGGAAACACTGTCAACCTATTGAAAGAGCAGGAATAAGATGGCACCGAAGATCTTCATCGATGGCGAACACGGAACCACGGGCTTGCAGATCCGCACGCGCATGGCCGACCGCCGCGATGTCGAGCTGCTGTCCATTCCCGAAGCCGAGCGCCGCAATGCCGCCATGCGCGAAGACATGCTGAACAGCGCCGACATCGCCATCCTCTGCCTGCCTGACGACGCGTCGAAGGAAGCGGTGAAGATGGTGGCTGCCAATAACAATGTCCGTGTCATCGATACCTCCACAGCCTTCCGTATCCATCCCGATTGGGCCTATGGCTTTGCCGAAATGGACAGGGATCAGGGCAACCGGATCAAGGTTTCGCGTTTCGTCGCCAATCCGGGCTGCTATCCGACCGGTGCGATCGGCCTCATCCGGCCGCTGCGTGCCGCTGGCATCATCCCGGCGGGCTATCCTGTGACGGTCAATGCCGTTTCCGGCTATACCGGCGGCGGCAAGCAGATGATCGCGCAGATGGAAAACCCGGATCACCCGGACGCGATCACTGCGCCGCATTTCCTTTACGGCCTGCCCCTAACTCACAAGCATGTACCCGAAATGACGACCCACGGCCTGCTGGAGCGCGCGCCGATCTTCTCGCCCTCCGTCGGTCGCTTCCCACAGGGCATGATCGTTCAGGTGCCGCTGCATCTCGGCGATCTTGCGGAGGGCGCGACGCTCGAAAGTATCCACATCGCTCTTTCCGACCATTATGCGGGCCAGGATATCGTTCAGGTCGTTTCGCTTGAGGAGAGCCGCAGCCTGCCGCGGGTCAATGCCGTCGAGCTCGCCGGCAAGGACACAATGAAGCTGTTCGTCTTCGGTACGCCAGGTGCTGCCCAGGTCAATCTGGTGGCGCTGCTCGACAATCTCGGCAAGGGCGCATCGGGTGCCGCCGTGCAGAACATGGACCTGATGCTGAGCGCCTAAATCAGGCGACGCAAATCGAAGCCTTACCGCTCGGCCCAGTCATCCGTGTAGGATCGATTGGGCCGAGCTTTTTCATGCCGGCAAGAGGATTTCCGCGATTTCGCGATGCCAATGGCCTCCGGCCACATTTCTGCCTTCCCTCTAAATTAGCTGGCACTGCACGGAAAAGTGATCGACCGCGAGACTCCGCGACCAATTGCCGGCCGGATTTGCTCTCCAATGGCTTCACCCATCCGGATGAATGGGCACTTAAAGGCATCCCTTTTTCAATGAATATCCAAGAATGAGCCATCGTAAAGGAATTGGTTACCATAATTCGGCATGCTTCCAGACAGTCGGCAAAGTGGTGGCCGGACGCGAATTCCGCGTCAAGGCGCGTGTGCATTTGTGAACCGGCATAGTGTCTGTGTAGTTTGGATAACGAGTATCATGGCGTTTGCGACCGAAACGTTCGGTAACTTCAATTCGCGTTCCGGCTACGCCCCGCGACCGAAAAAACTCTTCAGCATCCGTCCCGGCACCCTGGCCACTGGCGTCGCCGTAGCAGCCTTCGCCTGGGTCACCGCAACACTGATAACGACGCAATCGATGGTGCTATCCCTTCCCGGCGCGGCGGCATCGGCCGATAGTTTCCTTGCGCCGCGCGCATCCGCCTTCATCGTTCCGCAAAGCCATATGGCACACCCCGCCCGTTTCTCCGCCCAGACAACTTCGCTGAACGGACAAAGCCGTTTCGGCGGCGCGCTCGCGGCAGACACCGAGTTTCAAACGAAAGCAGCCGGAGCAGACGCGGTTCGATTGCAACTGGCGAACGCGCTGGCGCAGCAGGCCTCCGAGATGAAGCAGGCTCAAAGTGCGGCGGCGAGCATCAAGGGCGGCCGCATCGAAGTAGCCGCAGCCTCCCCCGAGACGATCGACCATCTGCGCAAGGTGATCGCGGTAAACTTCGCCACTGTGGTACAATCGCTCAATCAGGCCAGGTATGCTGCTGCCCCGATGCCGGCCGCCGGCCCGGTAAACACGGCAGCGCAGCCGGCTGCGGTCGCGTCCGCAGCGCCCGAAGTGAGCCTGCCTGCGATCGCTGAAGCCAAACCTTTGCCTGCCAAGGATGCGGACATCGCAGTGGCCGAAGCCGTACTGAATGTCATTCCCATGGCCCGCCCTGCCCCCGAAACGCCCGTACAACGCGCCAGTGCCACAAGCGCAATCGCGAGGGCAACGGGCAGCGACGTGCCGGCCCAGCCGCCGTCACGCCTCATGGCCTATGCCGATCCGGATGAGAGCTCCGTGCGCAAGGCCAAGCCCTTCATCAACCCGTTTGCCGCGATCAGCCCCGGCCCAGGCACTGCGATCTACGATATCGAAGCGAAGACCGTTTACCTGCCGAGCGGTGAGCGCCTGGAGGCACATTCCGGCCTCGGCCACATGCGTGACAATCCCCGCTATGTCGACCGCAAGAACACCGGCCCGACGCCGCCTGAAACTTATAACCTGACCTATAGGGAAAGCCTGTTCCATGGCGTGCAGGCGCTGCGCCTGACACCGGCAAACGGCGCCCGCGTCTATGGCCGCGACGGCCTACTGGCTCACACCTACATGCTTAGAGGCGGCCGTGGCGAATCGAATGGCTGCGTAGTCTTCAAGGATTACAATCGCTTCCTGGCCGCCTTCCGGCGCGGCGAAATCAAGCGGCTGAAAGTGGTCTCGCGGATATCGTCGGCGGCAAGTGTTGCTTCCGCGCGGTGAAAAGGGATGGAGGCGCAAAGCGCCTCAATCTCTCACGACGATCGAGGTCTGGCGCGGCAATTCGCCATGGAAACCGCGCCAATTGGCAATTGCAAAGCCAAAGACGATCAAGGCGCCGGCTTGATGAGCCAAGGCCAGATGCAGCGGCACATGCAGCAGCAGCGTCGAAATGCCGAGGATTGCCTGGATCAGCACGAGTACGAAGAGCACGACGGACCGGCGTGCATGGGTCGTTTGCGCCGCCGCGCGCAGAGAGACGATCATGTTGATGGCTACAACGATAAAGAGCGCATAGGCGCCGAGACGGTGAACGAACTGGACCGTCTTGGGGTTCTCGAAGAAATTGATCCAGGCCGGTGACTGTATGAAAAGATCGCTCGGTACGACGGCGCCATCCATCAGCGGCCAGGTATTGTAACTGAGACCAGCATCGAGACCGGCGACAAGCGCGCCGAGATAGATCTGGAACAGCGCCATGAAGGCGATGAGACCGGCGAGTTTCGCCGAATGGCGGGTCGGCGGCGGCTCGTTCGAATGCGGCGACAGGGCGCGCATGAACCACATGCAGGCGGCAAAGATCAGACAGGCGGTGACGAGATGGGTGGCGAGGCGGTACTGGCTGACGTCGGTGCGCGCTTCCAGCCCCGAGGAGACCATCCACCAGCCGATCGCACCCTGAAGACCGCCGAGCACGAAAATTCCGGCGAGCGGCAGCCAGAGCTTGCGCTCGACACGTCCGGTCAGAACGAAGAATAGCAGCGGCAGGCCGAAGATGACACCGATGGTGCGTGCCAGCAGACGATGCGCCCACTCCCACCAAAAGATGCTCTTGAACTCCTCCACCGTCATATCCTTGTTCAGGAGCTGAAATTGCGGGATGCGCTTGTAGAGATCGAATTCGTCCTGCCATTCCTGCGCATTCAGCGGCGGGATGACGCCATGGATCGGTTGCCATTGGGTGATCGACAGGCCGGAATTGGTGAGGCGCGTAGCGCCGCCCACCAGCACGAGACCAAAGAGAACCAAAAGCACGCAGGCCAGCCAGATGCGAATGGCGCGGCGATTGCCGTCCTGACGGGCCACTTCCTTCAAAATAGCCTCTTCGGTCATAAAATTGGTGGCAGCCATGACTTCTCCCTTCGATCAGGCTGTTGATTTGCCCGATAGGCGCGTGCAAAACAAGTCCCGGGAGTTTGCGGCATGCGGTCGCGGCGTGCTGTCACAATGAGGAGAAAAACCCGTGCCCCTTCGCCTGCGCAAATTCATCGGCATGATCCTGCTCGTACTGCTGGTTGCAATCTATGCGATCGTTGCCATGATCGTTGCAGTGCGAACGCTTGCAGATCAACCCGGCTGGGTACATTTCCTGTATTTCTTTTTCAGCGGCATCATCTGGGTGCTGCCGGCGATGGGCATCATTAAATGGATGGCGGGACCGCGCCCGCAATGACGGTCGCATCGGTGCGATTTACACAAGACTAACCCTGATCCTTGTCTTATCCGGCGTAAGTGTCTCATCTTAAGCCAAAAATAAGCCATTCCCCGCAAGGCTGCGTTCGAATGCCGCCGGAGCGGAGAAGATCGGATGCAAAGCCAGATGCGAGATATCGCCGGCATGGCCGCTGCCAAGGCAGCGGGTGAACGGATTGCATCCATTCCGACACAGTCCTCCGCCACCGCTCCGCTGCGGATCGACGTCTTCGACAGCATGGCGCCGCTCGAGGCCGAATGGCGTTCGCTGGAGCGGGACGATCTCTCCTCGCTGCACCAGAGCTACGACTGGTGCTCGGCATGGGTGGAGAGCTTCGGGCATCCCCTTGCCATCCTTCGCGGCTCCATTGGAGATCGCATAGCCTTCATCCTGCCGCTCGAAATCATTCGCGGCCGCGGAATAAGGCGGGCCGAGTTCATCGGCGCGCGCCACAGCAATATCAATACCGGCCTGTTTTCGCCCGAGTTCCTGGCGCATGGAGACTTGACCTCAGCCCAGACGGCAACCATCGCGGCAGCCTTGCGCGGCAAGGCCGATCTCGCCGTCCTGCGCAACGTGCCGCTGGAATGGCGCGGCCGCAAAAGTCCGCTCGCGGCGCTACCCGCCATTGAAAATCAGAACCATGCCTTCCAGTTACCCTTCCTCGGTAGTTTCGAAGCAAGTCTGAAGCAGGTGAACGCCAAGCGACGGCGCAAGAAGTTCAAGCACCAGAGCCGGATTCTCGATGCCAAAGGCGGTTACGAGCATGTGATTGCCGAACCGGACCAGCAGTACACGCTGCTCGATCTCTTCTTTCACCAGAAGGCGGTCCGCTTCAAGGATGCCGGCCTGCCCGACGTCTTCAATGACGCTCCGACCCGATCAGCCTTCCATCAGCTGCTGCGGCGGAACGGGGACGGCGGCCTCGATGCGACGCTGCAGATGCACGCGCTGCGTCTGAAGGGGATGCACGAGGGGCATATACCCGCGGTCGCAGCATTGTCTCGCAAGGGCGATCACGTCATTTGCCAATTTGCTTCTATCGACGAGACTGCCGTCGCCGAGGCAAGCCCCGGCGAATTGCTATTCTGGCTGATGATCGAGCGGCTGCATCGCGAAGGCGCCGCGCTCTTCGATTTCGGCATCGGCGACCAGACCTACAAACGCTCCTGGTGCCCGATGGAAACCGTGCATCATGATCTGTTCCTGCCAATATCCGGCATCGGCCATCTGGCTGCAATGGCACTACGGGGCGTCACCCGCACGAAGGCAGCGATCAAATCCAATCGAAAGCTCTATTCGTTCATCCAGCGACTGCGGGCGCGACACGGCGCCGGCGCGGCGGCAGATGATAACGACGGTGACGGTTGATCAGGCTGCGTCGCGGCGCGCGTCCGGATCATGCTCCTCGCGCCAACCGGACATCAGGATGATGTGCTCGTAGCCGGACTTCTGGAACTCCGTCATCGCGGCTATGAACTGGCTTTCGTTGGGCTCGGGCATGGAAAGGATAATTTCCGTATCCTTGCTGCGGGTCAGCCGTGCGACGCCGGAGACCTCCGCAGCGCCACATTCCACAAGAACGATGTCGTAGGCAGAACCCAGCGCATCGAGGATCAGCGAGAGGCGGTCGGCGCCGCGCATGGCGCGGGCGAGGTCGCTCATGCCTTGCGGCACGAGATGCGCGTCCGAGAGGCGATCCGGATGAATCGTATCGGCAAAGGCGGCTTCGCCGCATAGCAGATCGGTCACGCCGGCCAGCTCGCCATGTTCGGCCATAAGTCTTGATGGACATCCGGTGCCGGTCATGTCCACCAGCACGACGCGGCTTCCCGCATCGGCGACGGTCCGCGCAAGCATGACTGTTGCCGTAGAGCCGTTGTCACCGGTCGGAGATATGGCGATCGCCAGACGCGAACCGCTGTCGATCAGATAATCGGCGACCGATTGGATGGAGAAATCCTCCTCCTCTTCCATCGCCTGAACCGCTTCCTTGTGCTCGTGCCGCGGAACGCTTTCGACATCCGCGACATGAACCTCGGAATCCTCCACCGGGATGGAGAGCATGCTTGCGGGAGCCTCCCTGTTTTCCCCTCTGGCAACAGCCCGCAGCGGAGCCGGCTCGCCAGAGACGGGTTGAGCGTGCTCCGATGCCTCCGGTAAAACGGCCTCTTCCTTGCGAACGGCGCCGACGGGCCGCAATGCGCGGCCGCTGAACAACTCCGCAAGCATGATGACGATGGCGGTCAGGATGAAAGTCGCCAAGGTTGCGACGACGACGATGGGGCCGACCTTGGGGAAGGACGGATCGACCGGCTCGACTGCCGTCGAGACGACCCGGGCATCGGCGGGGCTGGAATTCTTATCTACGCGAGAGGCTGCCTCGCGATAGCGGGCAAGATAGGTTTCAAGCAACTGCCGCTCGGCGGCCGCTTCCCGCTCCAGCGCGTTCAAGCCAACCTCATCCTCCCCTGCCCTGGCGCTGTCGGCCTTCAGGGTGTTCGACTGAGCCAACAGCTGCTGCTCGCGCAGCTGAGCGACCTTCGCCTCGTTCTCAATGCTGGCCAGAATTCTCTGGGTCTCGCGATTGATCTGCTGGCGGATATCGGCGAGCTGTGCCCTCAGGCTCTTCAAGCGCGGGTGTCCGTCCATCAGCGTCGTGGATAGGTCGGATATCTGCGACTCTAGGTTCGACTCCGTCGCCTTCAGCCGCTGGATGGTCTGCGATCCCGAGACATCGCTCAGCGTGTCGGTGGAGCGGCCGCTCGACAGCGCGCCGCGCACCGCTTGCGCCCGCGCCTCGGCATTGGCCCTGTCACCCCGCACCTGTGCCAGCTGCGTTGAAATGTCGGCAAGCTGCTGGGTGGCGAAATTATTGTTCTGGCTGGTTTGCAGTAGTCCGTTCGCTGAGCGATAGTCGGCGACCTTCTTTTCGGCTTCGCTGACCTTTTCACGCAGTCTGGCGATCTCCGGCTCCAGCCAGCGCGTCGCCTCGCTGTTGGAATCGAGCTTGGCGCCGCTCTGCATCGACAGATAGACCTGCGCCATCGCATTCGGCACGCTGGCCGCCAGATCAGGATCGCGGGAGGTAAAGCTTATGCCGATCACGCGAGAGGTATTTATCTGATAAACCTGCAGCCGGCTATTGAAAGCATCCAGCATTCGCTCTTCAGGTGCCTTGTCGGCCGCAACCCGCTTCAGATGCAGCTTGATAAGGATGCCGGAAAGCGCAGAGCCGTTGTTGCCGGACGCAAACTCCGGGCGGTCGTAGAGCTTGAGATTGGTGATGACCTGCTTGACCAGATCGGCCGACTGCAGAATCTGAACCTGGCTGGCGATATTGAGCTCATCCAACAAGGGGCCGGCACTGGAATCATTGCCCGATGTCGTCGTCGCAAAGGCCGGAGCGCGCTGCTCTATC
>JBCNPI010000173.1:0-12453 GCA_039593415.1 Rhizobium sp. | reverse complement strand
TCAGGGACCGGAGGGGCGGCCGGCGCTATTGCAGCCTTTGATTGGCCTTTCGTCGGAACAGCACCTGCCCTTGCCGAACAGAGAAGCTGATTTACCTATCGGGTGAATCGCGCTTTAAGTGGGCTGGCCGAGAGCAAGAGAGGGTTTCATGGAAGACGTGCCGAGACGAAAAAGAAGCCTTGGAAGAGCGCTCATCGCTGCACTGATCGCTATCGTCATTGTCATCGGCGGTCGCTGGTATGCCTATGTCGCCTATGCCGACGATCCATTCGATGAGGTCGGCATCGGCCTCAATTCCATGATGCCCGGCCCCATTCGCGACAAGGGCTGCGAAATGCTGAAGGCTCGCTTCGAACACAAGACGCTGCCGCCCGCGGGCTGCGGCGTGAACGGTAGCTGGTGACCTTCGCGTTTCGAATCATGAGCCGACAAAAAAAGAAAAAGCCGGCTAGGCCGGCTTGAATGGCGCATGGCAACGACGGGGGATCCTTGCCTGCTCCAGAAAAGAACTTCATGTTGCAATGATGCGTGCAATATGAATGCGAGGGCAATAAATCGGCCAATACAGCAGGCGCTGACGGTGTCACCAAGAGGCGTTGGGCGGAGTTGCGACAAACGTTGCTCACCTAAGGAGGTATATGCCCGACGAAGGTCACGATTTGATGACAGCTTATTTGGGTTAAGCGAACGCTGTGTTTCGCCGCCCCGGGGTGGTCAAAGCTTAAAACCGGTTATATAGCGGGCAAACGCCGCGAAATTCATCACAAAAGCCGGAATTTGCCTGACCATGGCTCCGATCATTTCAATCCGCAATCTTGCGAAAACATATTCCAACGGGTTTCAGGCACTGAAAGGTGTCGATCTCGATATCGAGCGGGGCGAAATCCTGGCGCTGCTCGGGCCGAATGGTGCGGGTAAAACCACACTGATTTCCATCGTCTGCGGGATCGCCAACCCGAGCAGCGGATCGGTGACTGTCGGCGGGCATGACGTCGTGCGTGATTTTCGCGCCACGCGCAGCATGATCGGCCTCGTGCCGCAAGAGCTGACGACCGATCAGTTCGAAACGGTCTGGAATACGGTTAGCTTCTCGCGTGGGCTGCACGGCAAGAAGCCGAACCCTGAACATATCGAGAAAATTCTGCGCGATCTTTCGCTCTGGGAGAAGAAGGACAACACGCTTCGCCAGCTTTCCGGCGGCATGAAGCGACGTGTATTGATCGCCAAGGCGCTCTCGCACGAACCGGAGATACTTTTCCTCGACGAGCCGACGGCCGGCGTCGATGTGACGCTGCGCAAGGACATGTGGCATGTGATCGAGCGTCTGCGCGCGTCCGGCGTCACGATCATTCTGACGACGCATTACATCGAGGAGGCCGAGGAAGCTGCCGATCGCGTCGGCGTCATCAATGGCGGCGAACTGCTGCTGGTGGAGGAGAAGAAGGCGCTCATGGCCAAGCTCGGCCGCAAGCAGCTGATCCTCGATCTCAATGAGCCGCTGGATGCCGTCCCGGAACGTCTCGACGGAAACGGGCTTTCGCTCGGCCCGAACGGTCAGACGCTGATCTATGATTTCGACACCAAGCACGAGCAGTCGAGCATTGCGGCTCTGCTGTCGGAACTCGCTTCCGAGGGAATTCATTTCAAGGATCTTTCGACGCGGCAGAGTTCGCTCGAGGATATTTTCGTCTCGCTGGTGGAGGCAGGCAAATGAACTTCGAAGCCGTCAAGTCCATCTACGCTTTCGAAATGGCACGCACGCGCCGCACTCTGTTGCAGAGCGTCGTTTCGCCGGTCATTTCCACGTCGCTCTATTTCATCGTCTTCGGCGCCGCGATCGGATCTCGCATCAACCTCGTCGAGGGCGTCTCCTACGGTGCCTTCATCACACCTGGCCTGATCATGCTGACCTTGCTCGGCCAGTGCATCAGCAACGGCTCCTTCGGCATCTATTTCCCGAAATTCACGGGCACGATCTACGAGGTGTTGTCGGCGCCTGTCGCCATGGCCGAGATCGTTCTCGGCTATGTCGGCGCGGCGGCAACCAAGGGAATGCTGATCGGCCTGATCATTCTGGCCACCGCAAGTTTCTTCGTTGACATCAGGATCGAGCATCCGCTCATGATGATCCTATTCTTCGTGCTGACGGCTGTAACCTTCAGCCTGTTCGGCTTCATGATCGGCATATGGGCCGGGAATTTCGAGCAGCTGAACCTCATACCGATGCTGGTCGTACCGCCGCTGACCTTCCTCGGCGGCAGCTTCTATTCGATCAACATGCTGCCGCCCTTCTGGCAGGCGGTCAGCCATCTCAATCCGGTCCTCTATCTTGTCAGCGGATTCCGCTGGAGTTTCTATGGCATCGCCGACGTCAATCCGGCGCTGAGCCTGGCCATGATCACGCTCTTTCTCGTCATCTGCCTGGTCATCCTCGGATGGATTTTCAAAACCGGCTATCGGTTGCGGAACTGACGGCAATGCCGTGCCGGCGGGTCTACAGCGCCGCGCGTCATATATGACGTGCAAAGGTCGCTGTAGTACTTTAAATTCGCTGCATAATTTTGCCCTAATATCGATGCCGATTTAAGGAATTATGCAGGAAGCCCCCGGCTTTTGCAGCCACAACACCATCGTCCTAGAAAGCATCCAATGTCGCGGGCTCATCTCCATCCTTCGCTGTCCCAAGCACTTTCCCGGCTCGATCAGTTGACCAATTGGGAGCGCAAGCCGCGTGGGGAGATGCGGGTCGGTCTCGAGCCGATGCTCGATCTTATGCAGCGCCTGGGTAATCCGCATCTGAGCTTTCGTGCCATTCATGTCGCCGGTACCAAGGGCAAGGGGTCGGTGTCGTCGCTTATCGAGGCCGGATTGCTGCGAGCCGGCTGGCAGGTTGGCCGCTACGCGTCGCCGCACGTCGACCGTGTGAACGAACGCATCAGCGTTCTCGGTCGTGAGGTCGAAGACGATGCGCTGGCACAGGCGATCATGCAGGTGCTGGACAGCTATGAGAGCGCAAAGCAGGCAGCGACTGCCGGGGAGGACGCCACCTGGTTCGACGTGATAACGGCCGCCGCCTTTGTCGTCTTCAGAGATGCCGGTTTGAACTGGGTCGTGGTCGAGGTCGGGCTCGGCGGCAGGCTGGACTCGACGAATGTGGTCTTTGGCGAAGTAGCCGTGGTCACCAATATCGGCCTCGAGCATACGGAAATTCTCGGGGGTACGCGCGAAGCCATCGCGCGGGAGAAGGTCGGCATATTGAAGCCCGGTGCGACGCTTGCAACCACGCTTGCCGCTGGCGACGCCGCGGGACGGGTCTTGCAGCAAAGGGCCGACGAACTTGGCTGCGACGTGCTTCGAACCGATCTTGCCGAGGATGCAACGATTGCCGAAACGAACATTTCGCTGGTCGGTCTTGTGTTCGATCACCTTGGGCGAAAGGGCGAGGGCGTGCAGCAGGGGGATGCAAAGGGCAGATCCATCGGTGCGTGGCTGCTCGAACCGGCGGTGATCGCCAGCGCACATCTGCCGGGCCGGATGGAGCGTTTTGACTTCGTCCTGCCGCCTGCGCTGCGGCACGGACGTCAAACCTTGCCGATGGTAATGGATGGCGCGCATGTGCCGTTTAATATCGAGGCTGTCCTGCGCGGTATCACACGCTCGCCGGGCATCGGCGGCGATTGTGTTGTCATCGCTGCGCTAGCCTCCGACAAGGATGCAACGGGCTTTCTGAAGGTCCTGTCCCGATATGTTTCCTACGCGGTGTTTACCGAAGCATCCGGTTCCGGCCGGGCGCATGCGGCGAGCGAGTTGGAAGCGCTTGGGGCGGCAATGGGGATGACTTGTGAAGCCGAGCCGGACCCGCACAAGGCGCTGGATCGGGCCGTTGCGGAGGCTGCGGGGCGCGGCGGCTGGATGCTTGTAACCGGTTCGCTCTATCTCATCGGCGCGCTGCGCGGCACCGTTATACGGAATGCGAGATGACCACGAAAATCGCGATCGGGCCGGCTCTCGTCGAAGATGTTGCCGACATTGCCAGGCTGCATCGCGCGGTCTGGTGCGACACCTATCGCGATCTTGCGCCTGTGGAAGCATATCGCGTCCTTGATGAAGATTTCCGCCGGCTGCGAAGGGCCGATATGCTGGCCAATCCGCATAAGGATCAGTCGGTGATTCTGGCCAGGCAAGGCGAACGGCTCGTCGGCATCGGGGCGACTGCGGCGCCGTCCGAGCTGGCATTCGGCGGACGCGGCGAGATCAAGTCGCTCTATATCGATCCCTCCGTCAAACGTCAGGGACTTGGCCGCCGGCTGATGCGGGCAATGATGGAAGAGCTTGCATCCATGGGATATTCGGGTGTGGCACTCGGCGTCGTCGCCGGTAACGAACCCGCCATCGCCTTCTATCGGGCACTCGGAGGGCGATTGATCGGTCGATACACCGATCCAGGGCCGATCTGGCGTTCCGACAATCTCATTTTCGCGTGGGACGACTTATCCCTTCCGATCTGATCTCCGCATGCGAACCGATCGGATTGAACTTACCCGGCTCCGATCCGCCTGCGCGGTGCGATGGTCATGGCCATGACACCTGCCACGACGCAGAAGAGGCCGATGGCCGCCGTCGAAGACAGAGATTCGCCGAGCAAGGCGACGCCGATGCCGACGCCGATCGGGACGCGCAGGTAGGCCTGCGCGGTCGTGCCGACCGATCCGAGGGTCTGAATGAGCCGAAAGTAGATGCTGAAGGCGAGCGCGGTCGAAACGACGGACAGGCCGAGCAGCGCCAGAACCGAAACCGTAGATGGCGCAATCTGCAAGGGGTGCTCGACAATCAGACTGGCGGGGATCAGGAGAGTCGCACCGCAAAGCAACGAGCCTGCCGCCGGCATCATCGGATCCAGCCCCTTGAAATTGCGGCCGAACAGGGCCGCGCACGCATAACAGACCGATGCCGCGACGACGGCGAGCTGCGGCAGCAACTGGCGGCCCATCCCAGTCAGCGCATCGAGGCCGATGATGAGGCAAATCCCCGCCATGCCGGCAATTACGCCGAAAAGCTTACGCCCTGTCATCGGCTCGCTGCGCAGCAGGAAAGCAGCGATCAGGAAGGTGAAAATCGGCGTCGTGGAATTCAATATGGTCGCGAGACCGGCATCGACGGTTTGTTCCGCCCAGGCGATCAGCGTGAAAGGAATGGCGCTGTTGAGGCAGGATTGAATGAAGAAGCGCTTCCATGTGGCTGCGTCTTTCGGCAGGCTAAGGCCGCGCCAGCGAATGATCGCCAGCAGAACAAAACCGGCGATCAAGGTACGCGCGGCGATCAGCGTGATCGGCGGAATGGTCGCTACCCCGACGCGGATGAAGGTATAGGAGGCGCCCCAGCAGGTGGCAAGCGCGAGGAGAAGTAGCAGTTCGGTTGATATGTTGGCTCTTGCGGGCGCCATGATGTCTCACTCTTCCTGTGTTCGGATATGTCCGTCTTTTAGAGTGAAGACATCGACGAATGCTTCGGTCGCAGCCGAACTATCGGATCCGGCCGCTCGCTTCTCTCAATCCCGCAGCCGAAGCTCGTCGGTCTGCATCTGCATCGATCCCAGGGTTTCGAGAAAGCTCATGCCGAGAAGGCTTTGATCGAGCTTGCCGGCTTCGGCAACGCTCGCCTCGACATCCCTGCGCCTGATCGGGCCGATTGCCACGGAGCCGAGTTCCACTGGGGCGGCGCGGGCTCGACCGTTCGCGGTCAACACCGTCCTGGAATAGGTGAGGTTTTCCGGAATAATGCCGACTCGTTCGGCGTCTTCCTGCGAAAGAGCGATGGTGCTGGCGCCGGTATCGATCAGCATGTCGATCGGCTGGCCGTTGATTTTGACGCGTGCCTCGAAATGGCCGTTCGAACGCTTGTGGAGGATGACTTCCTGGCCGCCCTCACTCGTCGTGACGACGACGGCATGTCCGGGCATCAAGCCTGCGAAAACGCGATTGCCGACCTGTTCGGCATCCTGGCGATAGATGTAGGCGGTCGCGAGCGCCATGATGATGACGAACCAGATCAGGAGATTGCGGATTGACTGGCTGACGGTATGACGGCTTGCCCAGACCGCTGCGCTCATCATCAGAGCGATCGGCAGAAGATAGACGACGCGCGCGAAATCGTCGTTGTGCATACCGAAGGTGGTACCGCTATTGTTGTTGAAGATGAGTAATGCGAGGCCGATGCCGAGAATGGCGAGAACGATGTTCAGGCGGTTCATACGGCGCTGCGCTCCCGTGCCATTCTTTGACGGCGGGTTTCCCTGCGCGGCTTGCGCTCGACCTTCGTCAGGCGCTCCGGAAGTGCTTCCATGATCTGGCGGCGCTGGTCGTCGCTATAGTTCATCCATGCACCGATTTCGGCTGATGTGCGGCCGCAACCGAAGCAATAGCCGGTATTCTGGTCGATAGAGCAGACAAGGATGCAAGGTGTCAGCATGACATCATATATCGATGCTTCAAACGCACATGACAAGGGTACAGAGAGCGGCGATCTCGCAAATCTGCTGCGTCGCGCCGATCGTATCGCCAGTGTGGCCGGACAATTTCCGCTGCACGTATCTGGTCGAAAAAAAGGTCGCAGCACTGGTCGTGAGGAGGCAGGCAACCAGGGCTGGAACGCCGAAGGCAGGCGCTATGAGCAGCACGGCAAGGCCGAGTGCGGTAATCAGCGCCAGTTGCATGGCATCGCCATCCGGCTTGCCTGCCGAAGCGGCTACTCCGTCCGGCTTGGCGGGCGGAAGGGCATACCAGTGCCAAACCATGGCGCCGCGGCTCAATGCGGCGGTTGCGGGAAGGGCAATGGCGCAATCAAAAGGCGTCAGATGGCGGGCGAGGGCGGCCAGCGCCGCACCGCGCAGGCCGAAGGAGAGGATGAGCGCGGCTGCGCCGTAGGTGCCGATACGGCTGTCCTTCATGATTTCGAGGGCACGGTCGCGGTCTTTGCCGCCTCCGAGCCCGTCAGCGGTATCGCTCAGCCCATCCTCATGAAGTGCGCCGGTCGTGACCGTCTGCACGGCGAGCGCCAGCAGGGCCGCCATCAGAGGATCGGCCTTGAGATTCAGCAGCACGCCGAAGGTCAGCGCGGCGGGCACGACGATCAACAGGCCGGCAAGAGGGAAGGCGCGGGAAAGGTGTGCAAGCTTGCCGTCATAGCCTTCGAAGAAGGATGGCGACACGGAGATCCGGCTGAGAAAGGCGACGGCGCGCGCGATGTCGCGCATATATTCCCGCATTTCTTCCTCTCCCCGCATACCCGCGACAGCATCGGGCGCTTTTGGAGTTGTTCGCGCCGATTCCGAAGATTAATAGAGTCGCACGCAAAGAACCCGATTTGAGACCAAAAGACAAGGAACGCATTCATGAGCGTCAGCGGCCTCCCATTCGACGATTTCCGCGCATTGCTGCGCGATCTTCCAGGCCCGGATGCCCGGGCGCTGGTGGCAGCGCGTGAGCATGATGCGCAACTCACCAAACCGCCGGGTGCGCTCGGCAGGCTCGAGGAGATCGCTTTCTGGCTGGCCGCCTGGACCGGCCGTGCTCCGGCCGTAACCCGGCCGCTGGTGGCGATCTTTGCCGGCAATCATGGTGTCACCAAGCAGGGAATTACGCCGTTTCCGCCTTCCGTCACGCAGCAGATGGTGGAGAACTTCGCCGCAGGCGGCGCGGCAATCAATCAGATCTGCGTTGCATATGATCTCGGTCTCAAGGTCTTCGACCTGGCACTCGATTTCCCCACGGGCGACATCACCGAAGAGCCGGCGCTGACCGAGCGTGACTGTGCAGCCACCATGGCCTTCGGCATGGAGGCGATTGCCGGCGGTACGGATCTGCTCTGCATCGGCGAAATGGGGATCGGCAACACGACGATCGCCGCAGCCATTCACTATGCGCTGTATGGCGGCAAGGCCGAAGACTGGGTCGGCCCCGGTACCGGTTCGGAAGGCGAGATGCTGAAGCGTAAGATCGCCGCCGTCGAGAAAGCGGTGGCGCTGCACCGCGATCATCTCTCCGATCCGCTGGAAATCCTGCGCCGCCTCGGCGGACGCGAGATTGCCGCCATGGCCGGGGCGATCCTTGCTGCACGCATGGAACGCATCCCGGTCATCATCGACGGCTATGTCGCGACGGCTGCCGCCTCCGTTCTGAAAGCGGCCAATCCCTCGGCGCTCGATCATTGCCTGATCGGCCATGTCTCGGCGGAGCCGGGCCATCTACGTTCCATCGAGAAGCTCGGCAAGACGCCGCTCCTGGCGCTAGGCATGCGGCTTGGCGAAGGCACGGGAGCTGCATTGGCCGCCGGTATCGTCAAGGCTGCGGCCGCCTGCCATTCGGGCATGGCCACATTCGAAAACGCCGGCGTCTCCAACAAGCACTAAGAATAGAAGCGGCGAGGTGTTGAGATGAGCGCTTCGCCGCTAAATTTCCCGTGGACTATCGGCTTTGGTCATAAATCTGTAATGAATTCTGAGGGTGACTAAAGGCGCCGCCTTGCTTCACTCACTGTGAGGCGGTATTCGCAAAGCATCCAACTTGCAACCGGAACGTTACGGGCAGAACGGCAATGGCCGAGTTTTCGAAACCAGCAGTTACCAAGGAAACGGGTCTCCGGCATTTCCTCGCCGCTGCCGGCTATTCCTGGGGCGGCTTTCGACGGCTGTTGCAGGAGTCGGCCTTTCGCCAGGAACTCCTTTTCGGAGCGATAGCGCTGATCCTGTTGATTGCCGTCGGTGCGACGGTTGGGGAGATCGTGGTCGCCATGGTACTGTTTCTCGGCGTATTTGCGGTCGAGGCGATGAATACGGCGGTAGAAGAGGTGATCGACCGGATTTCGCCGGAGATTTCCAATGTCGGCAAGCATGCCAAGGATCTTGGCTCGTTTGCCGTCCTCTGCATGCTGGTCGCCTCCGGCATTTACCTGGTTTACGTGATCGGCAGCCACCTGATTTTCCGTTAAAGCGTTTCCAGGAAAAGTGCGTAGCGGTTTTCCGTCTGGAAATGCGTTGGAAATAGGAAGATAGAGCGTTTTCGCGATTCGAAGAAAAGCGGAAACCCTTCAGGTGACGGAACTGATGCTTCGCTCAGGCGAAGCTCTTCTTGCGTCGTTCGACGAGCGGAGCATCTTCGACGGCAGGCAGGCTTTGCAGCACACGCTTGGCCGGCAAGATGGCGATGACTTCGGTGCCTTCCCGCAGCTTGGATTTCAGTACGAACTGGCCGTCATGCTTGGCGAGGATGGCCTGGACGATCGGCAAGCCCAGTCCCGTGCCCTGCTCAGCACTTTTGATGGCGATCGAGCCTTGGCCGAAGGCGGACAGCACGACCGGTATCTCTTCCTCGGGAATGCCAGGCCCGTTGTCCTTTATCGCTACATATTCGCCGCCGCCCGCCGTCCAGCCGACCTTGACGCTGATTTCGCCACCTTGCGGCGTGAATTTCACCGCATTCGACAAAAGGTTGAGGATCACCTGGCGCATCGATTTCTCATCGGCCCAGACCGAAGGGAGCTGAGCTTCGAATTGTGAGGAGATAGAAATATTCTTGCCGCCCGCGCGCAGCTGCACCATGCCGATGCAATCCTCTGCAATGTCGAGGAGGGAAATCGCCTCTTCGTTCAATTCGTATTTGCCAGCCTCGATGCGCGAGAGGTCGAGGATTTCGTTGATCAGGTTGAGCAGATGCTGGCCAGACCGATGGATATCGGTGGTATATTCGCGGTAAGTCGGATTGTTGAGTGGTCCCATGACCTCGGCCGACATGACTTCGGAAAAACCGAGAATGGCGTTCAGAGGGGTCCTGAGCTCGTGCGACATGGAGGCGAGAAAGCGCGATTTGGCGAGATTTGCTTCTTCTGCGCGTCTGCGTGCCTCGTCGGACATGGATTTCGCCACTTCCAGTTCTGCGATCAGATCGTCCTTCTCCGACTGGAAGGAGAGAATTTTCAAATTCGATTGATACATGCGGTTGGTGATGAAAGTGAAGAATACCACGGCGACCGAGATAGCTGCGGTAAGCGCGATATCGGAAGGTTTTCGCGTGAGGGCGGCGGTGACGGCCAGCGCCACGGTGGCCGGCGCGAAGGAAAACGGAACCGCCCGCGGCAGCATGAAGCTGGACATGGCGGTGATACAGATCGCCACCAGCAGGATCGTGCCCTTGTAGAGCGCGAAACTGTCGCCACTGCACGTCGAACAATTCTGCGTGGCGAAGAGCGCCCAACAGGAGCCCACCAGCAATTGTCCCAGCAACAGCAGCTGTCGCCACTTTCTGGCGCCTTCGGCACTGATTTCCTGCTTCTTTGCGCGCTGCCCGATCAATATGTTGATGGCATGAGCCGTCAGGATCGGAACGGTCCAGAAAAAGATGCTCGCGTCACGCGTCAGATAGACGCCGAGCACGCCGACGACAAGGACGAAGATCGGCACGACAGCTGCCCCCTGTCGCAGCGTGTCGATATGCATCATTGTCAGTTCGCGGTCGAAATTGTGGTTGTGACCATTCTGCAGACGCTCGCGCGTTTGCCGCACGGCCTTCGACACAGCCCGGTTACGGTGACTGCGCGATCGGTCGACAATGTTTTTATCTGTCGATGTGCTGACGCCGGTGCTCATGGTTACATTGAAACTTGGCCTGTCTGAGACTACAGACTAGCGTCCAAACCTTAAGAAGATGCTGCGCCGAAATGATTTGTTTGCCATCTTCGCCAAGGATTTGTTGTTAAAGGAGGCAAGAACGTGATGCGGCCAGGCCACCTGTTTCGCGACGGTGCGGCCACTTTCGTGCTGCTTGCCGTTCTTGCATTATTCGCGTTGAAGATGAACAATCCGCCGGAAATCGTTCAAAACGGCAAATTTTATGTCATTGATGGCGATACTCTTTCCATTGATGGCGAGCGCTTGAGGCTCCATGGTATCGATGCTCCCGAATATCGGCAGCGTTGTCGGCGCGACGGTGCGGATTGGGCTTGCGGCGAGGAGGCTCGTGAAGCGCTTGCCACAATGATTAAGACTGGAGTGCCCGAATGCCGAGGGCGGGAAAGAGATCGATATGGTCGCCTGCTGGTGACATGTGTTGCCGGCGATCTGGATGTCACCGCTGCGATGGTGCGCAATGGTATGGCTGTCTCCTACGGCTCCTATGCCGGTGAGGAACAGATTGCGCGGCAAGCGAAAGCCGGACTTTGGGCCGGCGATTTCGAGAGGCCGAGCGACTACCGGCGTGAAGAGCATATGGCCCGTGACGGGGCAGGCGGTCCGATTGCGGGACTGTTCGACGGCCTGCGCCAACTCGTCGGATGGAGCGCGCCATGAAGCAGGAAAGCGAACTGCAGATCCTGCGTTCGGCGATTGCTGCCTGTCGCCTCTGTCGGGACGCGCCGGCCAAGGGGGAGGCGGATCGTCTGCCGCATGAGCCGCGTCCGGTTGCGACACTGTCATCGACCGCTCGGATACTCATCGCAGGTCAGGCGCCGGGATTGCGTGTCCACGAAAGCGGCCTGCCGTTCAATGATGCTTCCGGCGACCGGTTGCGTCAGTGGCTCGCGGTGAACCGTAAAAGCTTCTACAACCCGGACCATTTCGCCATAATGGGCATGGGTTTTTGTTTTCCCGGCTATGATGCGGCCGGGAGCGATCTGCCACCGCGCAAGGAGTGCGCTCCACTGTGGCGACAGCAGGCGATGGATGCGATGCCTCAGATCGAATTGATCCTGACGATCGGTCAATATGCGCAAGCCTGGCATCTTGGGGCGGAGCGCATGGGCTCGATGACCGAAACGGTGTCGCAGTGGCGGCGTTACCTTCTAACTAACCGCTCGCCGGCCATCCTGCCATTGCCGCATCCGAGCTGGCGCAACAGTGGCTGGCTCAAACGTCATCCCTGGTTTGAGACCGAACTGCTTCCTGTTTTACAACAGCGTGTGAAAACCCTGCTGTCTTGAGAAAAATTTTCTTTTCTCTCGCTTAAAATGGGCTATAGAGAGAATATAATTCGAAGGATGCTTAAATGGACCGCCTTGACCGCAAGATTCTGCGCCTGCTGCAGGAAGATTCCACTCTGGCTGTTGCCGATCTCGCCAAGAAGGTCGGGCTGTCGACGACGCCTTGCTGGCGTCGCATCCAGAAGATGGAAGAGGATGGCGTGATACGCCGCCGCGTCGCCCTGCTCGATCCGGAAAAGGTCAATACGAAGGTTACGGTTTTCGTCTCCATCCGCACCAACAGCCATTCCATAGAATGGCTGAAGCGCTTTTCCGAAGTCATCGCCGATTTTCCGGAAGTAGTCGAATTTTATCGCATGAGCGGCGATGTCGACTATCTGCTGCGCGTCGTCGTTCCGGATATCGCCGCCTATGACGCTTTCTACAAGCGCATGATTGCCAAGATCGAAATCCGAGACGTCTCCTCGGCTTTCGCGATGGAGCAGA
>JBCNPI010000172.1:0-12512 GCA_039593415.1 Rhizobium sp. | reverse complement strand
GCGGCAAGACCAGTCTGTTCGCGAGCCTCGGCAAGCGCTTCTTCACGCCGGAAAAAGCAGAGCCGATCTTTCCGCCGGACCGCCCCGTGATCGAGCAGGCGCCGTCGATCGATCCGGCTGACGTGCTGCCTGGCGAGGAGGCCAACGAGCTGCTGGAGCCAGGCTCCGGCGCACCTGACATCAAGAAGATCCTGGAGCGCGTGCGTGCCAGCCAGAACACATCCCGCAACGGAAACACTCGCCAGCCGACGGAAAACGAACGGGCCGATTATATCGCCGCGGCCCGGCGCGCCGCACAGGCGGCAGCCATGGAAGTCGACCAGACGCAACGCTCGGCGCCTGCTTCCAAGAAGGACGCGAAGCAAGGTGGCGTGTTCTCGCGCTTCCGCCGGCCGATCCTGCTCGCGATCGGTGCCGTCGTGCTCGCCATCATGGCCTATCCGCTGGCGAACGCGCTGACACGCGGCCAGAAGGCGCCTGCCCCCGCAGAAATCTCGACAACGGCGCCGGCCCTCGGCAATGCCGCAACTAACGGCATCGCCGCCAGCGCTGCCTCATCTGACGGCAATCAGCAGCCGGCCGCGAGCCAGGCCGCAACACCGGCGGTTTCCCCAACCGACGCAGCGGAAGCCGGACATGCGACGGTGCCCGCAAATCCTGCGGCCGCATCGGCTGGCGATCACCTGACGACGGCGGCTCCGCTCGGCGGAGACCAGGCGGCAGGCGAGACTCTGACACCTGCCGGCAGCGCCGCGCCTGCACAGCAGACCGAAGCCTTTGTCCAGACCAACCCGGCCGCCGCCACTGCACCGACCGTCACCCCGGCAGCGCCCGAGATCACGGTGCCGGATGGCATCCAGCCGCCATCGCTCGTTGCGGCAGCCAAATCGGCCGATCCGGTTGCGCTCTTCGAAATCGGCGCACGTTATACGGATGGTCGCGGCGTTACCGCCGACATGAAGCAGGCTGCGAACTGGTATCAGCTTTCGGCTGACAAGGGCTATGCCCCCGCACAGTATCGCCTTGCCAGCATGTACGAGAAGGGCAACGGCGTCGATCGCGATCTCGTCAAGGCCAAGCAATATTACGAGCAGGCCGCCAACCAGGGCAACGCCAGCGCCATGCACAATCTCGCCGTCCTCTACGCTTCGGGCACGGCAGGGCCGCAGGACTACGACACCGCCGCAAACTGGTTTATCCGCGCCGCCAATCTCGGCGTTTCCGACAGCCAGTTCAACCTCGCCATCCTCTATGCGCGCGGCAACGGCGTGAAGCAGGATCTGCAGGAATCCTATAAATGGTTCGCGATCGCTGCAAAGAGCGGTGACAAGGACGCCGCCCAGAAGCGGGATGAAGTCGCCAATGCCATGAAGCCGGCCGATCTCGAAGGCGCCCGCGCCAAGGTCGATCTGTGGAAGGTGCAGACGGCCGATCCGAAGGCCAACGGCACCGATATTCCTGATGAATGGACTAGCGGCAAGGGTGTGAACACAGCCTCCATCGACATGAAGAAGGCCATCCGCAACATTCAGGCCATTCTCAACAAGAATGGTTTCGATGCCGGTGCGCCGGATGGCGCCATGGGCGACAAGACGGTCTCCGCGCTGAAAAGCTTCCAGAAGTCCGTTGGCCTGCCGGCGGATGGACGGGTCACCGATCAGGTCGTCAAGGAACTGCTGGCCCGCAACAAATAGGGCCATACTCTCGTGAAAGCGAACAACCGAATGCCGGCGCGCCAACGCCGGCATTTTGTTTAGGGAACTCCGCGCGCCTCACGCCACTGTTGTCCAATCGCCGAAATGGCGTCACAGAAAAGTGGAAAAAACTGGATTAGGGTGAAATCGGGCAATTCGAAAACTGCGGCAGCGCGGGCTTTCCTAAGGCTCTGGCAATGATTTCAGATTAGAATCCGCCGTTTAAGGGGAAATGGGCTTCGGTCACAGCGCCGAAAGCCTGCAAATGGGAACAAGGCGTGACGATCTATCTGCCGATCGCAGAATTGTCAGTGAATATTTTCATTATTCTCGGCATGGGAGCAGCCGTAGGGTTTCTCTCCGGCATGTTCGGCGTTGGCGGTGGTTTTCTCATCACGCCTCTTTTGATTTTTTACAATATTCCGCCTGTTGTCGCCGTTGCCACCGGCGCCAATCAGGTCGTCGCCTCCTCGGTCTCTGGCGCGCGCAGCCATTTTCGCCGCGGCTCGCTCGACCTGAAACTGGGCGCGATCCTGCTTGCCGGCGGCTTGGCGGGGGCAACATTCGGCCTATGGCTGTTCGTGCTTTTACGCAGGCTCGGGCAGATCGACCTTATCATCTCCCTGATCTATGTGCTTCTGCTTGGCACGGTGGGCAGCCTCATGCTGTGGGAGAGCATACGCGCCATGCGCCGGGCGGCGGGCAAGCTACCGCCGGCAACCGGTAAGCCGCGCCATCACAACTGGGTGCAGCGCTTGCCGCTGAAGCTGCGGTTCAAGAAATCCAAACTCTATCTCAGCGTCATTCCGGTGATCGGCCTCGGTTTCTTCGTCGGCATGCTGACGCCGATGGGCATCGGCGGCGGCTTCATCCTCGTGCCTGCCATGATCTATCTGCTGCGCGTGCCCACGAACGTTGTCGTCGGCACTTCGCTGTTCCAGGTCATTTTCGTGACGGCCTTCACGACAGTCGTCCAGGCAGCCACCAATTATTCCGTCGATATCATCCTGGCCTTCCTGCTGATGGTGGCGGGCGTCGTCGGTGCACAATACGGCGTTCGCGTCGGGCAGAAGCTGCGCGGCGAACAGTTGCGCGCGCTCCTCGGCCTCCTCGTTCTGGCCGTCGGCCTTCGCCTTGTCGTTACTCTCGTCGTCACGCCTGCGGACGTCTACTCCGTCATCATGGAAGGGGTGAGCCGATGAGAGGGTCCGGGCTGCTCCTTGCTGCCACGCTCTTATTTTTACCGCTCGCCGCGCAGGCGCAGGTGCTGCTCGATCAGCCGACGACCTCGACGACGGCGCGCGAGACGATGGAGATCGGCACCTCGACGAGCGAGATCGCCATTACCTCGGATTTCACCGGCGCCGACCTTACGATTTTCGGCGCCCTTGCCAACACCGACCAACTGCTCCTGGCGATCGGCCAATACGATATCGTCGTAGTGCTGGACGGCCCGCGCGAGAATGCCACCGTTCGCAGGAAGGAGCGCGTCTTCGGCATATGGGTCAACACCCGCTCAATGACGTTCGAACATGTGCCGGAAGCCTATTCGCTGTCGAGCACGCGCGCCGTCGACAACATCACCACACCGCTCGAACTCAGCGATCGCGGTATCGGCGTCGATCATATTCCCCTCACCCCGCTCGGCTTTGTCGGCAATGTCGGCGATGTGCCGGAATTCCGGCAGGCTTTCCGGCGGTTGCAGTCGGCGAGCGGACTCTATGAAAGTGACCCGGCTGGAGTACGCTTCGTCAGCTCCTCGCTTTTCAAGGCGACCCTCAGGATTCCCGCCGACGTGCCGAACGGTGTGCACACCGTCCGCGCCTACCTCTTCAAGAGCGGCAAGTTCCTGAGTGAAAAATCCCTGCCGCTGCGCGTCATCAAAACGGGCATAGAGCAAATGATCACCGATGCGGCGCATCAGCAACCGATCACCTACGGCGTATTTTCCGTATTGCTGGCTCTCGTTACCGGATGGGGTGCAAGCTTCATGTTCCGGAAGAACTGATCAGCCGCCTTTCCGGCGATTGACGACCTCGAGATAGGCCTCGGTCAACCGGCCAAGCACTGAAGGCGTGTCGGGCGGAAGCGCTTTGCCGAGATGCTTGGCGCGCAGCTCCTCCATGAAATCATCCCAGAGTTTCCGGCCGCCGTCTTCCAGAAGCTCGGCACGAATCGACAGTTCCTCCGATACCGGAAGATGCTTGCGGCCCCATGCGCCCATATGGGCGAACAGCGGCACAAGATCGATCGCCATGTCCGTCAGGCTATAGACGGCCTTCTGCTTGTGGGTTGGATCATCGCTCCGGGTCAAGAGGCCTCGTTCGACCAGCCGCTTCAGCCGATCGGCGAGGATGTTGGAAGCAATCCCCTCCTCCGAATTCTGCAGCAATTCGCGAAAATGCCGCCGATTGCCGAACATGATGTCTCTGATGACGATCAGGCTCCAGCGGTCGCCGAGAATTTCCAGCGTCAGATTGATCGGGCAGCCGGAGCGGTGCAGTGCGTCCATGATGATCTCCAAAAACTGCTTGCATTTTGCCATCGGTATAGCTAGCAAGCAACTGCTTGCATTTAGCAACCAGTTTTAATTATGGTATGGATATCACAATGGAGGAAGTGATGAGGAAGCTCGTTGTCTGGAATCTCATGACGCTCGACGGTTATTTCGAGGGAACAACGCCCTGGGATCTCAGCTTTCACATGCTCGCCTGGGGCGACGAACTGGAACGCTACGCGACAGACCTCGGCAAGGAAGGCGATCTGCTGATCTTCGGCCGCAAGACCTATGAAGGCATGGCCGCCTATTGGCCGACCGCAACGGAATCGCCCGAGATTGCCGCCTATATGAACGGCATCGCCAAGATCGCCGCTTCGCGGACGCTCGACAAAGCGGATTGGAACAATACGCGCGTCGTCGGCGACATTGTCTCTGAAGTGAAGAAACTGAAGGAAGAGCCAGGCAAGACCATGTTCGTCTTCGGCAGCGCCGAAGTGACGGATGTGCTGCTCAAGGCCGGACTGGTGGATGAACTCAGGATCTGCCTCGTTCCGGTCGTGCTCGGCGCCGGCAATCCGCATTTCAAGGCGGCAAACGAACAGCGACCGATGAAGCTCATCGATTCACGCCCGTTGAAGACCGGCGCGGTGATTCTGCGCTATGAGTCGAGAAAGGCCGATTAAGCGGAGAGGTTGCCGAAGCGGACGGAATAGATACGATCGCGGCCGAGCAGATGGGCGATCAGGCTTTCCCGCGCGAAGAGGCCTGCCATGGCCTTGTGGCGCAGATCGAGGCCGCCGGTCATCACGCCGAAGGCCGGCATCAGCAGACGGGCGCCATCCGTTGCGAAGCACGGGCGGCGCACCGATTTCTCCCTGCGCCGAACCGTGGCGGAAGGGTGCAGATGGCCGGCAATCTCGCCGGCCTGAAGGCCTGCTTTCGGTTCATGGCGGAAGGTGAGCCCGCCATAATGCATCTCGTCGACCGAATGGCCTGGCAGATCGACCGTGCCGTCGGGATCGTGGTTGCCGTTGATCCATATCCATTCGCGACCGCGGGCCATATTGACGATAAGGCTGCGAAATTCTTCCGGCAGATGTTGCGAACCGACGCGATCATGAAAATTGTCGCCCAGCGAAACGACGAGTTTCGGGTGATAGCGGCCGATGACGGCGGAGAGGACGGTGAGCGTCGCCAGCGTATCATAAGGTGGCAGCAGCATGCCGCGGCGGGCGAAGGCGGCTCCCTTTTCCAGATGCAGATCGGAGACGACGAGAATGCCGGCATCAGGCAGATAAAGCGCACCGAGGGGATCGCAGATGGCAGCAACGCCCTGAACGGCGGTCTCGACGCCGGACGTGGCCGTCGCACCGTTTCCCTGTCCGTACATGTCGCGCGCCAGCGCCAAGCGGTTCATCACCTTGATCGTCTACCTTCACGGTCCATTTCGCATAATCCGATGGGATCATGCCTACTCCATCGCCTCGCGGATCAGATCGTCGGCCGCTTCCGCAAGCAGGGAATCGTGCGCCTCTCCCGGCACCGGCACCTTGCCGATTTCCAGCATCACCGGCACGGCGAGCGGGGAAATATGGTCCAGCGCGCGATGGGTGATATGGCCCTTGATTCGCCTCAGCATATCCGCAAGTCGGCCAATATCCAAAAGCCCGGTCGCGGCATCCTGCCTCGTCGCCTGCAGGAGGATATGATCCGGCTCGTGGCTGCGCAGCACGTCATAGATCAGATCGGCCGAGACGGTCACCTGCCGGCCGGTCTTTTCCTTGCCCGGATGGCGGCGCTCGATCAAGCCGGCAATCACGGCGCAATTGCGGAAGGTGCGCTTCAAAAGAAAAGATTCATCGAGCCAGGCTTCGAGATCGTCGCCGAGCATATCCTCGTCGAAGAGATCGGAGAGGCTAAGGTGACCGTTGGCAATCATCAGCCCCATATCCTCCAGCCCCCAGATGCCGAGGGAATAATCGGTCGCGACGAAGCCCATCGGCTTGGCGCCGGCGCGTTCCAGCCTTCGGGTCAGGAGCATGCCGAGCGTCTGGTGCGCCAGCCTGCCCTCGAAAGGATAGGCGACCATGTAGGCGCGGCTGCCGCGCGGGAAAGTCTCGATCAGAAACTCATCGCGCTTCGGCAGCAGCGACTTCTCGTTTTGAATTTCCAGCCAGTCGCGCACCTGATCGGGCAGGCGGTGTCGCCGGTCGGGATCGGCAATCATCGCCCGCACCTGATCGGCGAGATAGGTGGAGAGCGGAAACTTGCCGCCGGCATAGGAGGGGATTTTCGGGTCCAGCGAGAAAGCCTGCGAGGCCAGGCATTCGCTCTCTCGTATGCCCTCGAAGCGCAGCACCTTGCCGGAAAACAGGAAAGTATCGCCGGGTGCCAGCTGCTCGACGAAATATTCTTCGACCTTGCCAAGCGGCGCGCCGCCTCTTCCGAGCGAGCCCAGCGCATTGCGTTTCACCAGTCGGATATTCAGCATCGCCTCTTCGACGATCGTGCCGAGGTTCAGGCGGTATTGCTGGGCGACCTGCGGATTGGAGACCCGCCAATGGCCATCCGCCGTCTTGCGGATGCGGGCATAGCGCTCGTAAGTTCGAAGCGCATAGCCGCCTGTGGCAACAAAATCGACGATACGCTCGAAGGTCTCCCAGGAAAGCTCGGCATAGGGTGCCGCACTCTGCACCTCATCATGGAGCTCCAGCATGTCGAAGGGTTCGGCGCAGGCCATGCCGAGCACATGCTGGGCGAGAACATCGAGGGCGCCGGCGCCGATCGGTGGCGTGTCCTGCGCGCCGGTATAGTTGGCGTCAAGCGCTCCCTGGCATTCCATGACCTCGAAGCGGTTGGCCGGCACAAGGATCGCCTTGGACGGTTCATCCATGCGGTGGTTGGCACGGCCGATGCGCTGGGCAAGCCGGCTCGCGCCCTTAGGTGCACCGACATGGATGACGAGATCGACATCGCCCCAATCTATGCCAAGATCGAGCGTCGATGTGGCGACGACGGCGCGCAGCCGGTTTTCCGCCATGGCCGCTTCCACCTTGCGGCGCTGGCCGACATCGAGCGAGCCGTGGTGCAGGGCGATCGGCAGATTGTCGTCATTGGCCGACCACAGCTCCTGGAACAGCATTTCAGCCTGCGAGCGCGTGTTGACGAAGAGCAGCGTCGTGCGATGCGCCTTCAGCTCGCGATAGATATCGGGGATCGCATATTTGGCGGAATGGCCGGACCAGGGGATGCGCTCTTCCGTCGACAGGATCGAGATATCGGGCTTGGCGCCACCCTCGACGATGACGAGGCCGGCATGGCGCTCTTCCCCCGGCCGCTGCGCCACCAGCCATTTCTGCAGGTCCATGGGGTCGGCGACAGTGGCAGAAAGACCAATGGTCTGGACGCGGGGTGCCAGCTTCCGGATGCGGGCAAGGCCGAGCGACAGCATATGGCCGCGCTTGGAGGTGACGAGCGAATGCAGCTCGTCGAAGACAATATATTTCAGGTCCTTGAAGAAGCGTTCGGCTTCGCGGTTGGCGAGCAGCAGCGCCACCTGTTCCGGTGTCGTCAACAGTATATCGGGCGGATTGAGCTTCTGCCGCTGTCGCTTGCCGCTCGGCGTATCGCCGGTGCGGTTTTCGACTGTAACAGGCAGGCCCATCTCCGAAACGGGCTTCATCAGGTTGCGCTCGATATCGACCGCCAGCGCCTTCAGCGGCGAGACGTAGAGCGTGTGGATGCCGATGAAGGCCGAGCCCGGCGGGATTTTTCCGCGCCGGGTGAGATCGATGAGCGACGGCAGGAAGCCGGCCAGCGTCTTGCCCCCACCGGTGGGCGCAATCAGCAGCGTGCTTTCACCGGCTTCGGCACGCGCAAGCAGCTCCAGCTGATGGGCACGCGGCTGCCAGCCCTTTTCCGCAAACCAGCGGATGAAGGGGGCAGGCAGGGCGGGAGGATGCTTCGCGTCGATCTGGTCCACGGGCTGAATGTAGTTGAAATGTGGAGGATAGGAAGCGGGGTGGCTGGAGAAGAGCAAGGATGGGCCGCACGTTCTTTCACCAGGGCCCCTCAGGCGCATCGGCTTCCACACGCACTGTCATCCTCGGGTCAAGCCCGAGGATGACGAACCCTTCTTCTGGTAGCAGCTATAACCAGGCATTTCTCGCGCGTTCGCCCAACAGCAATTCTGTCGCATTCCTCACTTGACTCCCATCATAATCGCAGATAAAAAATATCCATGATTAGAAAGGCACGAAAATGAAGCTCGGAGACGGCGTGGAACAATCCATCCATTGCGTTGCCATGCTGGCGGGATTGTCCGATGGCGGCGTACTCTCGGCGGCAGCGCTTGCCGAATTTCACGGCGTCTCCGTCAGCTATCTTCTGAAGCATCTGCAGGCGCTTTCGGGTGCCGGCATTCTCGATACCGTGCCGGGGCCGAAGGGCGGATACCGGCTGGCGCGCAAGCCGGAGCAGATCACTCTTCTCGATATCGTGCTGGCGGCGGAAGGCCCAGCGCCCGCTTTCCGCTGTGCTGAAATCCGCCAGCGCGGCCCGAACCCGCTCGAGGGGCGCTATTTCGCCAAACCCTGCGGCATCAATGCCGCCATGCTGGCGGCTGAGCGCGTCTATCGGGCCGAATTGGCAAAGACAACGATCGCCGACGTGCTGACCGATCTCAACCAGACGGACACGGACGGTGGCATAGCCGCGAGAGGCTGCGCCTTTCTCGAGCTCCATGAGCGCAAGACCAAAAACTGAACCTCAATTTAAAACCCAAGGAGAAGACCCATGCATCCGCGTTTCAACTTCGCCAAAGCCTCCCCCGACTCCTACAAGGCCGTCACCGCGCTGGAAAACTTCGTTCAGAGCAGCGGGCTCGAACGCCGCTTCATCCACCTGATCAAGCTCCGCGCCTCGCAGATCAATGGCTGCGCCTATTGCGTCGACATGCATTCGAAGGAAGCGCGCCACGATGGCCTCAGCGAACAGTGGATCAATCTGCTGTGCGTCTGGTGGGAGTCGCCCGTCTATGACGACCGCGAGCGTGCCCTGCTCCGCTGGATCGATTCTGTCACCAAGATTGCCCAGACCGGCATTCCGGATGCCGATTTCGAGCCGCTGAAACAGCATTTCAGTGAAGAAGAGATCGTCAAGATCACGGTCGCGATCGGCACGATCAACATCTGGAACCGCCTTGCCGTCGGCTTCCGCTCGCAGCATCCGGTGGATGCGGCAAGCAAGGCTGCGTGAGTCTGCTTTCTCTGAGCGTGTTATGGCCAGAGCCCTCCCTTAAACGCCGTCATCCTCGGGCTTGACCCGAGGATCCAGGCACAAGGAAGTCGGCCCGGCAGGAATGCTGTTAACGAGTACCGGCGAGCCCCGCATCCTTGATGCGATACACACCAAAAAACCCTCTCACGTGTTCCACAGCTTGTGCGTGGATCCTCGGTCAAGCCCGAGGATGACGGACCGTGGGGGTTAGCAGCGGGGGCGTAAGAGGGTCTGAGCGACAGCCGCGGCCTGATAAAATTCCAAAACGAAAAACGCGGGGCGAGGGCCCCGCGTCATTTATTAGTTTCCTATGCTTGGCAGGCAAGCACGAAAGCTATCAAGCAGCAACCGAGCCGAAACCAGCCGTCGGAACTTCCGAGATGGTCTTCAGAACCTGCGAAGCGATCTGGTAGGGGTCGCCTTGCGAGTTCGGACGACGATCTTCGAGGTAGCCCTTGTAATCGTTCTTGATGAAGGAGTGCGGAACGCGGATCGAAGCGCCACGGTCGGCAACGCCGTAGGAGAACTTGTTCCACGGAGCCGTTTCATGCTTGCCGGTCAGGCGCATATGGTTGTCCGGGCCATAGACAGCGATATGGGCTTCAAGGTTCTTGTCGAACTGAGCCATGAGCGCTTCGAAATAGGCCTTGCCGCCGACTTCGCGCATGAACTTGGTCGAGAAGTTGCAGTGCATGCCCGAGCCGTTCCAGTCGGTGTCGCCGAGCGGCTTGCAGTGGAACTCGATGTCGATGCCGTATTTTTCGCACAGACGCAGCAGCAGATAGCGTGCCATCCAGATCTGGTCGGCGGCCTTCTTGGAGCCCTTGCCGAAAATCTGGAATTCCCACTGGCCCTTGGCCACTTCGGCGTTGATGCCTTCGTGGTTGATACCGGCTTCGAGGCAAAGGTCGAGGTGCTCTTCAACGATTTCGCGAGCGACATCGCCGACGTTCTTGTAACCGACGCCGGTGTAGTACGGGCCCTGCGGAGCCGGGTAGCCGGATTCCGGGAAGCCAAGCGGACGGCCGTCCTTGTAGAAGAAGTATTCCTGCTCGAAGCCGAACCATGCGTCTTCATCGTCGAGGATGGTCGCGCGGCTGTTGGATTCATGCGGGGTAACGCCGTCGGGCATCATGACTTCGCACATGACGAGCGCGCCGTTCGTACGGGCCGGGTCCGGATAGATGGCGACAGGCTTCAGCACGCAATCGGAGCTGCGGCCTTCGGCCTGCATCGTCGACGAGCCATCGAAGCCCCAAAGCGGCAGCTGCTCGAGCGTCGGAAATGCGTCGAATTCCTTGATCTGCGTTTTACCGCGCAGGTTCGGTACCGGGGTGTACCCGTCGAGCCAGATGTACTCGAGCTTAAATTTCGTCATTACGCACCTCATAACAGTTAATCAGGCGAAGTAGGAAAAACTTGGCCGGCGCGCCCGCCGGAAAATTCCTCACTACGAACGGCTGCCAAGAGAGATGCATGTGCCGTGCCAGATCGCATCGATATCGCGTCTACCGCACGAGATTTTTACGATTCAGCCATATTCGGACGAGATTTCGGGGTCAACTATCGGATTCCTTTTCAAATCGCGGCCGACGGTTCCAATCGGATTGCCAAGATGTCGCAGGCGCCCCGGCCTAAAATGGATCGGAAAATCGGCAGATCAAAGATACGGCATTGGCCGCACTATCTTCTAATTGCCTATAATTTCATCATTTAGCATTTTTTTTAAGCGAAATGGTGATATCCGCCTTCGGCTCTGCTATATATGAGCTGTCTCTTGAAGCGCGCCCGCTTGAACACCAAAAGGGAGAGACACGAATGGCAATCGGTACTCGGCACGAAACCGCAAAGATCTATCAATTTCCCGTTACAGCCCGCTCCACGGCGGTCAGCCAGCGCCCGAAGGTGAACCTTACCCCGGATATCGGCCCGACTATTGCAACGGCCGCTTTCGACAGCTGGTATCACGAAGCCGCGATCGTCGAATCCGACGAGACCCGCAAGCAATAAGCTTCGGTTTTACAGCGCGATGTAGCGATCCGATCGATGATTGATCGCAACAAAGAGATTGAGCACGATTGCGCCGATGACCGAGCAGATGACCACAGGAGGCGTGGTCACCGAAAAAGCGACCGCGAGCACGCATAGATCGATTGCTAGCTGCACCAGACCCGCCCTGATGCCGAAGCGCTCCTGAAGATAAATTCCAAGAATTCCGACGCCGCCGAGACTGGCGCGATGGCGATAGAGCGCCAGCAGCCCGAAGCCGAGCAGGATACCGCCAAGGATGGCCGACCAAAGCATATTGATATGCGCCACATTGAACAGCAGCGGCTGCAGGTTGCTCAGCAGCGAGGTCAGCGTGATGGCGACGAAGGTCTTGATCGTGAAGACGGGGCCAAGCTGCTTCAGCGACAGATAGAAGAACGGCAGATTGACCACGAAGAAGGCCAGGCCGAAATTCACGCCGATCGCGTAATGCAGCAGAAAGGCGATGCCGGCGGTGCTGCCCGTCAGAAGACCTGCGCTTGAAAGACAGAACAGCCCGAGCGACGAAATCAGGCTCCCGGTCAGGATGCCCTGAACGTCCTCGGCCCATGAATGCCGGATCGCGGATGTATTCCAGACGCCAAATGCACTCTTCGCGTTCGCCATGTGCTTTCCCCAGTGTTTCAAGGCTTTTTGCTGAAAGCTCCGAAAACAATCAAGCGAAAATACGTAAGCAATGCTGACCTATTTCAAATTCGCAAGATTCGAAATTATCAAGCCGATTTTCGGGTAATGAACAGAATGCCATGGACCGGTTTTCCGCCATCCATGCGAATGATGCTGCGGGCGAGATCCAGCACCATAAAGCCGTGACGGGCCAAAACTTCCCTGACATAGGCTTCTGAATGGGCAAAGCGCAGCGAGTCGCGCAGTATGTAGCCATCCGCCTGCTCGGCATGCTCAACAGAAAAGGCAAAGACTGCGCCCTCGGCCGCAAGCTTCGCCACGATCACCATCACGCCTTGAAGGTTGCCGAGATACATCAGCACGTC
>JBCNPI010000171.1:0-12560 GCA_039593415.1 Rhizobium sp. | reverse complement strand
TTCCAGAATGTCATGATTGCGATGGTCCAGTCGGTCGTGACAGGTCAGGCTCAGCCGGCGGATGCCCTGAAGAAGGCCGCTGCCGATCTCGAGCAGTACAAATAAGTCTGCAAGTCACCGGGCCGCGCGCAATGCGCGCGGCCCTTGGAGCCCTGCCCGCCCTATGGCGGCGCCGCGCGGAGACAGAGTTTGGGAAAGCTGCACCTTAATCAGGTCAAGAAATTCTATGGTCATTTCGAGGTCATCAAGGGCGTCGAGCTTGACGTAAACGACGGTGAATTCATCGTCTTCGTCGGTCCGTCCGGCTGCGGCAAGTCGACCTTGCTGCGCATGATTGCAGGCCTTGATGAAGTGACCAGCGGCGACATCATGATCGATGGTGCTCGCGTCAACGATCTGCCGCCCGTCAAGCGCGGCATTGCCATGGTCTTCCAGTCCTATGCTCTCTACCCGCATATGTCGGTGTTCGAAAACATCGCCTTCCCTTTGCGGGTGGAGAAGATGGCGGAGGACAAGCTGAAGGCCAAGGTCGAGAATGCCGCCCGCATTCTCCATCTCGATCAGCGGCTGCAGCAAAAGCCGGGCCAGCTCTCGGGCGGCCAGCGCCAGCGTGTCGCCATCGGCCGCGCGATCGTACGCGAGCCGAAGATCTTCCTCTTCGACGAGCCGTTGTCCAATCTCGATGCCGCTCTGCGCGCCGATATGCGCATCGAGCTTGCCAAGCTGCACCGCCAATTGCAGGCGACCATGATCTACGTGACGCACGATCAGGTGGAGGCCATGACCATGGCCGACCGCATTGTCGTGTTGAATGCCGGCGAAATATCGCAGATCGGCGCGCCGCTGGAGCTTTACCACAAGCCGGCAAATACCTTCGTCGCTCGCTTCATCGGCAATCCGAAAATGAATTTCCTGCCGGTGGCCTGCACTGGCGTCAGCGATGCGGGCGTGGAGGTGGATTACAAGGGCCAGAAGGCTCTGCTGCCGGTGACGCCGCGCCCTGGCCTTGTCGGCAAACCGCTGACGCTCGGCATCCGGCCGGAACATGTCCAGCTCGGCGACGGCGATCTCACCTTGACTATCGTGCCGACGGTGGTGGAGCGGCTCGGCGCCCAAACGGTCGCCTATGCCACGGCTGACGGGATCGACGAGAATTTCTGCGCGACATTGCCCGGCAGCGCCGCCATCCGCATGGACATGCCCCTGAAGACTGGCATCCGCCTCGGCGATTGCCACCTCTTCGACGAGAACGGCCAGGCGTTCGAGCGTCGGGTCGAGCTGACCGAAATCGACATGGAGTTGCTGAACCAGGCCGCTTCCTGACGGGAAGCGGCCTCGGAAGCAACCATCCGTCCTCGTGGTTTGAGATGGCCCTTTGGGCCTCCTCACCATGAGGACTGATCATCTCGCCCAGCTAACTCGCTCCGCCCTCGTCCTGAGCCCGTCGAAGGACGAGGGAGGCCCCGGAAGCAATCGGCGGATGGCAGATCGCCCTACCAGACCAAACCGCGAGCCGCCACGTCTTCGACGCGCGTCACCATGCCATCGCGGTGGAACACCATCTGGTCGAAGAGATTGGAAACGACGCAGGTGTGGTTCGGGATGATGCGGATCTTGTCGCCGATCTCAGGGCGAGGGCCGGCGCAGTTCGACAGGTCGATGACGCCGTGCTCTTCCGAAAGCCCCTTGATGACGGCATCGGGATAGCCCACCACCTGGCCGTAATCGGCAAAGCCGAGAAGATCGGAGGTCAGGGCCTTGGAGCCTGCATCGATGACGGCTCGATCTTCGGTCGGCCGCGAGACGACGGTGGCGAGGATGTGCATGGCACAATCCTCCTCGCTGCAATGTCCCGCCCGCACCATGGAGCGGTCGTTATAGATATAGGTTCCGGCGCGATGCTCGGTGGCCGCCGTCACCAGATGCGCTTCGAAAAGGCTTGGCGTGCCGCCATTGCTGACGATCGGGCATTCGATGCCATCGCTCTTCAGCAGCCTTATCGCCTCGACGAAGAAAGCCTGTGTCGCGACGGCATTGTTCGGCTTCGGATAGGTCATCAGGCCGCCGAAGACGAGACCGGGCTTGCCGGCGATATGCTTGCCAAGGGAAGCCGCCTGCTCGGGCGATTGCACGCCGCAGCGCGCGCCGCCGGTATCGCATTCCCCCAGCACCGTCAGCGGCTTGCGGGCGGCGAACCAGTCGGAGAGGCCATCCACTGTCACCGTGCTGTCTGCCACGACCTTCAGGCCTGAAATACGGTCGTTCAAAGCCGAAAGCCGCGTAAGCTTTTCAGGCCCGAGAATATTGAACGTGATCAGAATATCCTCGAAGCCCGCATCGGCGAAGACTTCAGCTTCGGTGATCTTCTGGCAGTTGATGCCCTTGGCGCCGGCGGCGACTTGGGCGCGTGCCAATGCAGGGATCTTGTGCGTCTTGATGTGCGGGCGGAAATTCAGGCCGTGCGCATCCATGTAGGACTGCACGCGGGCAATGTTCGCCGTCAGCCGGTCTTCGTCGATGATCGGGCGCGGCGTGGAGAGGCTGTCGACCGCGTCGCCCGGCTTGGGACCGATTTCCACGGCGATGTCATGCGCGATATTGGAAGCCATGTCAGGCGTCTTTCCGTTCTTCCGCAAAGGGGTCGGCCACCATCGGCCAGATATCCTTTCGCGCGCGACGGTAGGGCGTGCGCGCCGGGTTGTTGGGATAAGGCGTTCCTGCGGAGCAGTAAAGGATCTGCGACGCGATCTTCGAGAAAGATGCATAGAAATGATTGGTCGATTTGATGACCAGGATTTTCTTCGTTGTCGGGTCGATGTCCATGACGGAAAACAGGCTTGGATCGAAGCTCTGCGCGCGCGTTGAATTCAGGATAATGTCGATGCCGTCGAGCTGAATATGCGCGGCATCGCCGAACGGAGCGAAGCTCTCGCCGAAACGCATCTCGGCATTCGGGACGATGCGAACGATTTTGACGAGACCGTCGATGGGATCGCCGGTGCCCGGCGCCGATTTGGCACCGAAGCGCAGCGGGATTTCCGCGCCTTCGCCGGCCGCCATGCAGATCTGCACGGCCATCGGATCCCAGATCGTGCCGATCGCGGTATCGGTAGCGCCGCGGTCGAGCAATTCCTGCAGGATGACCGTTGCGTCGCCGGCCGTGCCGCCGCCGGGATTGTCCCAGAGATCGGCGATGACGACCGGACCTGAGGCAGCAGCTATGGCCTCGCTCACGGCCTGCTTCTCGTCGATCTGCGGCATGATGAAGGTGCCGCGCTTCGAAAAGAGCTCCAGACCGAGGTCGCGGGCGACTGCAGAGCCCTTAGCCGGCTTGTTATTGGTGACCACGAGCAGCTTCGTGCCCATTTCGGGCACGTCGCCCGCCATGAAGCCGTGAATGACGGAGATGGACAAAATGTCGGCATCGCTCTTTTCCATCGCCATGATCTTATCGACGAAGGAGCGCATGGGGTCGCGCGAGGTCGGAAAGACATCGATCATGCGGCAGTCGAATACGGACATGACCGGCTTGACGCGGCCTTCCAGCGCATCGATGGCGATGCGCCAGAGGTCCTCGGCGCGATCGACGAAGTCCGTATGCGGGAATTCCTTGAAATAGACGAGGAAATTTGCGGCTGCGACGCGCTTCGCTGTCAGATGGCTGTGCGGATCGAGCTCGGCGCAGACCAGAATATCCGGCCCGACGATCTCGCGCACCCGCGACAGGAAATCGCCTTCGGTATCCTCATAACCAGCCGCGACCATGGCGCCGTGCAGACCGAGGACGACGGCATCGACAGGCATCGCCGCCCGCAGTTGCGCAAGAATTTCATCGCGCAGGTCCTCATAGGTCTGGCGATTCACCAATCCGGCTGGGTCGGCCCAGGTGGCGGTGCCCTCGATCACTTCCCAGCCCTTTTCCGCAGCAATGTGCCGGCCGACCGTAATCGGCGCGGAACACAGGGTCGGCGTCTCGGGGTGCTTGCCGGGCGGTGCATAGAGAGAGGCTTCGAAAGCGCGTCGGTCGATGCAGATGGGGGAGAAGGTATTCGTCTCGGTCGCAAGGGCCGCGGTGAAAATGCGCAATGCTGTCGCCTCTATTCCATGGGGTTCGGCAGATAACCGGTAAAGCCGCAGATCTTCCAGCGTCCCTCATGCAGGCGGCAATAATAAAGTGTCTGCCACTTCAGAACGTCGATACCGCCATCCGACTTCTTGAGGCTGCCGTCGAATTTCTTGCGGACCAGCGCCATGTCGCCTTCGATTTCGATGTCTTCGAGCGTTGTCGTGGTGAAGATGGCCGTACGCGGATCTTCGGCGAAAGATTGAGTGGCGAAGTCGCGGGCCTGACGCAGCCACTCGTCGCGATAGGCTGACAGCGTTGGAAAGGCGAGGCGCCATTTATCCGGGCTGACCTCGCGCTTGCCGTCGATACCGATGAAGCCTTCCTCAACAAAATCGCCCGCGACCATCGACCAGTCGGCGGCAAGAAAAGCATCGATGTCACGCGGAACGAGCATCTCCCAGATCGAATGCCTGGCGGTATCGCCGGCAGGGAAGGGATTCTTGAAAGGATCACGCATGGCATCCGCCGTCATTTAAATTCTTTTCATAATTTGCGATTTTCACTGGCCAAATTCTGCTTTCTATGGTCATTTGTCAACGTATCAAGAAAATAATTTGCAGGAACCGCATGGTGGTCACCGCATGTCACGGTTCTGCCTGCATGGGAACGAATGACAAGCCGCATCTGCTTGCGCGTCTGTCCACAGGCGCTGGCGGGATAGATGAGATTGGGGTGGATCGCGTCGCTGCCTACGTGTCAAACGTAACTAGACCAGCGACAAGGGGGGGGCTGATGGATATCTTCACGACCATGCAGGAAGAGAGGGGCCGGCTTTCGCAATCGGAAATTCGCATCGCCGATATCGTCCTCAATGATTTCGAATTCGCCGTCAACGCTTCCATCATCGAGCTTGCAGGCAAGGCAGATGTCTCGCCGCCGACGGTGACGCGTTTCTGCCGGCGTCTGGGCTGCGAAAGCTTTTCCGATTTCAAGGTGCAGCTTGCGCGCACCGCCTATGTCGGCATGCGCTATCTGAAGCCCGAGCCGAAGAGCATCGCGCCCGCCGATGTCGCCCAGGATATTATTACCAAGGCGCAGAACGCACTCTTCCTGCTGCATCGCGGTCTAGACGTCGCTGCCATCGAGCGGGCGGCAAACCGGCTTGCCGGTGCCGAGATGGTCTATGCTTTCGGCTCCGGTGGCAATTCCTCGATGATCGCGACTGAGCTGCAGAACCGCCTGTTCCGGCTCGGGCTTCGCATTACCGCGAGCTCCGACCACAGCATGCAGCTGATGATGGCGGCTGCCGCCAAGCCGACGGACGTGCTGATCGGCTCGTCTTTCTCAGGCCGCAACGCCGAGCTGGTGCGTGCTTTCGCGCTGGCGCGCGAAGCCAAGGTGCCGACCATTGCGCTGACGCAGAGCGAAAGCCCAGTCGCCCACGCCGCGGAAATCACATTGCCCGTCGATCTTCCGGAAGGTGACAATATCTATCGGCCGACATCGACCCGCATCGCTTATCTCGCTGTCGTGGATATTCTCGCCAGCCTGGTCGCCTACCGCATCCAGCCACAGGCCACCGTAACGCTGCGCCGCATCAAGCAGCAGCTCGTTACTCACCGCGACGGCGATGATCGCCAGCTGCTGGGGGACTAAACTGTCTGGAGCTACCGACAAACAAGAATAAGGAGCGGCAATGTCCGCTCAGGAATGAATTAGAGGAAAGCATATGAGCAAATCCGTTGCCATCGTCACTGGCGCCGCCGGCGATATCGGCCGAGCCATCGCAAAACGCCTGGCCGATGACCACGACATCATCCTGCTGGTCGATATCGACGAAACTGCCGCGCGGAAGGCGGCGGAAGCGCTTGGTCCGGCGGAGCGTTTCGTGCCGCTCAAAGCTGATATCACCAGCGACGCGGATGTTGCCGCGATGGCCAAGGCTGCATCGAATCTGGGAGGGGTGAAGACGCTCGTTAACAATGCGGGTGCTGCCCGCGCCGTCAGCCTTCATGATACAACACCGGCCATCTGGCGCGCCGACAATGCCCTCAATCTCGAGGCGGCCTTTCTTTGCTTCCGCGCAGTCGAGGACATGCTGAAGAGCTCGAAGGGCTCCGTGATCAATATCGCCTCCGTTAACGGCATGGCAGTCTTCGGCCATCCGGCCTACAGCGCTGCCAAAGCCGGACTCCTGCATTTCACCCGGCTGGTCGCAGTCGAATACGGCAAGTTCGGCATCCGCTCGAATGCCGTGGCACCCGGCACCGTGCGCACCCAGGCATGGGAAGCGCGCGCCGCCGCAAACCCGAATGTCTTCGAGGAGGCGAAGCGCTGGTATGCGCTGCGGCGCGTCGTCGACCCGGTCGATGTTGCCAACGCCGTATCCTTCCTCGCAAGCCCGCTTGCCTCGGCGATCACCGGCGTCTGCCTGCCTGTCGATTGCGGCCTGACGGCAGGGCAGGCCGAGCTTGCCCATACCTTTTCACAGTCCGAACACTACTGAAGCTCGCTGCCAAAGGGGAACATCATGCAGCCTTCCTCCTATCATCTCGAAAACACCTGGTCTCCCGAAGGCGGAAAGCATGGTCGGCTGACCCTGACCCTTTTCAATTTCTCGGATGCGCCTCTTGAGAATTTCCGTCTCGCCTACACGACCCTGACACGCCTCGTCGATCCCCAAGCCTGCGACAACGCCGTCTTCGTGCGCCGCAATGCCAATTTTCATGAGTTTGCGCCGCCGGCCGGCCTGTCCGTCGCGCCTGGGGAGAGCTGGACGTTCGCGGTCTCGGCTCTTCATCGCATTGCACGCCATTGCACCGACGGCGCCAAATCCGCCTATGTGACGCTGGAAGACGGCACGCATATCACCGTCTTCACCTCGGATCTGTTGCTTGCCGATCGCGTCAGCGAGCCGCCGCCGGTGCTGTTGCCGGAAGGCAGGCTGGAGCTTCCCTATGCAATCCAGCCCTGGCCAGCGGAAATCGACGTTAAACCGGGCGAGGACTTTCCGGTTGCACTCTATCCCGCCGAAGGGTCCGACGCCCCAAGCGTCAAGGCGCTGGCTGCGGCACAGGCGCTCTTCCGCCGCCTCTTTCCGTCCAATCACATTCCCTTCAGCCTCATTGCCGCGCCGCAGGGCAGGGCGCTGCGTTTCGTCGAACGACTGGCACTTGCGCGCGAAGCCTATGAGCTTTCCTTCTCCGGCGATGAAGTCGTGCTTGCCTTCTCCGGCGAGGCGGGCCGCCTCTATGGTCTGACGACGCTGGGGCAGCTTCTCGATGGCGCACGCCGCGAGCCCGGCAAGTTCCGTTTCCCGGTCGCTGGCTCGATCGCCGACCGGCCGCGTTACGGCTGGCGCGGCTGCCATCTCGACGTCTCCCGGCAGTTCACCCCCAAGGACGATGTCCTGCGCCTGCTCGACATTCTCGCCTGGCTGAAACTCAATATCTTCCATTGGCATCTGACAGACGACGAGGCCTGGCGGCTGGAGATCCGCGCCTATCCGCAGCTGACTACGACGGGCGTGCTGCGCGGACCGGACGAGCCGTTGCTGCCGCAGCTCGGCAACGCCGCCGAGCCGGTCGGCGGCTTCTATTCGCAGGATGATGTGCGCGACATCGTCGCCCATGCCACCGCGCTCGGTATCGAGGTCATTCCCGAGATCGATATCCCCGGCCACAGCACAGCCGCCCTCGTCGCTCTGCCCGATCTCACGGATGGGCAGGAAGCGCCGGACAGCTATCACTCCGTGCAAGGCTATCCGAACAATGCCCTGAACCCGGCGATCGAGCCGACCTACGAGTTCCTCGCCAACGTCTTCGACGAAATGGTCGAGCTCTTCCCCTCCGAATATATTCATATTGGCGGCGACGAGGTTGCCGATGGTTCCTGGCTTGCTTCGCCGCTCGCACGCAAGCTGATGGAGAAGGAGGGTATTTCGGGTACGTTTGCCCTGCAGTCCTATTTCCTGAAACGGATCAAGGCCATGCTGACCGAGCGCGGGCGCAAACTCGCGGGTTGGAACGAAGTCGCCCATGGCGGCGGCGTCGATCCAAAAGGCACGCTGCTGATGGCCTGGGAAAGGCCGGAGGTCGGCATCGATCTGGCACGCGAGGGCTATGAAGTCGTGATGACTCCGGGACAGGCCTATTATCTCGACATGGTGCAGGCGGACGCCTGGCAGGAACCGGGCGCGAGCTGGGCGGGCACCGTGCCCCCGGCCCATACCTATGCCTACGAGGCCGAGGGCGATTTTCCGGATGAGCTGAAGCATCTGATGAAGGGCGTGCAGGCCTGCATCTGGCAGGAGAACTTTGTCTCCCGCGACTATTTCAATCGCCTCGTCTTCCCGCGCCTGCCGGCCATTGCCGAGGCGGCGTGGACGCCGAAGGCGCAGAAGGACTGGCTGCGTTTTGCCGCTATCGTGCCGCTGAACCCGAAGCTTTAGAGCGCTCGCGAGACCTTCGATCACGTTCCAAACCGCCGAAAGAGATTTTCGGCGGTTTTTCGCGTATCGGACGCATTGAGGTGGCGGCGGCTACCACAATCGGCGTGGGATTGCGGCCCGCAGATTAGCCGGCTCGCAGGTTCGCCATATCGGTTGGGAAGAAGCCCGCCCAGGCCATCACAGTCACAGCTGTGATGACGAGTAGATACCACATGGTGACGAAATCTCCGGCCAGCCGCCGGTTCAATGCGGCGAAGAGAAGAGCGACGCTGAAAGCAAGCCAGAGCAGATTGTAGACCTGGTCCATTTTGTTGTTCCCCTTATTCGTCTCCCCTCCCTGCTTCAAAAGTTAACCAGTCGGAAGCGGGGAAGCTAGCGCCGTAATGGGATGGAGGTTTGCGTACAGCGCGAAGCGTAGGAAGAGGGATCGCGCTCATGCATGGCGGGAAGGCCTTCGGTGAGCGGGCCGAGCCGATGAAGCTCAAGAAAATCCGGCGGCACATCCGCGGTCAGGAACATCTCGCCGCCGCTCCCGTTATCGCCTGATGGCGTCAGCGAGGAGTTGATTTCATGGAGTACTATAGGATAACGGCCGCATGGGGCGGCACCGGATCGCTTCTGATTGCAGTACTAATCGCGCCCAATATCGAGGAGGCGTGACGATGGAATATGGCGATTGGAACAATCCCGTCATAGTCGATCTCGGTGGTGCCGGGCATTATGCGATCATAACCAATGCGCTCGATGCGGCGAACTGCATGAGCGGGGAATGGCCGGTGATCGGCGGACCTGTTGTGGATGAGGCTGTGCTCGTGTGCCTCGATGCCGTGCTTGGCATGGCATCCGCCGAGGACTCGCGGAAGGCTTTTCTGGAGGCTGCGCTAGAGGCGGGGCTTAGCGTCAGGCCGGACCCTGGAAGCCTTCACTAGGTCTTCACTAGATCGATATGCAACAGACCAGGGACGTGATGAAACGGCCCCGGCCATCCCGAGCGGAAGCGCTCAGATCATCCAGAAGATCAGGCTGAGGATCACAATCACGGCGAGGATGAAACCAATTATCCTCGCCAGCCCCTCATTGACGTTGCCATTGCCAACGATGAGATCGTACCAGTCGCTCTTGTGGTCCATCGAAAATCCCTTGAGGTTTCTCTTTATTAGGTCGTGGTTGTGGCGAAAGCCAATGGCTCGTGGCGCCGGATCGTGCCTTCGTTCCCGAGAGTCGTGGTCGGATGGCATTCCGTTTCTGGCGAATAATTACCATGAGAACGTCACATATCCATACGCCAAGGAAATCTTCCGCAGACCAGGGCTCGAAGTGAAGGAAAAAACCAATTGGTAATACAACCTGAGATATATTTCGCTATCGCAATCTGAGCTTGAGTTCATGTCGGATCAGTCCACTTCCATTGCAGTGACAGCACAGAGCAGCGCAAACCGATGCTGGATCGCCCTCTTGGGTATTTGCGCTTCATATGTGGTATTCGCAGCGATCATCTGGCCCTCCCGCTATTTCACATTGCTAGGCGTGTATGCCCAGACATTCCGCATTGGCATCCCCACGATTTTGTTCGTCAGCCTCATTACCGGAGGTATTTTGACAGACAAGAAGGCCCCGCTGCGGGGTGCGATGCACATGCTTCGTAACGGCGGATTGCGGGTGGCAGCCATCGTTTGCGGCTTCACGCTGTTTCTTACGGCTTTTACGACCTTCAAAATCGCGATCCCTGAAATCAGACCCTTCTATGCTGATCATCTGTTGGCCAATATAGAGCGAGCCATCTTTGGCGCGGACGTATGGGTCTTCAGCCATATGATCGTCAGTAAGGCGATGCTTCCTTTTTTGGCGTTCCAGTATGAAATCGCCTGGCAGGTGATGTGGTTCGCCATGTTCGTTTTCGTTGGCTTTTGGTCGGATCAGAAGAGCGGTGCGAGATACCTGCTCGCCCACGCTCTGACTTTGACCATTTGCGGAACGATCCTCGCTATGGTCCTGTCGTCAGCTGGCCCGATCTTTTATGATCGGATCTACGGCGGTAATCGTTTTGCCGATCTTGCCACTACGATGCAGCGCCTGGGCAATGTCTCGGATACCTGGCCGACCTCAAACTATTTGTTCCTGGCATATCAGAGCGGGCAGCCCCATCTCGGCAGCGGCATCAGCGCCATGCCGAGCATTCATGTGGCGGTTGCGGCGCTGAATGCCTTCTTTCTGGCGAGCCTCAATCGTTGGTTGGGCATCATTGCATGGAGTTTCTTCGCCGTGATCGTTTTCATGTCGGTCTATACTGGCTGGCATTACGTCTCGGACGGAGTTGTGTCGCTCATAGTTGTCAGCATGATCTGGTATGGCACGGGGAAAATATTGGGAGCTGACGCTGGCAATCGGCCGGATGGCGAGGGTGTCTCCGGATATTTGCCGGAGACGCAGGTTTTCCGTTGCCCGTCGAGCTCGTAATCAAGGCATAGATCCAGTGCCAAAGGGCTCGTCGGCAACTGGGAAACCGAATGAGCCTCCCGTCAAATCCAGAGCGGTTCTCGTAGTCGGGGATTTCTCATGGTCCCCATCCATCCCGCGAATCGTATTGACAGAACCTGAAATACGGACCCTCGATTTTGCTTGAGATATCAACGACTTCAAGCATGTGGACTTGAAAAAAATCCACATCGGACGAAACCGATTTAAAAGGGAAATGGTGCCCAGAAGAGGACTCGAACCTCCACGCCTCGCGGCACAGGTACCTGAAACCTGCGCGTCTACCAATTCCGCCATCTGGGCGACGGACACGCATGTAAGGGGGTGGCCGGCTGGTGTCAACAGGGTTTTTGAAGTTTTCGTGGCAATCGTGAAAAAAGCGGTTGAAGCCCGGGTCAAACCCGGGCCGCAGCCCATGCGCTGATCAGGCCAAGTCCCTGTTCTAGCAGGGCCTTTGCCTCGTCTTCGCTCGATGCTTCGACATAGCAGCGCATTTCAGGCGCATTGCCGGAGGGGCGGAAATGGATGATACGGTTATCCACAAGCGTAACCCGCAGTCCGTCGATGTCGCTCTTCGAGGCGACGGTGGCAACCGGCTTGAGGAAATCCGAGAGATTGGCGTCGGAGGCACGCAGGTAAGCCATCAGCGCCGCGCTGGTTTCGACCGGGAAATTCTCCAGACGGTCGGCGGCGGCAAAGGGCAGGCGATAGCTGCCGGCGACGGCCGAAAGCGGTTTCTTCGCCTGCGCGGCGGCATAGAGCATCGCCAGGATCGGCAGGAAGCTGTCGCGGGTCGGCAGCGGCTCGAAGGCTTTTCCCCCGACGGTGAAGCGGCTTGCGGTCAGCGTACCGCCATTGGCCTCGAAGCCCATGACATCGGCCTTGCCGGCCGCAATGGCCTCTTCCATGCCGGCGATCACGTATGGGGAGCCGACACGGGTACGGGTGACAGCATAGGAGCCGGCAGCTTCGATGCCGGAGTTGGACGTGACCGGCGTGACAACCACCTGTGCGCCGAGGAAGTTTGCGGCGATGAGGCCGAGCAGATCGCCGCGCAATGGCTCTCCGGTCTCATCCGCAACCAGCGGCCGGTCGCCATCGCCATCGGCCGAAACGATCGCGTCCAGCCCGTGTTCCGGCGCCCAGCCTTTCATGAGGCGGATGGTCTCGGCCGAAACCGCTTCGGTATCCACGGGAATGAAGCTCTCCGAACGGCCGAGCGGCACCACGCGTGCGCCGTAATGAGCAAGTACCTGGCCAAAGAGATCGCGCGCCACCGTGCTATGCTGATAGACGCCGATCGTCAGGTCCGCGAGGCTGCCGGCCGGCAGCAGACCCTTGTTGCGCTCCAGAAACAGCGCCTCGGTCTCGGTAGTGCGATCTTCGGAATTGCCGGGTGTCTCGTCGATAAGGGTGTCGACGATCGCGGTTGCTTCTGCGCTGATCGCCAGTTCGTCCTGTTTGTCGATTTCGCCGTCCGGCCGATAGAATTTGATGCCGTTGCGATCGGCGGGAATATGCGAGCCGGTGATCATCAGCGAAGCGGCCTTCAGCTGCAGCCCGTAAAGC
>JBCNPI010000170.1:0-12584 GCA_039593415.1 Rhizobium sp. | reverse complement strand
CGAATTAACCATCCTCATTCATAAAGATGGCAGATTTGCCCACAGGCTTTATCCGTGGACGATCAAAAAAAATTAACGACTTTTTAACCTTTAGGACAAGGGCTCAAAAACCGAACACACAAATAAAAACCCCGGCGCCATGGCCGGGGTCGAATGCATTATTCAGTTACGGTGATCAGGCCAGGCGGGCCTTCTCGAAGCGCTTGCGCTCGTTCGGATCGAGATACATTTTGCGGAGGCGGATCGACTTCGGCGTCACTTCCACCAGCTCGTCGTCCTGAATCCAGGAAAGCGCACGGTCAAGCGTCATGCGGATCGGCGGCGTCAGCTTCACGGCTTCGTCCTTGCCGGCGGCGCGGATATTGGTGAGCTTCTTGCCCTTCAGCACGTTGACTTCGAGATCGTTATCGCGCGAGTGGATGCCGATGATCATGCCGGCATAGACCTTTTCGCCGGCGTCGATGATCATCGGGCCGCGGTCTTCCAGGTTGAACAGGGCGTAGGCAACGGCTTCGCCGGCTTCGTTGGCGAGCAGCACGCCGTTCACACGGCCGCCGATTTCGCCCTTGTATGGCTGGTAGTCATGGAACAGACGGTTCATGACGGCCGTGCCGCGCGTGTCGGTCAGAAGTTCCGACTGATAGCCGATGAGGCCGCGCGTCGGCGCCAGGAAGACGAGACGGACGCGATTGCCGCCCGAAGGACGCAGCTCGGACATTTCTGCCTTGCGCTCGGACATCTTCTGCACGACGATGCCGGAATGCTCTTCATCGACGTCGATGACGACTTCTTCGATCGGCTCGAGCAGCTGGCCGCTCTCATCCTTATGCATGACGACGCGCGGACGCGAGACGGCAAGCTCGAAGCCTTCGCGGCGCATGGTTTCGATGAGAACTGCGAGCTGCAATTCGCCACGGCCGGAAACGTAGAACGAATCCTTGCCTTCGGCTTCTTCGATCTTCAGCGCGACGTTGCCTTCGGCTTCCTTGAAGAGGCGGTCGCGGATGACGCGCGAGGTGACCTTGTCGCCTTCGGTGCCTGCATAGGGGCTGTCGTTGACGATAAAGGACATGGTGACGGTCGGCGGGTCGATCGGCTGCGCGATCAGCGGCTCGGAGACCTGCGGGTCGCAGAAGGTGTCGGCGACCGTGCCCTTGGAAAGGCCGGCGATCGCGACGATGTCACCCGCCTGCGCTTCCTCGATCGGCTGGCGCTCGATGCCGCGGAAGGCGAGTATCTTCGAGATACGGCCGGTTTCGATGAGGTTGCCATCGGCGCCGAGCACCTTGACGGCCTGGTTCGGCTTGATCGAGCCGGAATGGATGCGCCCGGTGATGATGCGGCCGAGGAAAGGGTTGGCTTCCAGGATCGTGCCGATCATGCGGAACGGACCTTCGCCGACGGTCGGCTCCGGAACGTGCTTGACGACGAGATCGAGAAGCGGACCGAGACCTTCCTCCTTCGGACCCTCGGGCGAATAGTTCATCCAGCCGTTACGGCCGGAACCGTAGAGGATCGGGAAGTCGAGCTGCTCGTCGGTGGCGTCGAGATTGGCGAAGAGATCGAAAACTTCGTTGATGACTTCGTCTGCGCGGGCATCCGGACGGTCGATCTTGTTGATGGCAACGATCGGGCGCAGGCCGACCTTGAGCGCCTTGCCGACGACGAACTTCGTCTGCGGCATCGGGCCTTCGGCAGCATCGACGAGAACGATCGCGCCATCCACCATCGAGAGAATACGCTCGACTTCACCGCCGAAGTCGGCGTGGCCGGGGGTGTCGACGATGTTGATGCGCGTGTCCTTCCAGACGACCGAGGTCGCCTTGGCAAGAATGGTGATGCCGCGTTCCTTTTCCAGATCGTTGGAATCCATGACGCGTTCGGCAACGCGCTGGTTCTCGCGGAACGAGCCGGACTGCTTCAGGAGCTCGTCGACGAGGGTGGTTTTCCCATGGTCAACGTGCGCGATGATCGCGATGTTGCGAAGTGCCATATGTCTTAATCTCTGAGGCTGGGGCGCAGTGTTTCAATAACACGCCAATTGCATTTGGCGCGCTCATACCCTTTTTTTCGCGAATGCGAAAGGGGGGAGGCAAGAAAGGGGCTTAATGCCGGCTTTTCGTGCCTCGCGCCTCAGTCTTCCACGCCTGGACAGCCGAGCTCTCTTCTATCGCGTCGCCAATTCAGATTCACACGATCGCCTCGATTGGAATTTGCGTAGCTCCATCAAGCAGCATGCTTCAGTAAGAACGCGTCGTGATTGACCAGGAAGGCTTTGAGGCGCTCGGGATAGTCGTGTGTCACCGCATCTCGCACGCTTTGCCGCGACGCCAGCTCCCTGCGCCATGCCTTGACACGCGGTAGCCCGTCGAACACGCCGGTCGATGTGATGGTGTCGAACACATCGAAGTAACGGAAGATCGGCGCGAAAACTGCATCGACCAGGCTGAACGCCTCTCCGGCAAAAAAGGGACAGGTTTTCAATTCCGCCTCGACACGAGCAAACTTACCGGCCAGCGCTTTGCGCTTGGCCTCATAGGTTCCTTCGTCTTTGGCGGTCTCGAATCCCCACAAATCCGAGAGAATGGAAGAGCCGAATTCCATCCAGCCGCGATGCCGGGCACGCACCAGCGGATCGGCCGGGTGGAGCCGAGCGCCGAATTGGGTTTCCTCGAGATATTCGCAGATCACGGCGCTCTCGAACAAAACCGTTTCCACTCCATCGTCCTGCCGCACGATCAGGAGAGGCACCTTGCCGAGCGGGGAAATGGCGAGAAACCAGTCGGGCTTTGACGATAGATCGACATAGCGGATCTCAAAAGGCACGGCCTTTTCAGCAAGCGTGATGGCGGCGCGCTGGACGTAGGGGCAAAGGTAATGGCTGACAAGGATCAGTTTAGCGTCGGACATGATCAAATCTCACGGCTTCGTTTAAGATAGATGCAATTACATCTATATCTAGGCTTGCCAGCCTGGTCAACATAGATGTAATTGCATCCATGTCCGCTTATTCAGATGCCGCCCCTTCAAAACCCTCTGTCGCCGTCACGCGGGCATGGGTGCGGCTCATGCGCACGCAACAAATCGTTCTCGCAGCGATCGAGCAGGACTTGAAGGCAGCTGGCCTGCCGCCACTCAGCTGGTACGACGTGCTATGGGAGCTGACGCAAGCCACGGAAGAGAAGTTGCGGCCCTATGAGATCGAGGATCGCACGCTTCTCGCCCAGCACAACCTGTCGCGCCTGCTCGACCGGATGGAAAAGGCCGGTCTTGTTCATCGTGAGATATTTTCCGAGGACGGCCGAGGCCGCTGGGTCGTTATCACCGAAGCAGGAAGTGCCATGCGCAGCCGCATGTGGGCAGTCTATGCCTCGGCACTTCAACGCCATGTGGGCGATAAACTGGACGATGCGCAAGCCGGTCAATTGGCCGAGCTGTTGGCTTTGCTTTCGCGCAAATCCTAATTAATCGGGAAGGATCAGCCCAGTCGCCAAAGTTGACCTTTGGCGACTGACTTTTGCTGCGTACCAAACGCAAAGATCAGGCCGCCAGCCCTTTCTTCTTCAACATCGCATCCGCACTGGGCAGCTTGCCACGGAACGCCTTGTAGGCATCTTCCGGATCAATCGAACCGCCGACGGAATAGATGTTGGCCTTCAATTTTCCGGCCATATCCGGATTGAAGGCGTCACCGGTTTCCTCGAAGGCGGCAAAGGCGTCGGCATCGAGCACTTCCGACCACATGTAGGAATAGTAGCCAGCCGAATAGCCATCGCCGGAGAACACATGCTGGAAGTGCGGCGTCGCATGGCGCATGACGATGGATTTCGGCATGCCGATCTCGGCCAGCACTTCGCCCTGCACCGCCATCGGGTCTTCGACGGCTCCGCGGGTGTGGAACGCCATGTCCACGAGAGCCGAAGACGTAAACTCGACCGTGTTGAAGCCGGCATTGAAGGTGCGGGCGGCCAAAACCTTGTCGAGCAGCGCCTGCGGAATCGGGGCGCCGGTCTCGTAGTGGACGGCATATTGCTTGAGAATGGCGGGTACTGTGAGCCAGTGCTCATAGAGCTGCGACGGCAGTTCGACGAAATCGCGGGAAACACCGGTGCCCGAAACCGAGGGATAGGTGACGTTCGAAAGCATGCCGTGCAGCGCATGGCCGAACTCGTGGAACAGGGTGCGGGCATCGTCGAGCGACAGCAGCGCCGGCCGGCCTTCCGCCGGCTTGGCGAAATTACAGACATTATAGATGATCGGCAGCTCGCCGACCTTGCCGTTGTTCAGCGGCAGCTTGTGCTGCGACTGAAAGGAGCTCATCCAAGCGCCGGAACGCTTCGAACTGCGGGCAAAATAATCGCCGAGGAAGAGAGCGACGAGCTTGTCGGAACGGTCACGGATTTCGAAGACGCGCACATCGGGATGATAGGCGGGAACGCCCTTCTGTTCGACGGCTTTGATACCGAACAGACGGCCGGCGACATCGAAGCAGGCGGCGATGATCTTTTCGAGCTGCAGATAGGGCTTCAGCTCCGTTTCGGAGAAATCGAACTTCCGCGTCCGGATCTTCTCGGCATAATGCCGCCAATCCCAGGGCATGACCTCGTGATTGCGGCCCTCCTCGGCAATCAGCGCCGCAATATCCCTTTCTTCCTCTGCCGCCCGCGCTGCCGCCTTGCCCCACACGGCCATCAGAAGGTCGTTCACCGCATCAGGTGTCTTCGCCATGGTATTGTCGAGCTTGAGTTCGGCGAAATTGGCATAGCCGAGCAGCTTTGCCTTCTCCGCTCTCAGCGCCAGCGTCTCACGGATAATTTCGCGGTTGTCGGTCTTGCCGCCATTGGCGCCACGCGCCACCCAGGCGTTGAAGGCCTGCTCGCGCAGATCGCGGCGCTCGGAAGAGGTGAGGAAAGGTTCGATGATCGAGCGCGAGAGGGTGACGGCATATTTGCCCTCCTCGCCGCGTTCGCGCGCAGCCGCCACCATCGCCTCGCGCAGATAGTCGGGAAGGCCGGCGAGATCGGCCTCTTCCGACAAAAGCAGCGCCCAGCTTTTTTCATCCGCCAGCACGTTCTGTCCGAACTGCGCGCCAAGACCGGCAAGCTTCTCGTTGATCGCAGACAGGCGCTCCTGTTCAGCCTTCGGCAGCTTGGCGCCCGCCTTGACGAAGCCCTTCCAATGACGCTCCAGCACGCGGGTTTCTTCCAGCGTCAGTCCAAGCGCGTCGCGGCCCTCCCAGAGCGCGTCGAGGCGGGCAAAGAGGGCCGCATTCGTGCCAATCTTCGAATAATGCCGCGCCATCTTCGGCGCAATCTCGCGCTCGAGCGCCTGGATGGTTTCGTTCGTATGCGCACCCGCCTTGTTCCAGAAGAGTGCCGAAATGCGCGACAGCTCGTCACCGGCGATCTCCAGCGCGATCACCGTATTGGCAAAGGTCGGTGCCTCGCTGTTGTCGGCAATCGCATCGATCTCGGCCTCATGCGATGCAAGCGCCGCGTCGAAGGCAGGAGCGAAATCCGTATCCTTCACCGCATCGAAACGTGGCAGCCCCTGATGTCCGGTCCATTCGGTGAGCGCAGGATTGACGGCGGTAAGGGAAGACATGCAGGGCATCCTTTCGACAGACATCTGATCGAAGCACGATATAAGGCCAGCTCGGCTGAATTGGTATGGCGAGGGGCGAACAAATTGCTGAGCGCGATCAGGCCCTGCGCCAGCCGAGCAGGCCGGGCGTCGCGTGCCAGAGCGCCTGCGCCGCAAACCCCATGAAGAGGACGCCGGAGCAGCGCACGATCAGGCGTTCATGCGCGCGATAGAAACGCCGCACCGCGCTCGCTCCGATGACGCTGATCAGAATAAGGTCAGCCGTTATGAAGCCGACGAAGGAAACCGCCAGCAGCAGCGGCAGGGCGCTGAAGGTCAGCGCACCGGCAGAACCAGCGACCAGAGCCGTGAATGTCGCAAGCGCCACGGGATATCCCTTCGGATTGGTGACGCCGAAGATCAAGCCGCGACGGAATGGACGATCGACGTTGACGAGCGCCTTGCCGTCCCCTTTCGGTTTGGCGGTGACGGCGCTCCAGCCGACCCAGGCGAGATAGAAGCCGCACAGCAATCCGAGCAGATCGAAGACGAAGGTGCCGATGGTCTTGGCGCCGACGATGGCGACCAAGGCGAGTGTCGACCAGACGAGATCGCCCAGCAGATGGCCGCTGACGAAGAATGCCCCCGCCTTACGCCCCTGCCCGGCACCGATACCGAGCAAAGCCAAAAAAGCAGGCCCTGGAATGAGCACATAGAAAAGCGCGGCGAGAAAGGCGCCGACAACGAGCGATTGCGTCATGATAAATGGTCCCGCTGGTGATCGCGCGAGAGTAGCAATCTGCCAAAATCGGTCAAGCGAGTGTTCGTTTAGGGCTGAAGAAGTCATTGTGTTCAGGGGGCGGAATCAATAAGAACATAGTGGGGCCCAAAAATTAAAAAGCGTAGGTAGGGAAACGCTTATGAACAGCAGGATTAACACGGACTCGCTCGCTTTCCTCGTAAGCGACTGTGCCCGACTGATCAGGACAGCCTTCGAGCGACGTATTCTTGTCGCCGGACTCGGATTGACGGCGGGTGAAGCACGCACGCTGATGCAGGTCGCTGCCATCAACGGCAGCCGTCAGCTCGACATTGCCTCCCGTATGGGGCTGGAGCCGATGACGGTCAGCGCCTTTCTGGATAAATTGCAGGCACGCGGTCTGATCGAACGCCAGCCTGATCCGCTCGACCGCCGCGCCAAGCGGATCGTGCTCTCGGAAGCTGCCAACGCGAAGCTCAGACAGATCGACAAGGAAGTCTGCGAAGTCGAACGCAATGCAACGCAAGGATTCGACAAGGAGTTGCAGATGCAATTGCACGATGCGCTCTGCTCCTTCCGCAGCAATCTGCAAAAGGCCGAAGCGCCTGCTGAAGTCGAACGTGAATTGAGACCGGTGGAATAATTCCAGGCTGCCGCCTTCCACAAAAAGGAAAGGCCCGCCTCCAATGACAGGAAGCGGGCCTTTCCGTATCCGTATATCCGTTACTTCGACAGGTTGCGCTTGGCGAGCGTGCGCAGGCGCAGCGCATTGAGCTTGATGAAGCCTGCGGCATCCTTCTGGTCGTAGGCGCCCTGGTCGTCCTCGAAGGTGACGAGCTTGTCGGAATAAAGCGACTTCGGGCTTTCGCGGCCGATGACCATGACATTGCCCTTGTAGAGCTTCAGCGTCACTTCGCCTTCGACATGCTCCTGGCTCTTGTCGATGAGAGCCTGCAGCATTTCGCGTTCCGGCGAGAACCAGAAGCCGTAATAGATCAGCTCGGCATAGCGCGGCATCAGCTCGTCCTTGAGGTGCGCGGCACCGCGGTCGAGTGTAATGGATTCGATCGCGCGGTGGGCTGCGAGCAGGATCGTGCCGCCCGGGGTCTCGTAGACGCCGCGCGACTTCATGCCGACGAAGCGGTTCTCGACGAGGTCGAGACGGCCGATGCCGTTGTCGCGTCCATACTCGTTCAGCTTGGCAAGCAGCGTCGCCGGGCTCATGCGCTGGCCGTTGATCGAAACGGCATCGCCCTTTTCGAAGCCGACCTTGATGATGGTGGCCTTGTCCGGCGCGGCTTCCGGCGAGATCGTGCGCATGTGCACATACTCGGGCGCTTCCTGCGACGGATCTTCCAGAACCTTGCCCTCGGACGAAGAGTGCAGCAGATTGGCGTCGACGGAGAACGGCGCTTCGCCCTTCTTGTCCTTGGCAACCGGGATCTGGTGCTTCTCGGCAAATTCGAGCAGGTCGGTGCGGCTCTTGAACGACCAGTCGCGCCAGGGAGCGATGATCTTGATGTCCGGGTTCAGCGCATAGGCCGAAAGTTCGAAACGAACCTGGTCGTTGCCCTTGCCGGTCGCACCGTGCGCGATGGCATCGGCGCCGGTCTTCCTGGCGATATCGATGAGATGCTTGGAGATCAGCGGGCGGGCAATCGACGTGCCGAGCAGATAGACGCCTTCATAGACGGCATTGGCGCGGAACATAGGGAAGACGAAATCGTGCACGAATTCTTCGCGCACATCCTCGATATAGATTTCCTTGATGCCGAGCATCTCGGCCTTCTTGCGCGCCGGCTCCAGCTCTTCGCCCTGGCCGAGATCGGCGGTGAAGGTGACGACTTCGGCGCCTAGCTCCGTCTGCAGCCACTTCAGGATAATCGAGGTGTCGAGACCGCCGGAATAGGCGAGAACGACTTTCTTCACGTCTTTATGTGATGCCATGATAAGTTCCGTTTTAAGGCGAGCCACGGGAGGCCCGCGCAAAGCTGTATCGCGGAACTTTTAGCGAGATTATCGTGCGGCGCAAGGGGAAGCGCTGCAACGGCGGCTCAAGCGGTTTGACAGGTTTCGGGAAAGCACCATATTCGGCGGCGAGCAAGCAATACAGGAGGGCGCCGCTCGTGACCGATATTCAAGCCATTTTCAAGAAATCCAATGTTGCCGTCATCACCGGGGGCGCTTCCGGCATCGGCTTTGCCGCAGCAAAACATTTCGCGTCGCTGGGCATGAGCGTCGTCATCGCCGATCTCGGCGGCGACCGCCTGGCCGAAGCGGGTGCTGAACTCAAGACGATCGCAGGCGAAGAGCATGTCTTGGCTATCGAAACCGACGTCGCCAATAAAGACGCGCTGGAAGCGCTGGAACGCGCCGTCCTGCAACGTTTCGGCCGCGTGCATGTATTGATGAACAACGCTGGCATCGGCCCGGAAACCTCGATCTTCAGCGCCCAAGCCGGCTGGGATGCGATCCTCGGCGTCAACCTGCTCGGCGTCATCAACGGCACGCGCGTCTTCGGACCCGGCATGCTGGCCCACGGCGAGCCGGGTGTCATTATCAATACCGGCTCGAAGCAGGGCATCACCACCCCGCCTGGCAACCCCGCCTACAATGTCTCGAAAGCCGGCGTGAAGGTGTTCACGGAGGCGCTGCAGCATGAGCTGCGCAATACCGAGGGGGCGAAAATATCGGCACATCTTCTCATTCCCGGCTTCGTCTTCACAGGCCTGACAAAAGGGGATCGAACAGAAAAGCCTGCTGGCGCCTGGACGCCGGAGCAGACGGTCGACTTCATGGTGGAGAGCCTGAAGCGTGGCGATTTCTATATCCTTTGCCCCGATAACGACGTGGCTCGGTCAACGGACGAACGTCGCATGCTCTGGGCAGCCGGCGATATCGTCGAGAACCGTCCGCCGCTCTCGCGCTGGCATGTCGACTATGCCGATCAATTCAAGGCCTTCCTGGAAAAGAAGGATTGATTTGCAATCTGCCGGAAGCCGGATAAGAACGGGCAGCCCCTAACTGGCTTTCGGAGCATTCCCGTGGACTTCATACCCAGCCTGCCGACCCTTCTTGCCTTTTCCGCAGCAAGCCTGCTGCTGGCGATGACGCCCGGTCCCGATATGACGCTTTCGATCAGCCGCGCGCTGGCACAGGGCAAGAAGGCGGCGCTCTTCGTCGTGCTCGGCACCAGCCTGGGCGTCATCGTTCATACCTGCCTGGTGGCCTTCGGCATCTCGGCGCTGATAACGGCATCTCCGGTCGCCTTCACAGTCCTGAAGACCGGAGGTGCGGCCTACCTCCTCTGGCTTGCGATCCAGGCGATCCGCTTCGGCTCAAGCCTGTCGGTGAAGAAGGTCGATGCTGTCATGGGCACGCCGCTCGCCAATATTTCCACCGGCTTCTGGGTCAATCTGCTGAACCCGAAGGTCATCATCTTCTTCATGACCTTTCTGCCGCAGTTCGTCACGGCAGGCGATCCCGCCGTCACGCACAAGCTGCTCTTCCTCGGCCTCTTCTTCATCATGATCGGCATGCCGGTGAACATGCTGGTCGTTCTTGCCGCCGACGGTCTCTCGTCCTGGCTGCAGAGGAACCGCGGCGTGATGCGCGGCCTGGATTACACCTTTGCCGGCGTCTTCTCGATTTTTGCGGCGAAGATCTTCTTCACTCAGGCTCGCTGAGAACGGGATGCCGTCCGGCAATCAGCCAGTAAACGGTAGCGCAGGCAGCTCCCAGGAAGGCGAAGCAGACCGCAATGGTGATGAGATTGAGGGTCTGCGGCCGCTCCACGCTACCAGAAATCAGGATGGATGCGACCACCGACAGCGTCGCACCGAAAATTGCGTAACCGTACCATCGGCGCATGCCGCGCCATTCCATTATCGGAATGACGACGAGAGACGGCAAAATGCTGACGATCATTGCCGCCTTGGTCATTTCGATGGTCAGAGCGAAAAGCTCAGGCACTCCGGCCCCCGGCAGGGTATAGGCGGCAACGCAGGCAAGCACGAAGCCCATCAGAGCGCAAGCGGCCAGATAGCCCCACAGGAGGCGTATCGGCTTGCGCAGTCCAAGAAGCATCGATCTCAATCCTCGCCGTGATTGGCGATCATCATCGCTTCGAATGCCAATCGCTCCGTCTTGCGCATGCGCTCCGATTCCGACTTCAGCTGACCGCAGGCAGCAAGAATGTCACGCCCGCGCGGCGTGCGGATCGGCGAGGCATAACCGGCCGAATTGATGAAATCGGCGAACTTCTCGATCTGCTCCCAGTCGGAACATTGATAATTCGTGCCGGGCCAGGGATTGAAGGGGATGAGGTTGATCTTGGCCGGAATGCCTTTCAGGAGCTGGATCAGGCCCTTCGCATCTTCGAGGCTGTCGTTGACGCCCTTCAACATCACATATTCGAAGGTGATGCGCCGCGCATTCGAGAGGCCGGGATAAGCGCGGCAGGCGTCCATCAGCTCCTTCAGCGGATATTTCTTGTTGATCGGCACCAGCATGTCGCGCAGATCGTCCCGCACCGCATGCAGCGAGATCGCCAGCATGACGCCGATCTCGTCGCCGGTCCGGTAGATTTCCGGCACGACGCCCGAGGTCGAAAGGGTAATGCGTCGCTTCGAAAGAGAAAGACCGTCGCCGTCCGACGCGATCAGCAGCGCCTGCTTGACGCTGTCGAAATTATAGAGCGGCTCACCCATGCCCATCATGACGATATTGCTGACCTTACGGCCTTCGGCCGGCATGATCGTGCCCTGAGGTGCCTCGCGATCGGGGAAATCACCGAGACGATCGCGCGCCAGAAGCAGCTGCGACAGGATTTCCTCCGCCGTCAGGTTGCGCACCAGGCGCTGGGTGCCGGTATGACAGAAGGAACAGGTGAGCGAGCAGCCGACCTGGCTGGAAATGCAGAGCGTGCCGCGGCCTTCTTCCGGAATATAGACGCTTTCGACTTCCACGGGCCGGCCTGCGCCGCGCGGCGGAAAGCGCAGCAGCCACTTGCGGGTGCCGTCATTGGAAACCTGCTCCTCGAGGATCTCGGGACGCGCAATGGTGAAATGCGTCTTCAGCATTTCGCGCATGTCCTTGGACACATTGGCCATGGCATCGAAATCGGAGACGCCGCGGACATAGATCCAGTTCCAGAGCTGGCTGACGCGCATCTTGATCTGCTTGTCGGCTACGCCCTTTTCCTTGAGCGCAGCGCCCATCTCTTCGCGCGTCATGCCGATCAGCGAAGGCTTCGGCGAAAGCTCGACCGGCTGCGATACCGGCATCGGCTTCAGCTTGGAGGGAGTTATGACATCGGTGGCGGACATAGGATCGTTCCAACGGTTCACATCGGCGATGCCGCAAAAGCTGGCGAAAGCTGCGGATGCGGACAAGGCACGGAAATCTGAAGATTCATGCGGTGACGGGACAAACTATATGCCGGACACCTATCGTTGGCGCGGCCTTTAGCATTAATTTCCGCTCGCGTCATCCCTTTCCCTCGAAAGCGAAGGCTGGCCCCAAAAGAGAAGGTCGGCCCTCAAAAGCAAAAGGCCAGTCGATATGACCGGCCTTGTGTCATTGCGGTCGCGGCAACGGGAGGATCACATTACCGTGATCCCTCGGCCCTCGATCTTATTTGCAGTTTTCGATCTGCTTCAGCGCAGCGCTGACGCCCTTCAGCGAATAGGTGTAGGAGGTGGCGGTGCCCTTCTTCGAAGTCGCCGAAACCTTCAGCGAATGGCCCGATTTCAGCGCGGCCACCAGCGCCGGCTCCTGTGCGGCATTCTCGACCCATGCGGCCCTGTCCTTGGTGAACATCACGAAAGTCTTATTGTCGATGACGACGTTGACCTTGGAGTTGTCCTTGAGGGGATAGCCCATCATCGCTTGCGGCTCATAGGAGATGTTCTGGCCCGGACGCTGCGACACGATGAAGAAGTTGTCGCCGTGATCGATGCCGGATGCCGGTGCCTTGGCCGTTGGCACGGAAAGAACGTAGCAAACCTTGCCGCCGGCGGACTGGTAGGAGTAGGCGCCCCAGGCGTCGAACTGCTGGATACGCGTGGGAGACGCCGGCGCTGCAGCTGGCGCTGCCTGCGTCTGCTTCGGCTTCTTGGTCTGCGCGGACGCGATGCCGGTTCCGGCCAGAACGAGCGAGAGGGCGATTGCGAAGCTTTTTACAAACATGGTTTCCTGCCGATTTCTTGCGGTCCAGAGCTCATGGCGATTCGATTGACGC
>JBCNPI010000017.1:0-42949 GCA_039593415.1 Rhizobium sp. | reverse complement strand
CGCTCGAGGAGCCCGTCTCCTTCCGAAATGCCGATGGCGTCTGGGAAGCGGGCTCGCATACGGCCCGCTTCGGCGAGATCGAACAGCGCGGCATTGCACTGACGCCGAAAGGCCGCGCGCTTTATGACAGCTTGCTCGATCGGTCGCGCAAGATGGTGCGTCCGGCCGCAGACGGATCGAACGCGCGCGATTACGAGGCAGCACTTGCCGAGAGCTTTACCGAATTCCCGGACGACTGGGCGGCGATCCGCGCCGAAGGCCTCGGCTACTTCACCTATTCGCTGACGGCCAAGGGCAAGACCGCCTCGACAAGTCGTGGCAATATCGACACGCTGATTGAGCAGGGCCTCGTCCAGTTTGACCCGATCGTCTACGAGGATTTCCTCCCCGTCAGCGCTGCCGGCATCTTCCAGTCCAACCTCGGCGATGGCGCACAGCAGGAGTTCGTCGCCAGCCCGAACCAGCAGCGCTTCGAAGCAGATCTCGGCATGAAGGTGCTGAACGAATTCGACCATTATGCCGGCATCGAGCAGGCATCTATCGACGCCTGCCTGCGAGCACTATCCAAGCAAGACGCCGCCGAGTGAGGCTCGGCGATGCTAGTCGCCGCTCGCCCCCGGATCAAAGAAAAATGGAGTTTCCAAAGATGAACGTCGCAGCCAAATCCCCTTCCGTTGCAGCCGAAGCTGCTGCCATTCTCGAAAAGCTTGGCGTCGACAAGGCGCTTTATACCGAAGGCAACATGCCCTCCTACTCCCCGGTCACGGGTGAGAAGATCGGCAGCCTCAAGACCGTTTCGGCCGATGAAGCGGCTCGCAAGATCGAAAAGGCCCATGCGGCATTCCGCGCCTGGCGTCTTGTTCCGGCACCGAAGCGCGGCGAATTGGTGCGCCTGCTCGGGGAAGAGCTGCGCGCCGCCAAGGATGATCTCGGCCGCCTGGTTTCGATCGAGGCCGGCAAGATCCGCTCCGAAGGCCTCGGCGAAGTGCAGGAAATGATCGACATCTGCGATTTCGCCGTCGGTCTTTCCCGCCAGCTCTACGGCCTGACCATCGCGACGGAACGTCCGGGCCATCGCATGATGGAAACCTGGCATCCGCTCGGCGTCGTCGGCATCATCTCCGCCTTCAACTTTCCGGTCGCGGTGTGGTCGTGGAACGCCGCGCTGGCACTGATCTGCGGCGACGCCGTCATCTGGAAGCCTTCCGAAAAGACGCCGCTGACGGCGCTTGCTTCGCAGGCGGTCCTCGACCGCGCGCTTGCCCGCTTTGGCGATGCGCCGGAGGGGCTGTCGCAGGTTCTGATCGGCGATCGTGCGATCGGCGAAGTCCTCGTCGACCATCCGAAAGTGCCGCTCGTTTCGGCAACCGGCTCGACCCGCATGGGCCGTGAAGTCGGGCCACGGCTTGCCAAGCGCTTTGCCCGCGCCATTCTCGAACTTGGCGGCAACAATGCCGGCATCGTCTGCCCGTCTGCCGATCTCGACATGGCACTGCGCGCCATCGCCTTCGGCGCCATGGGCACAGCTGGTCAGCGCTGCACGACACTGCGCCGCCTCTTCGTTCACACAAGCGTCTACGACCAGCTCGTGCCGCGGCTGAAGAAGGCTTATCAAAGCGTTTCGGTCGGCGATCCCCTGCACTCCTCGGCGCTCGTCGGCCCGCTGATCGACAAGCCCGCGTTCAACAACATGCAGAAGGCGATCGCAGAGGCAAAGGCCCATGGCGGCTCTGTCACCGGCGGCGAGCGGATCGATGTCGGCCATGCCGATGGCTATTACGCAAAGCCGGCGCTTGTGGAGATGCCGAAGCAGGCAGGTCCGGTCATGGAAGAAACCTTCGCGCCGATCCTCTATGTCATGCCCTATGAGGACTTCGACGCCGTTATCGACGAACATAATGCCGTGGCCGCCGGTCTCTCGTCTTCGATCTTCACGCGTGACATGCAGGAATCCGAGCGTTTCCTCGCAGCCGACGGCTCCGATTGCGGCATCGCCAACGTCAATATCGGCACCTCGGGCGCTGAAATCGGTGGCGCATTCGGTGGCGAGAAGGAAACCGGCGGCGGCCGTGAATCCGGCTCCGACGCCTGGAAGGCTTATATGCGCCGCGCGACCAACACGGTAAACTACTCCAAGGCCCTGCCGCTGGCGCAAGGTGTCTCCTTCGATATCGAGTAAGCTCCATGACGGTCGCCACGCAAATCAAAGAAGCGGGCTTCAAGCCCGCTTCGCGGATCGCCTCCATCGGCGTTTCCACCATTCTTCAGATCGGCGCGCGCGCCAACGCGATGAAGCGGGAAGGCCTGCCTGTCATCATTCTCGGTGCGGGTGAGCCGGATTTCGATACGCCTGACAATGTGAAGGAAGCGGCCAAGGCCGCCATCGATCGCGGCGAAACCAAATACACCGCGCTCGACGGCACGCCGGAGCTGAAAAAGGCGATCGCCGGAAAGTTCAAGCGCGAGAACGGCATCGACTACGCGCTCGACGAAATCACCGTGGCGACGGGTGCCAAGCAGATCCTGTTCAACGCCTTCATGGCGTCAATCAATCCGGGCGACGAGGTTATCATCCCGACGCCTTATTGGACGTCCTATTCCGATATCGTCGAAATCTGCGGCGGCGTGCCGGTTCTGATCCCCTGCGATGCCAAGGCCGGCTTTCGCCTGAAGGCAGATCAGCTGGAACAGGCGATCACCCCGAAAACGCGCTGGCTGTTGCTCAACTCGCCGTCGAATCCATCGGGTGCTGCCTATTCCAAGGCCGATTATCTGCCGCTGATCGAGGTGCTGCTGCGCCATCCGCATGTCTGGCTGATGGTCGACGACATGTATGAACATATCGTCTATGACGGATTTGAGTTCACCACGCCCGTCGCGATCGAGCCGAACCTCAAGAGCCGCACGCTAACGGTCAACGGCGTTTCCAAAGCCTATGCAATGACCGGCTGGCGCATCGGTTATGCCGGCGGCCCCAAAGCACTCATCAAAGCCATGGCCGTTGTCCAGAGCCAGGCGACCTCCTGCCCCTCCTCCGTCAGCCAGGCGGCGGCCGTTGCCGCATTGAACGGCCCGCAGGATTTTCTCGAAGGCCGCAAGGCAAGCTTTCAGCATCGGCGCGATCTCGTCGTCGGGCGGCTCAACGCGATCGAAGGCCTGGATTGCCTGGTGCCGGAAGGTGCCTTCTACACATTCTCAGGCTGCGCCGGCTTACTTGGAACGACAACGCCGTCTGGAAAATTTATCGAGACCGATGCGGATTTCTGCGCCTATCTGCTCGATGAAGCCCATGTCGCTGTCGTCCCCGGTTCGGCCTTCGGATTGTCGCCCTATTTCCGCATTTCCTATGCGACATCGGACGCCGATCTCGTCGAGGCCCTTGATCGCATCGAACGGGCCTGCAAAGCACTGCGATCGTCGTGACCGAATACCGGGAGAGCAGCTCAGACCCAGCTCAATCGCCTGGTTTGGCTTCGCCTTAAAACGACTGTGGCGCTCCTCGGGGCGCCACCTATTTCGGCAACGGTGACTTCCGGCTACCCCGCTTCTCCCATCCTGATCTTTTCCAGGCTGTAGACCTGGCCGAAGCGATTGGCGAGGAAATCGCCAAGATCGATTTCTTCCTGGCAGACGAAGCCCTTGGCGGGCAGCTTGCCCTGAGCGAGCAGGTCAAGCACGGTGGTGATGCCGGCTGCGGTGGTGATCTGGATAGCGCTCATCTTCTTACCGGCGACGATCCCTGCATAGACCTTGTTGGCATAGGTTTCCTGCATGTAGCGGCCTTCGCGCCAGCCGCAGACGGTGACGAAGACGACCACCACATCCTGCATGGTGGCGGGCAGCGCGTTTTCGAAGAGATCCTTCAGTACGTCGCGGCGGTTCTTGAGGTTCAGGTCATTGAGCAGCGCTTTGATGATGGCCTGATGGCCGGGATAACGGATGGTGCGGTAGTTCATCGTGCGCACGCGCCCAGCCAACGTCTTGGCGAGCGTGCCGAGGCCGCCGGAGGTATTGAAGGCCTCATAGGTAACGCCGTCGAGCGAGAACTCTTCGCGCTCTTCCATGGCCGGCACGGTCACGAGCTTGCCTTCGACGATCGCTTCGCAGGGCTCGATATATTCGTTGATGAGACCGTCCGTGCTCCAGGTCAGATTGTAGTTCAGGGCATTGGACGGGTATTGCGGCAGCGCGCCGACGCGCATGCGCACGCTGTCGAGGCTGTCGAAATGCTTGGTAAGATCATTGGCGACGATCGAGATGAAGCCCGGCGCCAGGCCGCATTGCGGAATGAATGCGGTATTCGCACCCTTTGCTAGCTCCTCCACCTTCTTCGTCGTGGCAACGTCTTCGGTGAGATCGAGATAATGGACGCCGGCCTCAAGGGCTGCTTCCGCGACAAAGCCTGTGAGATGGAAGGGAGCTGCCGACAAGACCGCGAATTTATCCTTCAGTGTGGCGACAAGCCCGGCCCGGTCGGCAATGTCGACGGCTACCGTGGAAATCCCAGGGTGGCGGTCGATCTTATTCAGCTGCTCCTGGCTCCGATCTGCGACGGCAACCCGATAATCGCCGGTTTCCGCCAGCATCAGAGCGATCGCCCCACCGATCTTGCCTGCGCCGATGACCACTATGTCTTTCATATGACTCCCCTGCATTTCATTGATAAGATTTTGATAGTGTAGGCTGGAGCTGAACGATTCATAGCGACGGAAAATTCATTTCGTTGTATGAATATACACAAAACGACGAACAGATTTTGCAAAGTGCAGGAAATGCTATGCAGGTTACGGATAAGGACCGCGAACTGATCGCCTTGCTCGGCCAGAATGCCCGCATGTCAGTGGCAGCGCTTGCCAAAAAGCTGTCGCTGTCGCGCACCACCGTTCAGGCAAGGCTCGAACGATTGGAGCGGGAAGGCGTGATATCCGGCTATGGCGTGCGGCTTTCGGAGGCCTATCTTTCAGGCCTCATCCGAGCACACGTACTGATCACGATCGCGCCAAAAGCCCTGTCGGCGGTGACGGCATCTCTCAACGCGATCCCTCAGGTGACCACGCTTCATTCGGTCAGCGGCACATTTGACTTGATCGCCATCGTCGCGGCACCCTCGATTTCCGAACTGGACCAGCTGATCGACGAGATCGGCACGATCGACGGCGTCGAACGCACCCTGTCGTCCATTATCCTTTCGACGCGAATCTCGCGTTGAAAAGGCCTGTCATGCGATCGATGCCGGTTCCATCTCGGGCGTGGTGGAAAGGACCGCGTCCTTCAAAGCCCGCGAATAGGGATGCTGCGGATTGTCGAGGACAGCGCGCGCACCGCCCTGCTCGACGATTTCACCCTTCTTCATGATGATGATGCGATCGCTGATATAGTACGCAGTCGCCAGATCATGGGTGATGTAGATGATCGAAAGACCAAGTTCCTTCTTCAGCTGACCGAAGAGATTGACGATCGCCATTCTAAGCGAAGCATCGACCATCGAAACGGGCTCGTCAGCCACCAGCAAACGAGGCTGCGGGATGAGCGCGCGGGCAATCGCGGTGCGCTGCAATTGGCCGCCCGACAGTTCGTGCGGGAATCGTCCCTTCACCTCGGCAAGGGTCAGGCCGATATGGGCAAGCGCCTCGTCGGCCATACGCTCGACATCCGCCCGGCTCGGCCGCTCGCCATTCGGAGCAAAATTTCTGGCTGTTTCAAAGAGATATCGATCGACCCTCTTGAGCGGATTGAACGCCTCGAACGGGTTTTGAAGTACCGGTTGAACTTCGCGCATGAAGGCGCGGCGTTCGGATTTTCCATGAACGGCAATGGGTTTGCCGCGAAAGTTCAAGTTACCCGATGTCGGCGCCGTCTGGCCGAGGATCATCGATGCAATGGTGGATTTGCCCGAGCCTGACTCGCCGACGATGGACAGGATCTCCGGCTCCTCACCCAAGCTCAGGCTGACATCGCGCACCGCCACTATTTGACGACGGCTAAGCATGCCGCCTTGCCGGTAGACCTTGCTGACATGCGAGAGGGAAAGAAGATCGCTCATTGCTTCCCTCCTGTTACCGCGAAACATGCAACGCGCCGGTCCGGTTCCACCGTCACCATCGGCGGCGTTTCGCGGCTGCAGATATCCATGCGCTTCGGGCAGCGCGGATGAAAGCGGCATCCTTCCGGCGGCATGGCCAGATTGGGGGGGCGACCCTCGAGCGACGGTCGCGTCGAGGCATCCCCGATCCGCGGCAGGCTTGCGACCAGATGCTGGGTATAGGGGTGGAGCGGCATCTGAAAGAGCTTGCGCGTTGGCGCCTCCTCCACCAATCGGCCGGCATAAACGATGCCGATACGATCGGAGACGGCGGCGTGAACGCCCATGTCATGGGTGACGAACAGGAAGGATGACCCCATCTCGCGCTGTATCTCGCGGATCATCGACAGCACGTCGCGCTGGACGATGACATCGAGCGCCGTCGTCGGTTCGTCGGCAATGATGAATTCCGGCGTCAGGATGGTGGCGAGCGCGATCGTCATGCGCTGGCGCATGCCGCCCGACAATTCATGCGGATAGGCGTCCAGGAGATGGGCATCGAGCTTCAGCCGCTGAAGATGGGCGCCGACACGATCGAAGAAGGTGGCCCGATCGGCTTTCATGTGGCGGAAGGCAAAATCCGTGAACGAATGCCGGATGCGGCGCACGGGATTGAGCACATTCATCGACCCCTGCATGATATAGGAGAGATGCCGCCAGCGAAGCGATGACCGCTGCTCCGGTGTCATGGCGTAGATATCCTGTGTTCCATTGTTGAAATGGAATTTGACGGCACCGGAGACGACGCGAAGCGGCGGCCGTATGGCGCCGGCGATCGTCTTGATCAGCGTCGTCTTGCCGCTGCTCGATTCACCGGCAACGCCATAGATCTCGCCGCGGCCGATCGACAGGCTGACATCGTCGACCGCCCGCACTTCGCGATCGACGCCATAGAGGAAGGCCCGGTAATAGGCCTTGAGGTTATTGACCTCGACGACAGCCTCCATCCCTCAGCCTCCCATCCGGTTCAAACGACTGCGGGGGTCGTTATATTCATTCATCGACATCGATAGCAGGAAGAGCGCCATGAACAGCACCACAATGGCGGCGACCGGCGCCGCAACCCACCACCATGTGCCGGCGATCAGCGCCGAATGCGCATTGGCCCAATAAATCATCATGCCCATGGTCGGCGTCTCGATATCGGTAAAGCCGAGCACCGCGAGCGTGATCTCCATGCCGATCGACCAGATCATGTTGTTCATCGTCGTGGCAAAGACGATTGGCAGCACATAGGGAAAATGCTCCTCGACGAGGATCTTGCGCATGCTCATGCCGGAATAGACGCTCTGCGTGGTGAAGGGCCGCGTCTTCAGGCTGATCGCCACCGAGCGGATCAGGCGCGCGTCGTAGGACCAGCCGAGCGAGGCCATGACGATAATCAGCACCGTCCAGGTCATTTCGTCCTTGAGTACGAAATAGAACAGGATCAGCAGCGGAAACTGCGGAATGACCATGATGCTGTCATTGATCGCCATCAGCACGCGATCGACGGCACCTCCGGCATAGCCGGCCACCAGCCCCACGACAAGCGAGATAATCCGCGATAGAAAGGCGACGCCGATGCCGAAATAGAGCGTGTTGCGGAGCGCCGTGGTGAGCTGCCAGAAAACATCCTGGCCGCGCGACGTCGTGCCCAGCCAGTATTGCCCATCCGGCGGCATGTCGGGCGGCAGCACGTAAAGATCGGAAGGGCCATAGGGCGAGAAGTAGGACAGGATCACCAGCCCGACGATGACGGCAAGCAGCAGAAGGCCGCAGAGGAATTCCATGTTCTGGCGTGCGAGGTCGCGAACGATCGTCAGCATGGCCTACTCCACCTTGATGCGCGGGTCGATCAGCGGACCCAATATGTCGATAATGAAGACGGCGGCGGCGACACCGACGATCGACAGCGCACTAAGCCCCAAGACGAGACTGTAATCGCCGGCATGCACCGCCGAAATCAGGAGATTGCCGATGCCGGGATAGCCGAAGACGATTTCGGTGATGACCGTGCCGTTGAAGACAGCGCCAAGCGACATGGCAAGGCCGGTAAATTGCGGCACCATGGCATTGCGGGCAATGTAGGAGCGCAGGATCTTGCGCTTCGGCACGCCGCCGAGCTCGGCGAAGACGACATAATCCTCGGTAATGATATTGGAGACGAGCGCCCGCATGCCGATTAGCCAGCCGCCCGTCCCGACAAGGATCAGCGACAATGCCGGCAGGATGGAATGGCGCAGGATATCGAGCACCAGCGCGAAGGACAGCTGCAGGTTCGTATTCATCTCATAGCCGCCATTGATCGGCAGGATCGGCCAGACGTAGCCGAAGAGGATGATGAGAACGAAAGCGAGGATATAATAGGGTATCGGCTGCATGGCGATGAAAACGAGGCTGACGGCCTTCAGCACCGTGCTCTTGCGATAATAACCGGCGAGTGCGCCCACCATATTGCCTAGCAGGAATGTGATGATGACGGAAACGGTCATCAGGCCGATCGTCCAGGGCAGCGCCCTTGCGATGATGGCGGAAACGGGCGTTGGGAATGCCGAAAGCGACGGCCCGAGATCGCCGGTCGCAAGGCGCCCCCAGAAATGCAGATACTGCTGCCAGATGGAGCCTTCGAGACCGTAGAGTTCACGCAGCGACTGACGCATCAGCTCGACAGCGCGGGGATCGGATTGGCCCATCTGCTGGATGGCGCCGATGCTTTCCTCGACGGGATCGATGGGCGTCATATGGGTGATGAAGAACGTCGCGGAAATGCCGAGGAAGACAACGAGCAGGAATTGGCCAAATCGTTTCAATACGAAAACTGGATAGGACGTCATGCCGCCGTCTTCCTTAATGCTTGCGCTTCATGATCAATTCAAAAGATTCGCCGGACGTGCCTAGTGTCCGGCGAAAGGTGCCTGACGCGGCGACTGCCGCGTCAGGGTCGGGAGAAATCAGGGCTGGGCCGGCTTCAGCTTGACCATCATCAACCGGGAGTTCGCCCAATTGGGAACAGGGTCCGTATAGGGGTCGGCAATGGTCGGATAGCCTTTCCAGTAGGTCGTATCCATCGAGGTGAAGACGTTATAGGACATCAGCGGAATGGTCGGCATCTGCTGTGCCACCAGCTTCAGATAGTCCTTGCCGAGCTCGATGCCCTTCGGATCATCGGCGCTGATGCGACGGATGTTCTCGATGATCTTGTCGAGCTCCGGATTGGACCAGCGCTGCCAGTTGCGCGGCGCCTGGTTTTCGCCCTTCTTGGCGACGAACTCCGAGTGCCAGCTGTCGAGGAAGAAGGACAGATCAGGATCGCCACCCCAGGTCTCGACGCTCCATGCAATCGCAACCTGATAGTTGCCCGGCTGAAGGGCCACTTGCCAGAGGTTTGTCGTGGGCGCCGCTTTCGAATCGATCCCGAAGGCTGCCCATTGCTGGGCGATCAGAGTGCCCGCACGGGTAAAGACGGAGCGCGTATCACCTTCGACCGTCAGACGGATCTTGAACGGCTGCCCGTCGGGCGTCATCCATTTGCCGCCCACCTTCTTGAAGCCGGCCTTTTCTAAAAGTTCGCCGGCGGCCTGCGGGTTGGGCTTCCACCAGCCGTAACCGAAGGCATTGCTGATGGCGGTGGGATCGGTCGGGATCTGATCCTTGTATTTCGGCTGCTTGCGCAGAATATCGGCAATCTGCTGACCGATCGTCGGATCGTAGGGCTTGATCTTGCGCTTGCCGGTATCGATCTCGAAATTCTTCAGCCAATCCTGCATCGGCGCCTGATAATCCGTCATGGCGATCGCCGTCGGCGGAACGCCGAGCGCGGAAAGCGTGGCTGCGCCGCGATAGCTTGCCATGTCGACGGCCTTGATATCGATAAGAAGCGCGAGAGCCCAGCGAACGTCCGGATTCTGGAACACCGGGTCCTGCGTATTGAAGATCACGGCAGGCAGGGTCGGATCCGGATGCGCGAAGGGGAAGCCCGGGAACCAGCTGTCGACAGTCTTCGACTTTTCTTTCAGCGTGAACATGCCTTCCGGCGTGTTGTCATGAATGATATCGAGATTATGCTCGAGCTGCGCGATCGTGCGCTTATCCGGCGGACCTGGATCGACATAGGTGACATATTTCGGGGCCGGTTCGCCGAAACGGGCAAGCGAGGTGCGCTGCCAGTCGTCGCGCTTCTCCCAAGTATACCATTTGCCCTGCGGGTCAAACGCCTTCAGCTTATAGGCGCCGAGCGAAACCGGATTGGCATTATCATAGCGAACCGGATCGGCGACCTTTTCGAAGACATGCTTGGGCATGATCCAGGCGCCGTTCCAGCGAACGGTGAAGATCGCGTGGAAGCGCGAATTCGGTTTTTTCAGCTTGAAGACGACGGTATAGGGATCCGGCGCTTCGACGCTAGCGACCTGCACCGAGAACGCGGCGCTCCAGTTCATGCCCGGATGATCCATCTGGGTCTTGACGGTGTAGACCACGTCATCGGCGGTGAATTCGACGCCGTCACTCCAATAGATGCCCTTGCGCAGCTTCACCGTCATCTGCGTAAAGTCGTCATTATATTGCGGCTTGTCCGCCGCGAGCGAATTGTCCCAGGCCGAGCCGCCCAGACCCTTTTCCGGATCGATGTACCAGAGCGTATCCATGGTCAATTGCTGAAGGCCGGTCGAAACACCGCCGCCGCCATTGACCCAGATGTTGAACCAGCCCGGATTCTTGATCGTTCCTTCAGGGTTTTCGACGATCAGGGTCTCCTTGCGGGGCAAGGCGGTATAATCTTGAGCCTTGGCTGCCGCGATGAGGCCGAACGTGGCCAGCGCGACGCCGAAGGCAAGCTTCTTCCACTGCTTCATGATCTCCTCCCATTTTTATCGACTGCGCGGCGCACCCCGCTATGGGGACAGACCGCGATTTCACCCCTTTTCCCGGCAACCACACAAAGTGCGCGTGGCGGTCCGGGCCTGCAATAGGCCGGCGGCCGCCTCCTCGCGACCTTCAGCCATTTTCGGTGCCGGAGCACATCGCGCCCCGGCTGCAAGGCGTTATACCGCCAGCCGGATCACCGTGTAGGATAGCGGCTTCAGCGTGGCACGAAGCCTGCCATCCTCGATCTTGGCATCGCCTGTCATGGTCGGGACGACGGCATTCGGCTGCGCCGCCGTGTTGACCGCCAGCAGGTCGCTATGGACCATCTCGTGCTGTTCGACGACGCGGGCGCCCACAAAGCCTTCGAGACGCGTGTCGAGATCGAGCGCGCTGTCCGGATGCCGGTTGACGGCAAACAGCGTCACCATCTTGCCTAACTCATCGTGGACGGCAGAGATATCGAGATAAGGCACATCGTCGGCCTCCTCGCTGTCATAGGTCGGGCCGTCGGTGACGAGGCGCAGCGCATAGCCGCGACCGTATTTCGAGGCGAAATAGAGCGGATAGTAAATGGTCTGCCGCCATGCCGGACCGCCATCTTCCGTCATGATCGGAGCAATCACGTTGACGAGCTGGGCGATACAGGCAATGCGCACGCGATCGGAGCGGCGAATGAAGGTATTGAGAATGCCGCCGACCTGCAGCACATCCTCGAAATTATAAACATCTTCCAGCAGATGTGGCGCATCCGGCCATTCGTCGCGGGCAAGGATCTCCTTGTCCTGCTGGTTGGAATGATACCAGACGTTCCATTCGTCGAAGGAAATGCCGATGGTCTTCTTCGAGCGCTTCTTGGCCTTGATATAGTCGATGACGCCGCCGATGGTGACAATGTAGCGGTCGAGCTTCTCGGCCTTGGCGAGATAGTTCAGCGTGTTCTTCTCGCGATTGGCGAAATACATGTGCAGCGAGATATGGTCGGCGCTGTCGTAGCACTGATCCAGGACCTCGGCCTCCCAATCGGGATAGGTCTTCATGTCGGAATTGGACGAGCCGCAGACGACCAGTTCGAGCGACTTGTCGAAGCCGCGCATGGCCTTGGCGGTCTCGTCGGCCAGTCGGCCATATTCATAGGCAGACTTATGACCGACCTGCCAGGGACCGTCCATTTCGTTGCCCAGGCACCAGAGCTTCACCCCATGCGGATCGGCGCAGCCGTGCTTGCGCCGCAGGTCCGACCAGTAGGTGCCGCCCGGATGATTGCAGTATTCAAGGAAGTTTCTCGCCGCATCCAGTCCGCGCGAGCCAAGGTTGACTGCGAGCATCGGCTTGGTATTGGCCTTCCTGCACCAATCGACGAATTCATTGACGCCGATCTGGTTGCTCTCGCGCGTCCGCCAGGCAAGATCCAGACGCACCGGCCGCTCGGAACGAGGCCCCACCCCGTCTTCCCAATTATAGGCTGAAACGAAATTACCACCCGGATAGCGGCAATAGGGCGAGTTGAGCTCGCGCACCAGCTCAATCACATCCTTGCGAAATCCGTCCTCATCGGCAGTCGGATGGCCCGGCTCGTAGATGCCGCCGTAAATCGCCCGGCCCAGATGCTCCAGAAAAGAACTGTAGAGCCGATCATCGATGTCGGCGATTCGGAAATCGCGGTGGACGATCACATGCGCCTTCACGGCCTTCCTCCCATATATATCAGATATTTCGTTCTTATACCTTGATCTTGATATACTTTTGGAAGGCCGTCAACGCTTGACCGGAGGAAAATAGCGCGGAAGCTACCGTAACAGTTGCGCGATTCAAGAAAAATTGCGAACAAAAATAAACAGTTACTAAAAATATGACTTATCGGAAATTTGTACCGATTATCCGTTTTATATCATATTTTCTGATATAAACTCACGCCAAGTCGACGCGCATCAGGATATCGCGACCGTAATTGCCGAAGCCGCGACCGAAAATATTGATGCCGCCCGTATTGCGTGCATCCTCGGCGATCCCGATCCGCAAGCGGATCGAGGAATGCTGGGCGATGGCGAGATCATCGATCGTCACATCGGAGGCAGCAACACCATCGATGAACGTGCCCTTCTTCGAGATACGCCAGGTCTTGAGCTTGCCGTATTGAGAACCTTCAAGCTTCCACCAGCTTGGCGTGAAGGCGCCGCGCTTGTCGCCATAGTCTCCAGGCGACGTCCATGTGCCGGCGGCGACGCCGTTGATCCAGACAGTGATGTCGGACGGCCAGTCAGGATTGGTGCCAGGCACTTCGGACGACAACTCCATCGAGAATTCGATGGCATTGACGCTCCTGTTCAAGATCTTGGCATTATTGGGGAATTTATATTCGACATGCCCGCGGCCGAACCAGAGAAGGCCGGCCTGCATGCGCTGCGGATCAAGGAAATAGTCGGGAACGTCGAGAAGCCCGATCACACCCTCGGTCGAACACAGGCCGCATGGCGCGTGAGTCTCGCAGCTCGTATAAAGCCCGATCGGCATAGCGACTTCAATGACATCTTCGTCGTGCTTGAAGGACTGATCCTCGAAGCTCAACAGAATTTCGTCGTAAAGCGCGGTGCAGATCTTCTGGTAGCCCTTGCGCGCCTTAGCAGCCTTGGTCTCGACAAGACCGGCTTCCTCAAGGACCATGATGCCGGTCGCAACAGTCGACTGCGGCAGATCCAGCTCCCGGGCGATCTCGTTGACGTTCAGCGAGCCCTTGGCACAAAGCAGCTTCAGCATATCGACGCGCGCCGGTGCGGAAAGCGCCCTGAAGACTGCAGCATTCTCACCCGCATAAATTGTCAGAAAGCCGCGCTTCATCGAATCCTGAATGTCCCATCAACAGGTTTCATTTATATCAGGATTTTTGATTTCACAAGAGATATCGACGTAAAGGCGTCGGACTGGCACCTTCCCAGCGAACTGAAAAGGCGCCAATCATTCATCGGCTACACAACTCGCCGTAACGCAAAAGCCGCCGATCTCATTTGCAAGCTTCTATTCGTTTCAAGGCGGCCGTAATACCGGAAAGCGAATAGGAATAGCTTGTCTCGGTGCCTCGCCTGGAAGTTGCCTGGAGTTGCAGCTGCGCTCCACCCTTCATGGCGCTTACCATGGTCGGCTCCTGCGCCTCGTTTTTCACCCAGCCGTGCCGGTCCTTTGTGAACATCGGGAAAGCTTTGTCGCCGATTGTCGCCGTCATCTGCGCCCCGTCTTTCAAGTCATAGCCCATTGCGGCTTCCGGGACCAATTTTTCGCCGGGAGAAAGACGCGAGACGATGAAGAAATTGTCGCCATGGTCGACACTTGCGGGCTGCTGCGCAACCGGCCTCGATAAAACATAGCAATTCACATTGCCGCCGGACTTATAAGAATATGCGCCCCAGTGATCGAACTGATCGATACGAACGGGCACTTCCGCATGGGCGACACCGGCACCGAATGCGACGAAGACCAGAGCGGGGGCGAAATTTCTTGCAAACATAGTTTCCTGCCATTTCTTGTTTCAAGGACGTTGAAAGCGAGAGATGCACTCACATGCGCGGCAGTTTCGGTGCGGTGCGTTATCCGATTGTTAACGTGTTCCTTAAAATTTGTTCATGTTAGAAGATGCGCAGAAACTCATGCCCGAGGCGAACACAACCATGTCGGGCACCTCCATTTCGGCCCTGGAGAGCCCGGCGGATACCGGCCGCCGCACGTCTGTCGCAGCTCCCAAAGCCTTCAGTACATTGACGCCAGCGATATGCCGAAGGCATGCGGGCGCGGCTCATCTCGACTGGGCCTTCGTCCGGCATTGACGATCAGTTCACAATTTGCGCTGTTCCTACCAGCCGCATCCATGCACATATACGCGCCTGAACTTGCGGCTGTTGCGAGCCATGGCATGAAGAGGTGGGGAGGAAAATATGTTCGCCCGCGACCGCTTCGGCATCTGTGGAGCGAAATCGAGCCGTAATAACCGTATATAGCAGGATGGTATCATGAAGAAGATCGGTTTCCTTTCATTCGGCCACTGGACGCCCTCGCCCCAGTCGCAAACCCGCTCGGCCGCCGACACGCTGCTGCAATCGATCGACCTTGCTGTCGCGGCCGAAGAATTGGGCGCGGACGGCGCTTATTTTCGCGTGCATCATTTCGCGCGCCAGCTTGCTTCGCCCTTCCCTCTGCTGGCAGCCGTCGGCGCCAAGACGAGCCGCATCGAAACCGGCACTGCCGTCATCGACATGCGCTATGAGAACCCGTTCTATATGGCCGAGGATGCAGGTGCCGCCGATCTTATCGCCGGCGGCCGGCTGCAGCTCGGCATCAGTCGCGGCTCGCCTGAACAGGTGATCGACGGATGGCGCCACTTCGGCTACACGCCGATGGAAGGCGAAAGCGACGCTGACATGGGCCGCAGACATACGGAAGTGCTGCTCGATCTACTGCGCGGCGAAGGCTTCGCACAGCCAAACCCGCGACCGATGTTCCCCAATCCTCCGGGTCTTTTGCGGCTCGAGCCCTATTCGGAAGGCCTGCGCGACCGGATCTGGTGGGGTGCCGGCTCCAACGCTACGGCGGTGTGGGCAGCAAAACTCGGCATGAACCTGCAAAGCTCAACGCTCAAGGACGATGAAGGCGGCCTGCCCTTCCACGTCCAGCAGGCTGACCAGATCAGGCTCTACCGCGAGGCCTGGAAAGAGGCCGGACACAAGCGCGAGCCACGGGTTTCAGTGAGCCGCAGCATCTTCGCATTGGTGAACGATCTCGACCGTGCCTATTTCGGCCATAGCGACAAGGATGCCGATAAGATCGGCTTCATCGACGAAAAGACGCGCGCCATTTTCGGCCGCAGCTATGCCGCGGAGCCGGATGTGCTGATCGAGGAGCTGGCAAAGGACGAAGCCATCGCGGCGGCAGACACATTGCTTTTGACCGTGCCGAACCAGCTCGGGGTCGACTACAACGCCCATGTCATCGAGAGCATTCTGACCCATGTCGCGCCGGCGTTGGGGTGGCGCTAAGACGGTCCTGAAAACAGGAAGAGGAAGACAAAGCTGACCGCCCGCGAAAGCTGACTTTCGCGGGCGGCCGTTTCAGATGTTATCCAGTGAAAGACGCAAGCTTGGCAGATCAAGCCAAGACGTTGTGACGCTGCAGCCTATGAAGTGCTGCCAATACCAGCAGCGCCATGACGGCAGAGAAAACCACGAGCGGCCATGCGCTATCACCATCCAGCGCGGTGACCGCCAGCGTCCCGATGAGACTCACAATCAGGCTCTGCATGCAGAAATAAAACGCCACTGCCGATCCGGCGAAGTCGCCGAACTCGGCCAGCGCTCCATTCGCCGTCACAGATCCTGCAACAACGATGCCGACCGCCATGATCCACATCGGAAGCACGAAGCTAAAAAAGGACGGAGAACTATAGAGCTGGCCGAGAGCAAGGGCTGCCGCACCGATGAGAAGCAACCCCATGCCCCGTCCAACACAGCCCGCGACACCCCATCTTTCGACAAGCCATCCTGCGAAACGGGCCGTTACGATCATCACGACGGCGACCGTTGCAAAGGCGATGCTGAAGCCAAGCTGCGAATAGCCGGCCCTGCCGATCAGCATGCGGGGAGCAGTCGAGAAGAAGACGAAGAATGTGCCCATGCCCGCACTGAAGGCAAGCGTATAGGTCCAGAACGATCGGCTTCTAAAGATAAGCCAGATTGAGCGACGCGGCCCACTCAAGCCCTGAGGCCTCGTTTCATGCCACTTGGCCATGGCGTGGAATGTCGCAGCCAACGCCAGAAACGCAAGCAATAGGAAGATGGCACGCCATCCGAACCTGTCGGCAATCATCGCACCTGCTATGGGGCCGAGTGCAGGCACGAAGGAGAGTATCGAGCCGAACGTCGCATAGATGATGGCCTGTTCCGGGCGGTTGCCGTAAACGTCCCGCACGGTCGCGAAGGTCGCAACCAAGGCGGCCGAGGCGCCCATGGCCTGCAGCAGGCGGCAAAGCACGAAGACTGCGGCTACCGATGACAGAGCCGCTCCAAGGGAGGCGGCGGCAAACAGAATTGCGCCCGAAAGCAGGACGGGACGCCTGCCGATCCGATCGGAAAGCGGGCCGAACAGAACCTGCCCAAGGCCCAGCATGATCATATAGAGGCTCAGCGTCAGCTGGATCACCGCAGGCGTCGTGTTCAAAATGCCGGGCATCGACGGCACGACGGGAAGATAGATATCCATGGCCAGGGAGGCGAGGATGTCGAAAGGCGCCATCAGCAGCAGCGTTGCCGGCAGCGTATAGGCCCAAGACGGGCGTATATTGGACATGAGAAAATTCCGCACGAATGAGAAATCGGGCGGCGTCTGCCTCTAGCTTCAATCGGAATGAGTTCAACAGCACGCCGCAACAACAAAAAGTTGTTGCGGCTTATCTATCTGCCGACTTTAGGGTTCCCATGCCAATTGCTCCGCAGCGGTATGTTTGATGGCTAATGCGTTTAGCAGATGAGATCGCGCGGGACAATGACGTTGCGATGTACCTGGCCGCAAGAAGCCCATGTAAAAATGGCCAGTCCTGCATCGAAAATCGGGCGCAAATCTAATGATTTTTTAACCATAACTGTGCCCTAACTGCTTGTAATTTCTTTCATGGAGCAGGTTATGGTGCGCGCATCGAAAATGGACGAGTTGAACGATCGGCTCGACTTTGTTGGACTGGGACAGGATGCGCGGCAGGCTCTTACCGAGCTGCAGCCCATCATCGAAGCTGCCGTCAAGGGCTCCCTCGACAGCTTTTACGAAAAGATCGCCAGACATCCGACCACGTCGAAATTCTTCTCATCCCAGCAGCATACGATGCATGCCAAATCAAGGCAGCAGGATCATTGGAAGGCGATCGCGTCGGGCAAATACGGCCCCGACTATGTCGAGGCCGTCTCCGCTATCGGCAGGACCCATGCCCGCCTGGGGCTCGAACCGCGCTGGTATATCGGCGGCTATGCCCTGATCATCGATGGCATGGTGCGGTCGATCGTCGAGCAGCAACTCAAGGGTTTCATGCAACGCAAACACGCGCAGGCCCTGTCTCGACAGCTGTCGGCAATCATCAAGGCGGCACTCCTCGACATGGATTACGGCATCTCGGTCTATATGCAGGTGCTGGCCGATGAACGCGACCGGGCCGAAACCGAGCGGGCCGCCGCACAAGGCGAGCAGGAGCGCGCCCTCAACGCGCTCGGCCTGGCGCTGAACAGCCTTGCAAACGGCGATCTGACGGCTGATATCACAGACGCCCTTTCCGCCGAATTCGAAACTCTGAAAAGCAATTACAACGAGTCACTTACATCCCTCGGCATGGCAATGCAGCGTATCGAGGATTCGGTAACCCGCGTTCGCGACGAGGCCGGTTCGATCTCCTCTGCCGCCGACAACATGGTACGGCGCACGGAGCAGCAGGCATCCGCACTCGAGGAAAGTGCGGCTGCCATCGATCAGATCACGACCATTTCGGAGCAGACGGCCGAGCGGACGCGCGAGGTTCAGGCGATCGTGAAAGAATCCGCTTCCGAAGCGGAGCGGTCCCGTGAAGTCGTTCAGCAGGCCGTTTCCGCCATGGACGACATCGAGACCTCCTCCCGCAAGATGACCGACATCATCTCCGTCATCGACGATATCGCCTTCCAGACCAATCTGCTGGCATTGAATGCCGGCGTGGAGGCGGCAAGAGCCGGCGATCAAGGCAAAGGCTTTGCCGTTGTCGCCCAAGAGGTTCGTGAGCTGGCACAGCGTTCTGCAACGGCTGCAAAGGAAATCAAGGATCTGATCGACAGATCATCCAACGATGTGCGCCGCGGCGTCGAGCTGGTTAACCGCACCGGCGAAGCGCTGGCCTTGATCGGCAACCAGGTCGCCTCCATCGACAGGAATGTCGGTGCCATCGCGCGCTCGACGCAGGAGCAGGCCGTCGGTATCAGCGAGATCAACTCTGCGGTGCGCAACATGGATCAGATGACCCAGCAGAACGTCGCGCTGATGGAAGAGACGAATGCCTCCACCCGGCACCTCGCCGACATCAGCAACGAATTGGCCGGCCTGGTCGGCCGGTTCAAGACGGTACGTTCGGGTACGCGGACCGGGGCTGTCAGGCTGAAGCTCGCAAGCTGAAGCCGAACCAGCTCATCACCATCGGCGGCATTCCAGCCGCTTGACATCAACGGCCCCGAACATGGGGCCGTTTCGCTCGGCTATCCCGGCATGTCCTCGATCTCGGCGAGCAGCCACTGGCGAAATGCCTTCATCGACGCGGTCTCCGCCCGCGATTTTAGCCGCGTCAGCCAATAGCTGCCGGTCGTCGCGGTAATCCGGAACGGCTGCATGATCCTGCCTGCCTGAATGTCATGGGAGAACATGGCAACCGGCACGAGCGCAACGCCGACGCCACGGGCGGCAGCCTCCACCAGTGTCAGCGACGAATCGAACATCCAGCCCCGAAGATGCGGGGGTGGCAAACCCGCCGCCCTGAACCAAAGCGACCATTCATCGACCCGATAGGATCGCAAAAGCTCGACAGCGGCGAGATCGGCGGGCGTGCGCAATCGTTCGCCGATCGCTGGCGTGCAGACAGGAGACAGCGGCGCATCCAGAAGATGGATCGCCTCGGTTCCGTGCCATGCCCCGTCGCCGAAGCGCAGGAAGAAATCCAGGCCGTCAAGTACCATGTCGGCGCGGTTGTTGTTGGTCTTCAAGCGCAGATCGACATGCGGATGCTGCGCCTTGAAGCTCGCCAGGCGCGGCAAAAGCCAGCCAATGGCAAAGGTGCCGACGACGCCGACGGTGAGGATTTCGGCGAAATTTCCCTCTTCCAGCTGGCTGAGCGTGGCGCTCATCCGGCGGAAGGCGTCCGTGAGCACCGGCAGCAGCGCATGCCCCTCGTCGGTCAGCGCGAGACCGCGCGGCAGGCGCTTGAAGAGGGTCACCCCCAGCACGTCTTCCAACGCTTTGACCTGATGGCTGATCGCCGTCTGCGTGACCCGAAGTTCCAGGCCAGCCCGGGTAAAACTGCAATGCCGCGCCGAGGCTTCGAAAACGCGCAGCGCGTTTAGCGGCAGCTGAGAAACGTCCATTTGTGTCGTAATGCCCAAGTTTTTCTCATGTCTAAGCCCAGAATTGATCGTTTGTCTAGGGCACAAGGCAGAGCCATAGTCTGCCTCGCAAGGTGATTTGCCTGATCCCAATGACGTCCGCGGGCTTGCCAGGCTCACCGTTGCCCAACGTAAAATCGAAGTGGAACCAAGATGACGATCTTATTGTCGCGCCGGCAAAGCCTTGCCGGCAGCCTGCTTGCGCTGCCCGTTCTGGCAGGCATGAGCGGTACTGGACGCACTGCTGACGATCATTCGGGCGAGGCGCAGCTTGCCGCACTCGAAAGCAAGCATCCGGGCCGCATCTGCGTCAGCATTCTCGACATGGCCAGCGGCAGGCGCATCGAGCACCGCGCGGGCGAGCGCATCCTGATGTGCAGCACTTTCAAGGCGCTGGCGGCGGCCCTCGTACTTGCCCGCGTCGACAAGGGTGAAGAAAAGCTCGACCGACGCATTCATTACAAGAAGAGCGACCTCATCGACTATTCTCCGGCGACCGAACCCAATGCCGGAGACAACGGCATGACCGTTGGCGAACTTTGCGCGGCGGCCGTGACGCTCAGCGACAATACCGCGGCCAATCTGCTACTCACGAGTTTTGGCGGCCCAAAGGCAATTACGACCTTCTGCCGCAGCATAGGCGATGAGATGACTCGCCTGGACCGCACCGAGCCTACATTGAACTACCATGACACTCCGAACGATGAGCGCGACACGACGACGGCTTCGGCGATGCTGGAAAACCTGCGCCGGCTTCTGTTCACCGATGTGCTGACGCCCGCCTCTCGATCGCAGCTCGCCGCCTGGCTGATCACCAACAAGACGGGCGACACACGCCTGCGCGCCGGCGTTGCGAAGGATTGGCTTGTTGGTGACAAGACTGGAACAAACGGCGACAAGCACGGCAATGCCAACGACATCGCGGTGCTATGGCCATCGAAGCGCGCGCCCATCATCGTGACGGCCTATTGCGAGATCCCCGCCATCGCAGCCGACGAGCGCAACGCCATCATTGCCGAAATCGGCCGCATCGCCGCAGCAATCTAGGATCAAAGCGCCAGCCATCGCTATTTGCCAGTAACATACACTCCCGGCTGCGCAATACCGCGTAGCCGCTCGCTATACCGAGGATAACACCTTGAAAATTTCTTCCAATTCGCTGCAAAAGCTCGGCATCGTCGCCAGCTGCCTTTTCTATGGGGTCGGCGCCCACGCCGCCGGCGGCAATGACCAGGATCGGCTGGAGCGAGCCGTCAACGAGATTATCCGCCCGCTGATGAAGGAAAACGACGTGCCGGGCATGGCGATAGCGCTTACCATCAAGGGCAAACGTTACGTCTTCAACTACGGCGTCGCCTCGAAGGAGAGCGGCCAGAAGGTGACGAACGACACGATCTTCGAGCTCGGCTCCATCAGCAAGACTTTTACCGCAACGTTCAGCTCCTACGCCAAAATTAGCGGAAAGCTGTCCTTCTCCGACAAGGCAACGAAATATATGCCGGAACTCTCAGGCAGCAGCTTCGACGAGATCAGTCTCCTCGATCTCGGCACATATACGGCAGGCGGCCTGCCGTTGCAGTTTCCCGACGGCGTGACGGACCAGGACAAGATGGTTGCCTATTATCGCAACTGGCATCCGTCCTTTGCGCCTGGCGCATACCGGCAGTATTCAAACCCCTCCATCGGCCTGTTCGGTTATCTGGCAGCACGGGCATTCGGCGAGCCGTTCGATAGTCTGATGCAGGAAAAAATCCTCGGCGGCCTCGGCCTCCACCACACCTATGTTCATGTTCCGCCATCGGAGATGGGCAACTACGCCTATGGCTATTCAAAGTGGGGCAAGCCGGTCCGCGTCAATCCCGGCGTTCTGGACACTCAAGCCTATGGCATCAAGACCACCGCCTCCGACATGCTTGCCTTTCTCGAAGCCAATATGGGTGACGCAAAGCTCGATGGCGCTCTCCAGCAGGCAATCGACGCCACACATGTCGGCTACTACCGCGTCGACAACATGACGCAGGCCCTCGGTTGGGAGACCTATACCTATCCGACGACGCTTGCTCGGCTGCTTACCGGCAATTCATCCGATATGGCACTGGAGCCGCACAAGGTCGCCCGCCTCGACCCGCCGCAACCGCCGCGCAAGGATGTCCTCCTGAATAAAACGGGTTCGACAAACGGCTTCGGCGCCTATGCGGCCTTCATTCCCGCCCGGCAGGTCGGCATCGTGCTGCTGGCAAACAGGAACTTTCCGATCCCAGCCCGCGTTTCGGCGGCCTACAGGATCCTGACCGTTGTCGAGAACCTGCCAGGATCGAAGGGCGCTCAGTAGAAATTGCGCGTGAAGGTCTAGTCCACGTCAACCTATGGCCGGCCCTCGCGAACGTTGCCGAGGCCGGCCAGACGCCAATCCTTGCTTTCCAAGCGTCGCTACTCAACACTTGCATCCGCGACCGCGTAGCTCCTCTCGGTCTATCGCCTTATCAATCAAACAACCTCATCCGTCGAACGCACATCGCCAAAGCTGCGGTAGATATCGTGCAGCGACGCATCGTGGTCCTGGTCGCGCCTAGCTGCGGTGGCATCGGCAACGAAAACGACCCGGAAACCGGTGGCGAAGGCGCCTCTTGCCTATGACCCGCAACATATGTTCGTCAGTGTGCCGGCGATGACCACGGGGTCCATCCTACACTCCAGAATATGCGGTAGAACGAAATAGTGAAAGACGAAGACCTGGCCAGAACGGCTATGAGGCCAGATCCCAGTTGAGACTCTCTCCATTTTTGCGTATGTTGTACATGTTACGGAAAATGGAGGTCAATCATATGACCAGCGTTCCCGCTTCAGAGTTTCAGAAGAACTTTGGCGAATGGCATGACAAGATGCACCAAGGCCCGATCGAGATCACAAAGTATGGCAGGCCAACAGCCTATCTGGTATCGGCCGAAATGTTTCACCAGCTTTGGCAGAGATTCAGAGTTTCCCTTCCCGTGGGTGCTTTGTCGGAGAGTGACGTGAGCCTGATTATGCGGTCTCGCGTCGAGACTGACGCCCCATACAATTTAGAGGACATTCCCGAGATGGATGATAACCATGAGCCATTCATTTTGAAGCGTTGAATCTATGAAAATACCTGCTCGGCCACCCGTCGGTCATGTCGTCGCATATGAGTACCTGTGGTCGAGCAAGGCCAAGAACCCGCAAGACGCCGAGAAGGTCTATCCGACTGCATTGATCCTCTCCAAGCGGGATGAACTCGGGTCGACAATAGTCTATGCACTCGGCATTTCCCATATGCGCCCGCCCGAAGGGCGCAGAGCTCTGGAAGTCCCTCCGAAATTGCGCAGGTACATCGGCCTGGATGCCGAGCCGCAGTGGATCTATACTGATGAAGTCAATGTCTTTGTATGGCCAGGACCAGATTTACGTCCGGCACAATGGATATCGCAACGTCCTATTGTAGAAGACACCTGTGTGCTTGCCGCACTGCCAGAAGATTGGTTCAGCCTGGTCAAGCAGCATTTCGCGGAAAGCTACGGACTTGATCGTCTGCAACTCACAAAACGAACCAAAGAGAGTGCGGGCAACGCCGCATGTTCCGATGGGGTGGCTCCTGCACAACAGCACAATTCCGCAACAATAGTTGCTTTGCTCGACGAAAACGGAATCATATCGACAACCACCACTGCGGTCTGCCGAGGCATTATGTATTCGACGGCGAACATCGCCCCGCCTTGTTCCTACCGCTCATACTCGCGTCGCTCCACAAGCCGGTTGCGCAATTTCGGCGAAGGGCGTTGACGCGGCGTAGCGGCGGCTCCCTGTTTCGAAGCCATCCCAAAATGCGCTCGATCTGAAGCGCTTGCGACTGTTGACAGCAATAGCCAAGCCGTTCGAACCCGCGGTCAATCCCCTTGGTTATCTGCACCGAGGCTCCGCCGGCCGTTGCATCTGAAAAAATCTGGCATGTCGCCGGCAGCCGCTTGACCTCAACTATGGTTGAGGTTGCAAGGTGGCCCGCCTAAAGGAGATCTATCGAATGAAGATACTGAAAGACGAAGATCTGGCCAGCACGACTATCATGCCAGTCGCAATTAATGCCTTGGAAACTGCTTTCGCCGCCAAAGCAGTGGGCATGTTCGTCTCCCCGCCCCGGCATCATGTCTCATTTGCCGGCAGCGGCGATCTGGTATTTACAGTCGGCGGCATACTTGGCGAAAGACCACTCGCCGGTTTTCGCATCTACGAGACGTTCGATGGGCCTGAACATTCGCAAATCGTTGCCGTTTGGTCCGCCAACGATGCAAGGCTCAAGGGGGTCGTTCTTGGCGAGCGCCTAGGCCAAATCCGGACAGGAGCGATCGGAGGTATCGCCATACGCCATCTGAGCGCCCCCGATGCCAGAACCGTTGGCGTGATAGGTAGCGGCCCCCAAGCGCGAGCTCAATTGATTGCGGCCACCACAGTTCGCGAAATAGAGTCTGTTCGGGTCTTCGGCCGAGACGAGAAAAACCGCAAGGCTTTCGCCAGGGAAATGCGGCGCATGCTGAATATAGAGATAAATCCTGTCGATAGTGCGGGCGAAGCCATCGCGGACGCCGATATCGTGCTTTGCGCGACCAGCAGCGATGTACCGGTCATCCAAGCATCGCAACTAAAGCGAGGCGCACATATCAACACGCTAGGCCCGAAGACGCTAAAGGGTCATGAGCTCGGCCTTGATATAGCAGATGCCGCCGACCTGATCGTGACAGATTCCCTTGCGCAGACACGGGCCTACCCCTCGCCTTTTTTCCTGGCGGGATCACGTCACGAACATCGCATAAAGGAGCTTGCCGACATTGTGGCAAGCAACGCTGCGGGCCCGAGATCGCCGATTGATACGACGCTTTTCTGTTCGGTCGGCCTGGCAGGAACGGAGGTCGTCGTGGCATCGGCGATATTCGATGCCCTAAGAGACTGAATACTTCCCGTTTTTACTGCGGCTCGCCGAGCTCCACCGCATGGCCGTCAGGATCATAAAAGCGGAAGACCCTTTGTCCCCATTCCTGCCTTTCAACGGGATGGATGAGATCTACTTGCGGAGCGATGGCTTCAAACGCTGTATTCACATCCTCATGTTCGAAATAAAGAAGGATATTTCGACGCCAATATGGCTCGGAATTTTCAATCCCATGCTTCCAGATCGTTCGCTCCAGCGATTTTCCTTCGTGAATCGAAAAACCGGTCTCAAACAATACAAAACTGCCGAAGTCATTGAGGATCGTCAGCCCCAACAGGTCACGGTAAAATGCCTTCGAGCGCTCGATATCGCTGACGAAAGGGATTGGATTCACGAAACGCATCGCCAAGGTCCCGCTCGATTGGGAAAATGAACCAAGAGAGAACAACCCTTAAACTGCTGCCTATATTTCGTAACCAGAAGTCGATACCTGGCAAGTAATTTCCATCTCGTCGCGCAATCGGAGGACCGGTCATGGCAGAAACCACAAGAACCATGATCGTCATGGATTCGGAAAATTCCCGCTTTCAATTGCGCGCAGGCGCATTGATCCGCCATGGCGATCATATCCTCATTCACCGTGCGCTTGCGGATACCTTCTGGTCTTTGCCCGGCGGTCGGGTCGAGTTTCATGAGGCGGGCGCCGAAACTCTTGCTCGCGAGATCGAAGAGGAAATCGGCTGCAAGGCCACTATCGGCCCTTTGCGCTTCATCATCGAGAACTTCTTTGAATTTGCCGGCCGACGCGTTCACGAACTCGGCTTTTATTACGAGGCCGAGCTGTGGCAGCCGCTTCCGTTTCACGAAACGGAAATCGTGCATCGGATAAAGGACGGCAGCGCCGACCTTGAATTTCGCTGGGCGCCTTCCACCCAGGTCGGGCTCGACCGGTTCGGCCTGGTGCCGACAACCATACGCAGCCTCATCGCCACCAATCCCGCGGGTATCCAGCATTCCATACGCCGCGATGCGACCTGACCGCAATGATCAGCATGGATTGCAACGATGGAAGAATAGCTCCATAAACGTGCATCTCTGCCAAGCTTTCGACAGGTTCGAATCTTCAGGTCGCCATTCGATGTCGCGCATTGTCATTCTGGGAAATGCGGGCGGTGGAAAATATTGCCGAGACGAATCAGGGGGCGGCGCGCATAAGGACGGCGGCTTCGTCACCGTGCTGCTCCAGAATACCACGCCCGGCTTGCGCGTGCGCACCGAAGGCGGCGTCTGGATCGATGCGCCGCCTGTGCCGGGCACTTTCGTCATCAACACAGGAGAATTACTCGAGCTTGCGACGAACGGTGCGCGCCGACGTGCATGATGTCGTCGCACCGCCTGCCGGCGTAGAGCGGTGTCGCCTTTTTCCTCGGCTCGCGGCCGGATGCGACGATCCCTGGTATCGACCTCCTGATCGAGGAGTAGTCAGCCAAGACCGTTCAGAGATCATGCCACGACAAGGTGGCTGCCTTAGCCATCTTGTCTCAGTGCCTTCCCCTATTGCTGGCTATCCGGCACGACGACGCGCATGCCGTCGATGACACTGCTTGCAAGGATCTGGCAGCTGAGGCGGCTGTTCGGTGCCGGCTCCATCACGAATTCGATCATCGTCGCCTCCTCTTCTGAAGGCGGCGGCAGGAGGCTGAGATGCGGCTGCTCGATATAGCAGTGACATGTGCCGCAGGCCAGGGCGCCGCCGCATTGCGCCACGATGCCATCGACGCCGCTCCTGACGGCGATGGCCATCAAGGTCTCGCCATCCTGTGCCTTGACGCGCGTTTCGCGACCGGCGGAATCGATGAACACGATTTCACACATTGCATTCTCCATACTTTCGATAAACCCGCTCAAGCGGCAACGAGGCTGATGTTGAGACGTTTCGGACCACGCACTGAAAGTCCACGCTTATAGGCGGGGCGTTCATCCAGCAATTCGATGGAGCGGGTGCGGTTCAGCAGCGTCGAGAAAATGATCTCCATGTCCAGACGCGCAAGATGATTGCCAAGACAGAAATGCGCGCCGCCGCCGAAGGCTAGGTGGCGATTGGGGCTTCGCTCGACATTGAACTCGTCTGGCGCCTCGAACTGTTCGGGATCGCGATTGGCGGCGCCATAGAGCAGGCCGATCTTCGAGCCTCTCGGCAGGCGCTTGCCGGCAATCATCTTCTCTTCCGTCAGGTAGCGATGAAAGAACGGCAGAGGCGACTCGAAACGGAACATTTCCTGGATGGCGGTCGACATCACGGCCGGAGTATGGCGGAGCTTGGCCATCGCGTCGGGATATTGCATCAGCGCATGCATGCCGCTGCCCAGCACGTCGATCGTCGAGCCGTGTCCCGCCATCAGGATCAGCATGCATGTGGAAACGAGTTCGTCTTCGGTCAGCTCGCCGGCCACATGCGCTTCGGTCAGCCGACAGAGAAGATCGTCGCGCGGATTGCGTACGCGCTCGGCGATGAGCTCCTTGAGGAGTTCATAGAATTCCGTCGTCGCGCGTTCGGCGATCGCCTTGCGCTCCGCGCTGCGATCGACATCGAAATATTGCACGACCTCTTCCGACCACTTGCGCAGCTGCCCGGCATATTCTTCCGGCACGCCCAGAACCGAGCCGATGATGTGGCCGGGAACCTGCGAGGCAAGGTCTTCGACGAAATCGATCCTACCGGCTTCAAGAAGGCGGTCGAACAGGCGGTCGACGAAATCCTGTATCATGGCGCGCTGGCGCGCCACGAGTGCGGGCGTAAACTCGCGGAAGACCTTGCGGCGCAGCCGATCATGGGTTTCGCCATCCGAATCCAGGAGGCTGAATTGCACGAAACGCGAGTGGTTCGGCATGTCGTGCCAATTCTGCCTGATCTTCTGTTCCTCTATCTCCTCGGGGGACAGAAAGAATTCAAGGGAACGCACGAGCGTCTTGTCGGCGGCGGCGGCAGCGACATCCTGATAGCGCGACAGCAGCCATATGTCGAAATGCTCGTAATAGACAGGATCCGAGCTGGCGCGCAGTTCGCGGTAAGCCGCATAGGGATCGTCCGTAAACGTTTGCGAGAGCGGATCAAATGCTGGAGTTGCCGGCGCCATGGTCAGGACCTCGTCCATTCTTCTTCATCGGCCGCAGATTACAGCGGCGAGCGGCGAAAAGACATGGATGCGAACCGCAGCCATATGGATAAAACTCTCATTCTCGAATAGGCTCGGTCCGCCATGACCAGCGAAGCGACTTCAGCAGAAATCCACCCCCTCGACGACGTCTTCTTTCAGACCCCGAGCCGGTTGTCCCGTGCCTTCCCCTACTCGCTTCTCGCCGCCGGCCGCCGGGTCTGTACGCCTGAAGAAATGCCGATCGCCCATCGTTTCAACCAGCACACCCTGATCTTTACTCTTGGCGGCAAAGGTCTGCTTGAGGTCAATGGTGTCTCAAGCTTTCTGCGTGAGGGGACGATGGCATGGCTGGATTCCGCGATGCTGTATTCACATCGCTGCGAGCCGCGTCACTCGCATTGGTCCTATCTGTGGCTGGGATTCGTCGGATATGGGCTCGACACGCTGTTTGACAGTCTCGGCGTGATTGCGAACCCGGTCTTCGAGATGACAAACCCAGCCAAGCTGGATGCGTTGTTCACCGGCATTCTCGATGAAATGGAAGGAAACGGCTTCCTTGCCGACAGCCGTTGTTTCGCCTCGCTCGCACAACTGGTCTCTTCATTGGTATCCGAACGTGCCGACAGTGGCGACGGCGGCGGAGCGGTTCAACGATTGCAGCGGGTCATGGAGACGATCCGTGCCGACCTGAGGCATCCATGGACGGTCAGCGAATTCGCAACGGCGGCCAATCTCAGCCAAGCGCAATTGTTTCGGCGTTTCCGCCAAAGAATGGGAACGACGCCGGTCGACTGGCTTCGCCACGAACGCATCAATGCCGCAAAACCGCTGTTGATCGTAACCGATGAGCAGGTCGGCAGGATAGCCGCCAGATGCGGCTATCCCGATCCGTTTCACTTTGCGCGCGACTTCAAGAAGCTGGTCGGCGTCACGCCAACCGAATTCAGACGACAGGGGCAGAACGACAAATAGGAAGAAGACACATCAGGCACGCTCCTTCCCGATTGGCTCGGGTGAAATGACACGATAAGAGTTCGGCGCAGCTTTGAAATTATCCGAAGCGGACAAAGCACCTCTATCCGGGGATTGGAAAGTGGCAACCGAACAAAGTGTCCTGCGTATTTCCATTGTCGTGACCTTCGTTCTGGCAGCCGCCGGTATCGTTTTCGGTCTTCTCTCCGGCTCCTACGCGATCGTCTTCGACGGCGTCTACGCGCTCACGGATGCGACCATGACGATCGTTGCGCTGATCGTTTCCAATCTGATCGTGTCTTCCGCGACGAACGCCACATCCGCCGGCAAGTTCGCCAAGCATTTCACCATGGGCTTCTGGCATCTCGAACCCATGGTGCTTGGCCTTAATGGCGTCCTTTTGACGGGGGCCGCGATCTACGCCCTGATCAATGCCGTCGGCAGCATCATGGCCGGCGGGCGGCATCTCTCCTTCGATCAAGCCATCATCTATGCGGTGCTGACCATGATCATCGCCTTTCTGATGGCTGCCTATGCCACACGGGCGAACAGGACGGTCAGATCCAATTTCATCGCCCTGGATGCCAAGGCCTGGGTGATGACAGGCAGCCTGAGCGGGGCATTGCTCATCGCCTTCGTGTTCGGCTTTTTCATTCAGGCAACAAGCCTGCAATGGATGTCGCCCTATGTCGATCCGGTTGCTCTGGCTCTGGTCTGCATCGTCGTCATTCCCATGCCGATCGGAACGATCAAGCAGGCCTTTGCCGATATCCTGCTCGTGACGCCTTCTGATCTCAGAGAGCATGTTGACCAAGTGGCAAGCGAGGTCGTCCAGCGCTACAATTTTCTATCCTACCGCTCCTATGTCGCCCGTGTCGGGCGCGGCAAGCAGGTCGAACTTTACTTCATCGTGCCGCCAAATGAACCGGCAAGGAAGCTGGAGGAATGGGACCATATCCGCGACGAAATCGGCGAAGCGATTGGTGACGAAGGTCCAGACCGTTGGCTGACGATTGCGTTTACAACCGATCCGGAATGGGCCGATTGAACGGCCCTGCAGTCATATCTCCGCAGCCGCCGATCCTTGGAGGCCTCAGCAAGCCCACCTCGTGTTTTGCTCAGATGCTTTCGGTCTCGGCCGTCGGGAGGGCGCCGGGCGATCTCCGCTTATGCCTTCCGGAACGAAGCACGATGCTCTGAACGCAGCTCGTAAGCGGCTTTTCGACGCTTTGAAAGAGCGCCAGAGCAAACAAGGCGGCAGCAAGCGTCGAAAAGACGGTAAACAAGCCAACGGGAAGAGCCCCGCCGATCACTTTCTCCCAGATAGCCCGCATTGGCCGCAGAATAAAGGGGTGGGCGAGATAGAGGCTATAGGAGGCATCTCCCAGGGCAACACCACATAAGACAATCTTCCTGTAAGGCAAGACGGGACCGATTGCGGCCGCAAGAACGAACAGGGCCGCGGGAAGGCCGCTCCGCAGGAATTGCGGCAGGGCCGCATCATCCCAGGGGGAGGAGACACGCACGAAGCCGAGAAGGCCAATGGCCACGAACACGAGCGCCGCTTCCACGCCGATCCTCACGCCGCTGCGGAAGATCAGCGCGACATAGACGCCGAACAGGAACTCAAGAATGATAGGGCTCGTCCAGAAGGCCATCTGGACATGGCTGGTATCAACGAGATTTCCGACGAGCGCCATCCCGACCATCAGCACCGACAGCCAGACGATGCCCAGCCTTATCGGCAACAGCAGCGCTAAAGAGAAGAACACATAGAACAGCATCTCGTAATTCAAGGTCCAGCCAAGCGCGAGCACCGGCCTGACCTCATCGACGCCGCGCCCGGACGGGATGAAAAAATAGGATGCGAGGATATGGGACAAGGTCCCGATGGGGACAGCAAGCAGCGAGGGAACCGCAAGCGCGCCGAGCAGCATGATGCTGGTCAGTAGCCAATAGAGCGGGATCACACGCGCGCAGCGCCGGAGGAAGAAGCGGAGCGGAGCGCCGCCTTTACCGAATTCGCAAGCGGCCGTATGGGTCATGATGAAACCGGAGAGGACGAAGAATATGTCGACGCCGAAACCGAGATTCCACGCGGAACCGTCAATCGCCACACGCCCGATCGCTGCGGCCAGGAACCCGGTCTCGTGCAGAGCATGGGCGACAACGACGGACAAGGCCGCCAGCGCACGCAGGACCTGAAGGTTCAAAAGCCTACGCGTGGATTTGCCGGCATCGCTGCCCGCATCCCGGCTCTCAAGTATTTCTCGATAAAACCTCACCAAAAATCTCGGCCAATATTACCTTTGATCTCCCTTTGGTATCCTGGACGATATAACAACTCATCGCTACGCGGCTAAATCGGCAGCCCTGCTTTAAATCATGGTTATTCTTCAGTTAAACTTTTGAACGCTAGGCCGTAGCCAAGACGACATGCGCCTGAATTTTAGCCGAAACCTCGCCGCTGCCGTGCCTTTCTGCAAGCGCGGCGGCGGCATAATCGGTTGCAGCCTGCAGCCTTCCTGCTTCTCTTGCTTCGATTTCATTGCGGAGAAGAGTTCCCTGACAATAGGCAACCGCCGGAAGGCGCGGCGAGGATGCCCGGCTCTGTTCGGCTCTCGTTTCGATCACGACAGCGGAAAAACCCGCATGCTCGAGATCGCTGCTGATCTGGTCCGCATCGTGATAGCCATGCGGCGTACGCGCCAGAAAGCGCGGCGGATCGTTCGGAAAAATCCTGGCCAGAGCCTTCGTCACTTCGTCGGCGAATATATTCTCCTCGATGCGATCCCACACGTTGAACAGGAAATGTCCGCCGGGCTTCAAAACACGCTTTGCCTCGCGATAGGCCGCTATGCGATCGGGAAAGAACATGGCCCCGAATTGGCAAAGGACGAGATCGAAAGCCGCATTTTCGAAGGGCAGGGCCTGAGCATCCGCTTGGCGCCATGCCATACGACGATCCGCAGGCTGCCGCGAAGCCGCATAGTCGAGCATCGGCTGATTGAGGTCGGTGACGACATAGCTTGCGGTCGAAGACAGATTCGGCGCCAGTGTGCGCGTGACGACACCGGTGCCCGCCGCAATCTCCAAGACGGCGCTCGGCGCAAGAGACACGGCTCGTTGCGCTATATCCGCGGCATAAGGCTCGAAAATCAGCGGCACCATATACCGATCATAGTTTTCCGGAATCGAGCCGGAAAATACGCTGTCCATTTCCAACATCGCCATTCCCCCCGTGCGCATCTGACGGACCATATATTAGCATGGCGCAACGGCCAGGTCATTCAATGCCGACGGGGGGCAATCGCGCGGACCGATCCGTTCAGCCAGCCTCGCCGCGCGCAAGCACGTCCAGAAGCTGACTGGTATTGTCGATCGAGAACTGGACTCGCTCGCCCGGCCAGACGGATTCCGAATAGGAGATCGGCGTGCCCTTGAGATCGACGTCCACCTTTCTTAGCGCAACGACCGGTTGGGACATGGACTGGCAAAGCTGCTTCGCCTCCTCGCCCGTCGGCAGACGGACGATGATATCCGTGCGCAGACGGATATAATCGGGTATGCCGTATTCGGCCAGAATGACGGTCACGCTTCGCCCGCTGCGCCGGGCCTCGTCGAAGCCCGGAAAACGACGTACGGGATAATAGGCATGCGAATAGTTGATCGGCTCTTCGTCGGCAAAGCCACGCCGGACGATATGGTAGACGGGCTCACCTTGAGGAAGCCGCAACGCCTCGGCGATAAACTCGGACGCGGGGACCACCTCTTCATGGATGGCCTGCCCGAGCGGTTCCCTGCCCTGATCGAGCAGGTTCTGGGAAAAGCGCGTGCGTTCGGACAAACGGTAGTCGAGGCGGCTATCGCGAACGAAGGTCCCGCGCCCCTGTTCAACCAAGACCAGCCCGCGGCTCTCCAGACGGGAAATTGCTCGCCGTATCGTATGGCGCCCCACACCGAACCGTTCCATCAGATCTGCTTCCGTGGGAAGCTGCGCCTTGGGTGACAGGCGGCCAGTCAGAATATCCTCGGCGATATCGTTTTCGACCTGTTGCCATTGCCCGTGCAGCAGTTTTCTTTCCATGCCTACTCATCCGAGTTTGTTGATGTCATTCGAATGTCATATATCGGCTCCAGCATCGCTTTTCAATCTCCGCCCCATGGCCGGCTCCGCTTGAGAGCTGCTGAAGCAACATTCGCTTCGATCTTTTACCGCTAGACCATCAGACCTTCACAGGAGTGTCACCTGTGGTCATTACATATATATTCGGATGTTTACTCAATCATTCGAATATCGAGGGTATGATGACAGGGCTTAATCGTCGGCAATTCATCGCGGGCACGACCGCGGTCATCGGCACATCGATCATGATGACCGGCAAAGCCCGGTCTGCCGATGCGGCTATCGAAATTTCGAGCACCTGGGGTCCCGATAAGCCATTCCAGAAGGTTGTCGACGCCTTCAACGCAAAGCAGCTCGGCGTCACACTCACCAATCGTTTCGACGGTGACTACGAGGCCGTGACTGCCAAGGCGGTCGCGAGTATCGCCGCAGGCCGCCCGCCCGCCATGATGGTCACAGGCTGGAAATTCGGCTATTTCGCCAAGCGCACGCTCGGCGCCCGCGACCTGCGCGAGATCAACGCCGCAAAGGCCGAGGCAATCCTTGCCAATTTCCGTTCGTCGGTCCTTCCGCTGGTTACCATCGACGGTGCCGTGATCGGTCTTCCCTGGGCAATGTCGACACCCATCACCTATATCAACAGCGACATGTGGAAGGCTGTGGGCCTCGATCCCAAACTGTCGGGAACACCTGATACGAAGTGGCTCTACGAGAGCGCGCGCAAGCTCGACGCGACGCTCAAGGGCAAGCATGCGACTTATCGTTCGCCGATCTCGCTCTCCAACAACGAATGGACCAGCCAGTCCTTCATCCAGAACGCCGGCGGCTTCATCATCGATCCCGATGGCAAACTGGCCTTGAACAGCAAGGAGGCAATCGCCGGCATGAGCGAATATTGTGCGCCGGCCCACGAAGGCCTCTGGCTGCCTGTCAGTGACAAGGAGCAGACGGCCGCCTTCCAGTCCGGAGCGCTTGCGATTTGCACGACCAGTTCGACGGCAGCCGTCACTTTCCCCTTCGGCGCGGCAAAGGCTGTCACGACCAAGTTCCCCGGTCTGGCAGGGCATCAGCGCAAGATGAACAGCGGCGGCAATTTCCTCGCCGTCTACACACACAACAAGGAACAGGCGGAGGCCTCTCTTGCCTTCCTTGAATTTTGCGCTTCGAAGGAAGGTCAGGCACTTTGGTCCGAGACCGGATATCTCAACACATCGATGCACGACATTCCGCTGATCAACGAATTCATGAAGCCGGCAGCCGCGCAGCTTGCCGACGGGCTGACCGCAGAGACGATCTGGCCGGGCAAGCGCGGCCTCGAAGGTCAGGCCGTCTGGCGCAAGTGGGTTTCGCGCATGCTGCTTAAGGAAGCAACCGTTCCCGACGGTATCAAAGGAGCGCATGACGAGCTTGCCGGACTGATTTCGGCATAGGCTTCGCATCATGCCATTCCGTCTCCGATCGCTGGCTCCCTACCTGTTCGTGGGGCCAGCCGTTCTTTCCGTTGCGATATTCCTTTACGGCCCGCTGATAGCATCGATGTTGCTATCGGTAGTCGACTGGAATCTGTTGTCGGCCGACATCCGCTTTGTCGGCATCGACAACTACGCGACGATTTTCGACAATTCCGACTTCCGCATGGCGGCATGGAATACGCTACTCTACTGCGTCGTCCTCATTCCTGCCGAGATCGTCATTCCATTGATCTTCGCGGTCATGCTGCATTCGGTGCGCAAGAATCCGCTGCAGGGGTTCTATCGCGGCAGCCTGTTTCTGCCGACGATCGTCGCCTATTCGGTTGCTGGCGTTGCCTGGTCCTGGCTGTTCAACCCGGTCAACGGCCTCTTCAACGAGGTGCTCGGCCATCTCGGCCTCCCGCCGTCGCGCTGGCATACGGACCCGAACCTTGCGCTGCTCTGTGTCAGCCTCGTCACCTTCTGGAAGACCTTCGGCCTCAATATGCTTTTATGGCTGGCGGCACTGGCAAATCTGCCGCATCAATTGCGCGAGGCGTCCGAGCTCGACGGTGCAGGTTCGGCACGACATTTCTTCGACATCAGCCTGCCGCTGATGACGCCGACGGCCTTCTTCATCAGCGTCACGACCTTCTTCCATGTGCTTGACGATATCGTCGGCGTCATCGACGTTCTGACCCATGGCGGACCTGCCGGCAGAAGCTCGAGCCTTCTCTATTTCCTGTGGCAGCAAGGCTTGCTGTTTTTCCAGTTCGGGCCGGCAAGCGCCGTCGCCGTCATCATCATCGTTCTCGTGCTTGCCATCACATGGCTGCAGTTCCGCGTCAGCGAGAAGCGGGTACACTACAGATGAGCGACATCGGCCATAGACTTCACAGGTTGCTGCTGCACCTCGTGCTGACGGCAATCTGCATCGTTACCGTCTTTCCGCTCGTCTGGATGGTATCCGCCGCCTTCACGCCGAACGACATGATCATGGCCAAGGCCGTTCGCCTGTGGCCAGACAGTCCGACACTGTCGAATTTCACCATTGCCGCAAGCCGCCATCCGATCTGGATGTGGCTGTGGAATTCCATACTGACCGCAACGCTCATCACAGTCGGAAAACTCGCTCTTGCGATCCCTGCGGGCTTCGCCTTCGGTCGGCTCGAATTTAGGGGAAAGCAGGCGCTGTTCTGGTTCGTCATCACCACCATGTCGTTTCCGAACGTGCTGGCGATCATTCCGACCTATATTGCCATCGTAAAACTCCAGGCCTTCAACACCTATGGCGCGATGATCATCCCATCGATCCCCTATATCGGCTTCTACGTCTTCTACATGCGCCAGGCGTTCCGGTCGCTGCCTACCTCGATGTTCGAGGCGGCGCGGATCGATGGTAGTGGCCTGTGGCGGCAGTTCATCGAGATCGGCGTTCCGAACGTCATTCCCGCAATATCGGCCCTATCGGTGATTTCCTTCATGGGCGCCTGGAATATCTACCTCTGGGGCCAGCTCGTGCTGGACGATGCATTCAAGAAAACACTCACGACCGGTATTGCCGTCTTTGCCGATCTCGAGGGCGCCGAACGTGCCTGGGGGCCGCTGATGGCGACAAGCCTGTTATCGATCGTTCCCGTTCTCTTGATCTTCCTCATCGCACAGCGTTTCATCGTCGACGCGCTGGCACCAGGAATTGACGACAGATAGGCAGAGACATGCCCCGGATAATCGTTATCGGATCGGTCAATCACGATCGCATATGGCAACTGGATGCGCCGCTTACTCCAGGCGGACGGATACAGTTTTCCTCCCGTACGACCCAGCTCGGTGGCGGTGCTTTCTATACCGGCCAACAGCTGTTGGACCTGGGAGCCGACGTCGCCATCGTCTCGCGGCTCATGCAGGATGCGCAAGGACAAGCGGCGCTCCAATCACTCATCGCGGACGGCTTCGACACCGGACACATAATAATGGTGCCCGGAGAGACGGCACCTCTCGAAATTTTTCTGGAGCCCGACGGAGAGCGGACAATCATCGCGCCCGCCGGACGATCGCAACCGCTGACGGCCGCCGGCAGCCTGTCAGGAACTGGCGTCTATATCAATGCCCTCCTCCTCGACGAAAACCTCGTCGAACAGATCAAGGCGCTGCCGCTCGTCCTCACGCAATTTCCGCTGCGGCCGGCAACGCCGCGCCCTTCCGATTATGTAATTTCCTCGCGTGGCGATGTTCCGGACGATCTCGCGCGGGCCTGGCAACGTGCGCTCCAGATCGCCGGCTCGCGGCTGAAGATGCTCGTGCTCACGGATGGCATGCGCCCGATCACGTTATTTGACGGCACACAGACCGTCGAGGTCGCGCCGGCGGACCGCGTCGACACGACCAACACCATCGGCGCCGGCGATCGCTTTGCAGGCTCCTTCCTGTTTGAATTGCTGGAAGGAAAAACGCCGGCCGCGGCCGCGCAGGACGCCAGCCGGACAACGGCGGAATGGCTGCGCCGACGTAGCGGCTGAAAGTCTTATACTGCCTCAAGAATCTCATCTTGGACGACAAAACGTCATGGACAATTCATTCGGATGATTATAGTAATTATCCGAATGTTTCAGGCGAGCTCTCGCCGCTGTTAAATGCCCGAGGAAAAGATGATGACTGACGAGAAGCCCGGCAATCCGGTCAGCGCGTCCTATAGCCATGCGCAGGCGCTGGAAATTCTTGCCGCCGGCCGGCCGGCAAACATCAAGGCTGTGGCAGAAAAGGTGCTCGACACGATCGGTGAGGTCGACGCTGTCATCAATCGCACCGGCCTTGCCATGCTGCCGCTCGTCGATACCGTTCGAGGCACCGCATTTCATCTCGGCGAAGTTCTGGTGTCGGAGGCGCATATCCGCGTGCCGGGGTGGGCCGTTGAAGGCTATGGCGCCATCGTCGGCCGAGACCTCGAGCATGCCATGGGGATGGCTGTCATCGATGCGGCAATCGCCGCCAATCATCAGGCCAAGCTCATCCTCGAGCTCCTCAATGCCGAACGGCGCCACCAGGAAGAAGAAGACCGGCAGCTGCTGCAAAAAGTCGAGGCCACTCGCGTACAGATGGAGACATTCTGACCATGGTCAACAATCTCCTGCCGACCCTGGACGACACGCGCACCAATGCCACATTCGAAGAACTCATGTGGGCGCTGAGCCGCCCCGGAGAGCTGCGTGAACTGCCCACCGAAGGTTTTTGGCCGCTCGCCGAAAGCCTGCTCGATCGCGAATGCAGCTTCCATGTAACACATGATCCGTCTCTGGATCTGAAAATAGCCGCAACCGGGGCGAGGCGGCTGCCGCTTGCCGAGGCGGATTATGTCTTTGCCGCCATCGGCTCTTCCGAGGCGGTCGCAGCCCTGTCGACATTGCGCGTCGGCAGCCTGCTTTATCCGGATGACGCGGCGACGCTTCTTGCCCCTGCACGCTTCGGCTCCGGGCAGCGATTGCGCCTTACCGGCCCCGGCATCAAGGATAGCGTCACACTCGAGGTCGAAGGCATCGACCCTGCTTTCTGGCAAATGCGTGCCAAGGCAATCCGCTATCCGCTTGGCTGGGATCTCTATCTGGCTGACGGCAGGCGCCTGCTCGGCATCCCCCGTTCTACCGAAATCGAGGTGCTCTGATGGCCTATGTAGCAACCCGCGGTGGCGAATACGCCATCGAACAGGCGGAACGGCTCTTCCGCGCCGATCTCGGCCCGATCACGCGCGAGCGCGTCGAGACCGTTCGCACCGGCCTTCCCTATCTCATCGACCGGCTGATGGGCGAAGCGTCGCTTTACGAGCCCGACCTCGCCGCCCTGGCGCTCGCCCAGGCCGGCGGCGATCTCTACGAAGCGATCCTGCTGCTGCGCGCCTACCGCACGACGCAGCCCCGCATTGCGGTTGCTGAACCCGTCGGCCAGCCGGATCTTTTGACGGTCCGACGCATCTCGGCCGCCTTCAAGGATATTCCCGGCGGCCAGATCCTCGGGCCGACGCTCGACTATTCCCATCGCCTCCTTCAGGTCGACGTGCTGCAAGGCAAGGACTATGTGCCGGAACCCGTGATTCCTGCCGCCAAGCCGGCGCCGGCGTCGCAACCATCGCTGACCAGCTGGCAGAAGGCGCAGGGACTTATTCCGGATCACCCGGTCGAGACGGTCGCATCGGAGGAAATCCCCGATCTGACGCGCGAGCCGCTGCTCTTTCCAGCCGCACGCGCCCACAAGCTGCAGAGCCTGGCGCGCGCCGACACCGGCGGCACGCTGGCGCTCGGCTATGCGACCATGCGTGGCTACAGCGACGTGCATCCGACGGTCAACGAGCTGCGCCTGGCCTATGCTCCGGTTCGCCTGCGTCATCCCTCCGGCACGATCTTCAGCGCGGGGCGTGTTCGCGCCAGCCAAACGGAAGTCATCTCCAAGTCGAGAGAATTGCAACTGGGCTTTTCAGCGACCTTCGGCTGGAACGAGGTGAAAGTGATCGCGGCCGCAACGCTCGATCTCGCCTCCACTCAGCCCCATCCGCATCCCGCTTCAAATGAGGAATTCGTCCTCTACCACACCGAGCCGGTGGAAAGCTCCGGCTTCTGCATCCACTTCAAGCTTCCGCATTATGTAACCTTCCAGTCGACCTTGGACGCGTTGCGTCGCGTCAAGACGGACAAGGAGGCTTCTGCCGCAAAGCCGGCCAGCGCCGAAAAGCTTGCCACGCAACAGGAGGAGGTCGCACTATGAAACTTCAGGAATTGACCAAGCCCTGGATGGCCTTCAACTACGGCTTTCTCGATGAATCCGCCAAGCGCGAAATGCGCCGCCGCATCCTGAAGGCAATTGCCGTTCCCGGCTATCAGGTGCCCTATGCGAGCCGCGAAGTGCCGATTGCCCGCGGCTGGGGAACCGGCGGCCTGCAGGTGACGCTGACGCTGCTCAAGCCCACCTCCGTCGTCAAAGTCATCGACCAGGGATCGGACGATTCCGTCAATGCGAGCAGCATCCGCAAATTCGTTGCGCGGGTCGGTGGTGCGGTGGAGACCGAAGACACGATGGCGGCCACCATCATCCAGTCCCGTCACCGGATTCCAGAGGAAAGGCTGCGCGAAGACCAGGTCCTGGTGCTGCAAGTTCCGAATCCCGAACCGTTGCGCCCGGTGCAGCCGGATATGTCCGTCGCACGCGAAATGCATGGCGATGCCGATTACGGTCAACTGTGGCTCGTGCTCTACGAGCAACTCGTCAAGTCGGGACGGATCATGCAAGGGTCCAGCTATCCAAGCATGGTCAACGGCCGCCATGTGATGACACCATCGCCCATTCCGCGCTGGGACGTGCCCAAGCTCCACCAGGCCGATCACCTGACGATCCTGTCGGCCGGCCGCGAAAAGCGCATCTTCGCCGTGCCGCCCTATACGCGTGTCGAGCCGCTGGTGTTCGACGACGTGCCCTATCGCGTCGAGGACCACCAGGACAAGACCTGCTATCGCAGCAACGTCACCGGCTTTTTCATGAACGAGCTGCCGCAGGAAGACGGCTCCTCGCGATACGAACTGTCCGACAGCCATTTCGGCGTGAAGCACATCCGCAAGGCGGAAGCGGAACCGGTCGAGATCGGCGAGACTTGGTACAAGAACGGAAGGATGGACTGATGGCGGCGATTGATCTCACCCAATCGGCAGAGCTGACCCGCCAGCCGCCGCGGTTGATGCTGGCCGAACCCATCCTGACCATGCGCGGCATTGCGCGCAACTATGGTGACGTCACCGCTCTCGGCGGCGTCGATGTGACAGTTTATCCGGGCGAAGTGCTCGGAATCGTCGGCGAATCCGGCTCTGGCAAGTCGACGCTTCTTCGGATGATGAACCTCGAGGATACGCCCGATACAGGCATCTATAATCTGGCGCTTCCCGGACATGAAGGCCGCAATCTCTATACGCTCGACCGCTTTGAGCGGCGGATGCTGCGCGCGCATCATATCGGCATTGTCTATCAGAACCCTCATCTCGGTCTGCTGATGAACCACACCAGCAGCGGCAACGTGGCCGAACGCCTGCTGATCGCCGGCAACCGCAATTTCGCCGAGCTACGCGAACGGGCGCGCCAGTCGCTCGACGCATCGGAATTTCCAATCGAGCGCATGGACGCCCGGCCGAACGAGCTTTCCGGCGGCATGCAGCAGCGCGTGCAGCTTGCCAAGGCGATCGCGCTCGAACCTGCCGTCCTGTTGCTCGACGAGCCGACGACCGGCCTCGACGTCAGCGTGCAGGCACTGGTTCTCGATACGCTGAAGCGGCTGCAGCGCGAGCGTTCCATCACTATGATTCTGGTCTCGCATGATCTCGGTGTCATCCGCACGATGGCAGACCGGGTTATGGTCATGCGGCGCGGCATGATCGTGGAACAAGGTCTCGCCGACCAGATCTTCCAGGACCCGCAGCACGCCTATACGCAGCAGCTCGTTCACGCCAAGCTTTGAAGGAAACAACAGAGATGAATATTCAGGTTTCCGCCCGGCAGACGGCTGCTCCCATTTTGCATGTCCAGGGCCTTTCGAAGCAATTCGAGATGCATCACCTCAAGCGCACGCTGTTCGCCTTCGAGAATGTCGGTTTCGAGCTGAGCGCAGGCGAATTCATCCTGCTGAAGGGTGAGAACGGTGCGGGAAAATCGACGCTGCTGCGCACCCTCTACCGCTCCTACCTGCCCCGCGCTGGCCACGTCTATTACCATACGCAGGAAGGGATCATCGATCTCGCGACCGCCGCCGATGTCGACATCGCCGTATTGCGACGCCGGGAAATCGGCTTCGTCACCCAATTCCTCAACGCGCGTCCGCGCGTGGCAGCCGAAGAGATCGTCGCCGAGCCGCTGAGGCTTGCCGGTACGTCGCATTTAGAAGCGCTGACTGAGGCGCGACGCTGGCTCGATGCCTTCGGCGTGAAAAAGCAGCTCTGGTCGGCCTATCCCTCGACCTTTTCCGGCGGCGAGCAGCAGAAGGTCAATCTGGCCCGCGCGCTTATCCTGCCGCAGCGGCTGCTGCTGCTCGACGAGCCGACGGCCTCGCTCGATTATTCCGCCCGCCGCGCACTGGTCGAACGACTGGCCCAGCTCAAGGCATCCGGTGTTGCGATGATCGGTGTCTTTCACCATCCGGACGATGTAAGAGCTTTGATCGACCGGGAATTGCATCTGGAAGCCATCAAGATCGAGGACGAACAGGACGATGTGGCTGAGTAATTTTGAAATTATATTGCAGGACCGCGTGATCGAGCGCGGCGCCGTCAGAATTGAGAATGGGCTGATCGCCGATATCAGCGAGCGGCCGGTCGAGGGAGCGGAGGTCGATGGTCACGGCCGGTTTCTGTTGCCCGGCTTTGTCGATATGCACGGCGATATGATCGAAAAATGCGTGGAACCGCGGGTCAATGTCCGCATGCCGCTCGAACTCGGCGTCTACGACCTCGACAAGATGCTTGCCGCCAATGGCGTGACGACAGCCTATGCAGCCGTTGCCTTCACCCCGGCAACTTACGGCCATGTCCGCTCCATCGAGCATACCCACGCCATGATTGAAAAGCTCGCATCGATGCGGGAGGAGTTGCTGATCGACCATCGCGTCCATGGCCGCTTCGAGGTGACCTTCCTGCCCGCCTTGAAGGAAGCCAAGGCGCTGATCGACGCCGGCGCGCTCCACCTGATTTCGCTGATGGATCACACGCCAGGTCAGGGCCAATATCGCGATATCGAACTGCATATCGTCAACACGGCAAAGGCCAGGAAGATCAGCGAGGCCCAGGCGGCGGAGCTTGTTAAACAGCGCATGGCCGCCCGCAGCGAACATGGCGACAGCATGGACATCATCAACGGCCTGTCGGAATTGGCGCGCGAGCACGGCGTAGTGCTGGCATCCCATGACGACGATACCGTCGAGAAGGCGGCGCTTCTGCATGGCCTCGGCGCCGCGATCAGCGAGTTTCCGATCAATATCGCAACGGCAAGGGAAGCGAGACGCCTCGGATTGGCAACGGCGATGGGCGCACCGAACGCGCTGCGCGGGCTTTCCTATTCCGGCAATCTTTCCGCACGCGAAGCCTACGAGGCCGGAGTGCTCGATATTCTCGCCAGCGACTATCACCCCTCGGCCATTCTGCCGGCTGTGATCGCACTTGCTGAGATCGGCAAAGGCGGCCTTCCCGCCTCGGCCGCATTGGCAAGCGCC